>NZ_JQKV01000008.1 GCF_000746205.1 Halorubrum sp. BV1
CTGCGACTTCCAGGCACAAATCGGTCCGGCGTCGTTTCTTCACCTGTTCGCTCCGCTCACAGGTTCAGAATATGCCGCCTCCCCGATTTGAACGGGGGACAGCTCGATCTTCAGTCGAGTGCTCTCCCAATCTGAGCTAAGGCGGCGCGCATTCGGAGTAACGCCGATTCGAGACAAAAGGATTTCGAAAGGCGGCAGGCGGATCGAGGGGTCCGCACGTCATCCTCGCCGCTCCACACTCTGCTTCGAATCCGATTCACGACTGCGGCGCTCGCGCCGCAGAAGTGGGACCGCCCGGATTCGAGCTCGATAGTGAGACTCGTTCCGCTCGTCTCGCGTAGTTCGATCCCGAAATCTATACTCGCGGCTCACGGGACTGTTCGCCGCGAGAAGTGGGACCGCCCGGATTCGAACCGGGGTCACGGGCACCCAAGGCCCGGAGTATACCACTAACCCACGGTCCCACACCTATATCTATCCGCATCGGCCGCTAAAGCGTTTCGTTGCGTCTCGACCCGCGTGGACGGTTCGCACGCATCTCCCGTCGGTTCGCCGCGGGCTCACTCCTCGTCGTCGCGCAGTTCGAGATCGGCGACGATCTGGTACGGATCGGTCCCCTTCCGGATCGCATCGAGGATGAAAAAAGCCTCGTCGGGTGCGAGAAAGTGCCTCGTGATCCCGCGACCGAGCGGCGTCGGATCGAACCCGTCGATGAACTCCCACTCCAGCAGCTTCCCGATCGCGTGTTTTGTCGGAACCTCGCCGATCATCCGATCGTTGAGGCGCTTGGCCTTCTTGCCGGCGACGACGACGTTTGCGAGCGTCTCCTCGACCGCCGCCGTCTCGTCGTAGTGCGTCGAGACGTCTTCCATCTCGCCTTTGAGCAGGGTAAAAGCGACCTCGTCTTCCGTGCGCTCCATGGAGTTGTGGTAGACGCCGTCGGGCTCGACGAGGAGGTACACTCGCCCGCGGTCGTGATAGTCCGGTCGCCCGGCCCGACCGAGCATCTGGGAGAACTCCTGTACGGAGAGCCACTCGATCCCCATCGCCAGCGAGTCGAAGATCACCTGCGAGGCGGGAAAGTCGACCCCAGCGGCGAGCGCCGCCGTCGTAACGACCGCGGACAGATCCTGATTTCCGAACTGTCGTTCCACCTGCTTGCGGCGTTTATAGTCGAGGCCGGCGTGGTACGGCGCGGAGTCGTACCTGAGCTTCCGGCTGATCTCGTGGCATCGGCGGCGGGAGTTGGTGAAGATGATCGTCTGCCCGCGGTACCCCTTCGACGACTTCTGATCGAACTCCCGCTTGACGAGCTTGTCGGCGATGTCGGCTTTCTCCCGGCTGTCGGCGAAGGTGACGTGGCGCTCGATCGGGACGGGCCGTTCCTCGAACTCGATCAGCGTCGCCCGCAGCTTCTCGGCAAG
Organism: Halorubrum sp. BV1; assembly: GCF_000746205.1. Taxonomy (NCBI): domain Archaea; kingdom Methanobacteriati; phylum Methanobacteriota; class Halobacteria; order Halobacteriales; family Haloferacaceae; genus Halorubrum; species Halorubrum sp. BV1. The sequence goes on from NZ_JQKV01000008.1 coordinate 1,425, forward strand.
CCACTCGGGATTCCCGACCGTCGCCGAGAGGTAGACGAACTGCGTGCCGTCGTACCCCGAGTGCGTCTCCATCCGGTCTTCGCTGTAGTACTTCAGCCGCGAGATGAGCCCGTCGAGCCGGTGGCCGCGCTCGCCTTCCTTCAGCGTATGGACCTCGTCGATGACGACCGTCCCCACGTCGCCGAGGTCCTTGCCGGTCCGGAGCGCGTGGTCTATCCCCTCGTAGGTGCCGACGATCACGTCGGCGTTCGGGTCGAATCGGTTGCCGTCATCGTTCACCCGGGAGGATCCGACGCGGATCGAGACGTCGAGCAAGTGGCCGTAGCGGTCCTCGAAGTCCTCGTGCTTCTGGTTGGCGAGCGCGACGAGCGGGACTAAAAAGAGGAGCTTCCCGTTTCCCTTCAGCGCGCGGTCGATCCCGGTCAGCTCGCCGACGAGCGTCTTCCCCGTCGCGGTCGCGCTCACGACGAGCTGGTCGTCGCCATCGAGCAGACCGTTCCGCACCGAGAGGCTCTGTACCGGAAGCAGTTCGTCGAACCGTCCCTGGACGTGGTCCGCGAGATCGGGGTGGAGATCCAGATCGGCGGTCGACACCGGCGAGACGTCGTCGACGTTCGCAGACACTTCGTCGTACTTCGTGAGGTCGGGATCGAGCCCGCCCTGTAGCAGATTGACGATCCGGTCTAAATCACCGGACTCGTACAGCAGTTCTTCGAGACGCTCCTCGGCCGCGCCCGTGAACTCCCCTTTGTACGACAACTCCCGCTCCAGTTCCCGCCGAGCACAGTCTTGACAGATCAACTCGTCGTTGTGCTCGATCGCGGTGTCGGCCGTGATCGGGCCGTACCGCCCGTCGTTCGCACACCGCCGACAGGTTCGCACGGTGAGCGACTCCAGCTGGTAGCCGTCAAACATCGCTTCGAGGCGCTCGCGGTTCTCCGGGGCAGTCTGCTCTGATATCCGAATTCGATCGGCCGCACGCGCGAGATCGACGAACTCGTCGGGGCGGCGGGGATGGTCCTCCCCGTCGCGAACGACGCGGAACTTTCCCGGTCGGGGGCCAGCCGACGTCTCCTTGAGTTCGAGCCGCCCGCGGAGCACGCGGCTCCCGTCGCGGGTGGCGACAACGGTGTAGTCGCTCCGCGCCTCGTGGAGAAAGAGCGTCTCGACCTCGGCCAACTGCTGTGACACTACTCGCCGGTACGCGAGCGAGGTATTTCAGGAGTTCGGCTCGTCGTCTCTCCGCCGTCGCCGCCGGCGCGTCGTCGCCGCGAGCGCGGCTCTGGCGGCGCGGCTGATGACGTTCGAACTAGTCTGGAAAACGCCGCGCGGTCGTCTACGAGACGAGCAGCTTCTCGCCGCGTTCGACCGTGATGCGGCACGGCGGCGAGAGCTTGTTGTACGCGCGGCGGAAGGCCTCCTTTACGACGGGTGCCTGCTCGACGTCGCAGTAGGCGGTGAAGACGATGTCGTCTTTGTTCAGTCGCGCGGCGGTCCCGACCGGCTTGCCGAACGCCTGTCGCATTCCGTCGGAGACACGGTCCGCGCCAGCGCCGGTCGCCTGCTTGTTCTCCCGAATGACTTGGTGGGGGAACTTGCGCAGCGTCATCTTGTAGTTGCCCTCGCCGAGCTCTTTGATGAGGTGGCGGTTCGCGGAGAGGCGCGCGCTCTCTAGGGACCCGTGTCGGATCTGAAGCTCCTCTTCGACGCGAAGGCTGATCTGGACGGGGTAGTCGTCCGGCTCCGTGGAGAGGTCGCCCATGTTGTGCTGTGCGATCTTCGAGCCCGGGATACCCGTGATGTATTCGCGGCGGGTGTAGGACGGCTTGTCGATCGTCCGATACATAGAGGCGGGTTTATCAGACATGGTTACTTGTCCGATGTAGCCTCCGCTGCGTCGATAAAGCCTTCGATACGGCGGCGTCGCCCCCGTCAGACCGGTCGGTCGCGGATACCGCCGTGCTGGCGTCACTCCGGCGACGGATCGAGGGCGACGTGGTCGAACCGCCTCTCTGCCAGCCGCTCTGCGGCCCGGTCCGTTACCGACGGCGCGACGAGAACCCCGCGAACCGCGAGATCGCGCTCTTCGGCTTCCACCTCTTCCTCTAGCGCCCGCACGTACCGCGCGAGCTGTCCGACCGCGTCCGGGCCGACCCGCCGCCGCTTCAGTTCGACGACGACTGGCGTGCCGTCGGCGTCGACGCCGAACACGTCCATCGGGCCGGCGCTGGAGGGGCGTTCGGTCGCTTTCGGCTCGAATCCCTCCTCGACGAGGTCGGGGCGTTCCAGAATTCGCGTTCGGAGGTCTTCCTCGCTGCCGTGGAGGGTGAGGTCGCGCCCGCCGGTGACGGCCATCGCCGAGAGCTGTTGTACGTCCTCGAAGGCGACGGTGAGCGTCTCGGCTGGATTGGTTCTCGCAGAGACCACGCGGAGCCGCCCCTCGCGCACCGCGGCGCGGTGCTCCGAGCCCGGCGGCTGCCAGTTAACCGGCTGGCGTCCCTCGTCGGTGTGGACCAAGGCGGCCCCGTCGGGTTTCAACACGAGAAGTCGGTCGCCCGCACCGAGGTCGGAGGCGGCGCGGCCCTCGTAGGTGACCGAACAGCGCCCGAACAGGCTTATCAGGTCGCCGCGCTCGAAGGCGTCCTCCAGTTCCCACAGCGCCTCGCGGTGGCTCGGGTCGTGGACGCTGGTGACTGTCACTGCTCCCCGTACGCGTCTGTCGTTCAAAAAGGGAGCGCGTGAGCGCCGGTCGCGTCGGTCGCGCGGTCGACGTTTATACTATCCGGGAGCGGATCGGCGGAGAACGTCTCCAAAGCCCCAGTCTTGAGTCCCGCCCGCGCAGCACCGCCCCGAACCTCACGCCTCCCCAGCCTCGTCAGTCGCCTCCCCTTCGCTCCGTCGACCGACTCCAGCGAGAATCGAAGATTCTCTGGCAGCCGGCGCTACGCGCCGGCGACCTCGCGGGCTCCTCGCGGCCGCCGGTGGCGGCCGCTCGGAAGCGCGCCACTGCGTCTGTCGAATAGATACACCTGTTCAATAAATGCACAAAACGTCCGATCGACCGCTTAGGTCCCGTGCTCCCAGCTGTCCATGTACTCGCGCTGTTCGTCGGAGAGCGTGTCGTGTTCGACGCCCTCCGCGGCGAGTTTGATCTCGGCGACCTCCCGGTCGAGTTCGTCGGGCACGTCGTGGACGCCGGGCTCGTACGTATCGCCGTTCTCGGCCAGTTCGCGCACCACGACCGCCTGCACGCCGAAGCTCTGATCCATCACTTCGACCGGGTGGCCGAGGGCGATGGGCGCGGCGAGGTTGACGAGCCGCCCCTCCGCGATGACGTTCAGCACGCGGCCGTCCTCCATCTCGAACCCCTCGACGCCGTCACGGACCTCGTAGCGGTCCACGGCCAGATCGTCGAGGTCCTCCAAGTTCACCTCCACGTCGAAGTGGCCGGCGTTCGCGAGCAGCACGCCGTCTTGCATCTGTTCGAAGTGCTCGCGGGTGATCACGTCGCGGTTGCCAGTGGTCGTGATGAACACGTCGCCCGTCTTCGCGGCTTCGGTCATCGGCATGACCTCGTACCCCTCCATGTGCGCCTCCAGGGCCTTCCGCGGGTCGACCTCGCAGACGATGACGTTCGCGTTCTGGCCTGAGGCCTTCTTCGCGACGCCCTTCCCGCACTGCCCGTACCCGCCGACGACGACGTCCTTGCCGGCCCACGAGAGGTTCGTCGTCATCGCGATGGTCGCGAGCGACGACTCCCCGGTGCCGTGGACGTTATCGAACAGCTGTTTCATCGGCGTGTCGTTCACGGCGAAGACTGGGTAATGGAGTTCGCCGTCGGCGTCCATCGCGCGCAGGCGATCGACGCCGGTGGTCGTCTCCTCGGCCCCGCCGACGATCGAGTCGATCAGGTCAGTGTACTCCTCGTGAACGAGTTTCACCATGTCCATCCCGTCGTCGACGGTGATCGTCGGATCGTGGGCGAGACAGGCGTGCATCGCGTCGTAGTACGCCTCGTCGTCGACGCCGCGCACCGCGTACGAGGTGATCGACTCGTGGGTGTCGAGCGCGGCCGACACGTCGTCGTGCGTCGAGAGGGGGTTACAGCCGGTGATCGCCACCTCGGCTCCGCCGTCCGCGAGAAGTTCGACGAGGTTCGCCGTCTTCGCCTCGACGTGCATCGCCATCGCGATCGTCTCGCCCGCCAGCGGCTGCGCCGCCTCGAACTCCTCGCGGAGCGCGGCTAAGATCGGCATGTGCTGGAGCGCCCAATCCATCTTCCGGCGTCCCTCCTCCCGAGCCGCCTCCACGTCTGAGAGGTGCTGTGATACCGGCGCGTACGCGGTTTCGCTCATACCCGCAGTTCGCTCACGCCGCACTAAACCCTGCCGACAGGAACCTGATAAAACGAATCTGCTCCGCCCGCGATCGCAGTTCTATTTCTCAGGCCGCTCCGAACTCCTGTCTACGGCGGTCCGTTTCCGTTTCCGTTTCCATTCCCGTTTCCGCTACTGGAGCCGCCGTCGTCGTCATCGTCTGCGTCGCTGTCGTCTTCATCGCTATCGTCCTCGTCCGCGTCGTCCTCATCGGCGTCATCCTCGTCCGCGTCGTCGTTCTCGTCGCTCTCATCGTCCTCATCGGCGTCATCCTCGTCCGCGTCGTCGTTCTCGTCATCCGCGTCGTCCTCATCGGCGTCATCCTCGTCCGCGTCGTCGTCCTCGTCGTCCGCGTCGTCGTCACGATCGGGTCCGGCGTGATCCGGCGGCCCGCGCTCGTCGTCTGCGTCATCGTCCTCGTCTGCGTCATCGTCCTCATCTACGTCGTCCGCGTCGTCGTCACTGTCCGGTCCGACGTTCTCGGGCGGTCCCTGATCGCCGTCGTTTCCGTTCCCGTTACCTGCACGGTCCGGCGCGTTGCCGGGGCCGTCGCTCGCGTTCCCGTCCGCGTCGTTCGGGCCGTCGGGAGCACCGGCGTCATCCGGCGCGTTGCCGGGGTTGTTCTCCCTGACGAAGTCCGAGACCGCGGCACCGATGCCGCCCTCGCGGTCGCCGATGCGGTCGATGAAGTCACGCACCAGCTGTCCGAACGGGCCTCCGGAGGCCGGCTCCTCTTCCACCGGTTCCTCGACCTCCTCGACGGTCAGGTCCACCGTCGCCGCGATAGAGTCATTCCCGACGGTCGCGGTCACGTCGACCGTGACGGTCTCTTCGGGTGCGGGCAGCGGCACCGTGCCGTTCTCGTCTGTCTCGTAGTCTCCGTCGCCGGCGTACGTGACGTTCTCTCCGTCGGCCGTGGTGACGGTGACCGAGGCGTTCTCGACCGCGTCACCGCCGTCGGTCACTGTGACGACCGGCTCGCCGTCGTCGATCGCCACGTCGAGCCCGAGTTCGGACTCGGCCGTCGCTTCGAGGTCGACCGTCGTCGACGCGCTCCGGTTGTCGGCCGTCGCGGTCACGTTGACCGTGACCGTCTCTTCGGGCGCTGGAAGTCCGACCGTGCCGTTCTCGTCGGTCGTGTACTCGCCCGCTCCGGCGTACGATTCGTTCGCCGGATCGACGACGGTGACGGTCACCGTCGCGTTCTGGAGTGCGGTGTCGTTTTCTGTCACCGTCACCGTCGGTTCGTCGTCCGTGTCGTCGACGCTCACGCCGAGTTCGCCGGCGGCGGCCGCGCCCCCGGCCACCGCGCCGAGCGCGATGAGCGCGACCACAAAGAGCGCAACCGGTTTCGTCCAAATCGTTCTGTCGCTCATGTCCACTCGGGTGATGCCGCCGGTACCACATAAAAAGGAAACTCCGTTAACGCGGTTTAATTCGTTTTGCGTCCCGGTTAACGCGGCTGTACTGGAGTTTTTTGATATCGCCGTCTGAGTCGGGAAATCCCCACCGTTTGGACGCCGATACGCCCCGATCGGCGTCGCGTCACCCCGGCTCGCGGTCCAGTCGGTTGTCGCGACCCCACCACCATCGGCGTCTCCGCGGCTCGGCCTGCGTCTCGCTGTGCGCCCCGACGACCGTCACACGCCCGCTTCGAGGCGTTGGTATCGGTCGCGGAACCGGGACAGACAGGAGGAACAACAGAAGTGGTACACCTCACCGTCGATCCGAGCCGTCTCGCCTTCGCTGTCGACCGTGTTCGAACACTCCGCACAGGTCAGCGCAAACTCGACCCCGTCGATCGAGGGCGTCCACTCGACCTCGTCCACGAGCGTGACGGTCCAGTCGTCGATCGAGAGTCCCTCGAAGATCCCCCCGAGCCACTCCCGGACGGCTCGCCCCCCGACGCGCGCGTAAAATCGGAGGTCGCCCTCGGCGGTGACGAACACGTGCTCGACGGCGTCGGCCTCTCGAAGGCGTTTTCGGGCCGTCTCCAGCGTCTCCGAGTCCGGTCCGGCGGCGACCGCGAGGTCGACGTCGACCATGACGGGGACGCCACCGCGGAGCTTCGTTCGATCGACGTCGACCGTGAACCCCTCGATGACGCCGGTCTCCTCCAGCCGGGTGACCCGATCGGAAACCGCCGGCCCGGACAACCCCACCCGCTCCCCGATCTCGCTGAACGGCCGGCGGGCGTCCGCGGCCAGAAGCGAGAGGATCTCCACGTCAGTCTCGTCTAGATCACGCATACCCAATTCGAGACGCGGATGACACAAGAATGTTGCTCGAAACACTTTCGAACCAAAACTCAAACGCACACTTGAGTGGTGACATCGAAGCAACAATCCACAAAGTCTTGGCTCCCCTATCGAACGACGTCATGGAGATGACCATCGCTGTCGAGGGAATGTCGTGTGAACACTGTGAGCAGAGCGTCGAGGAGGCGCTGTCGGGCGTCGCCGGCGTCACGGCCGCGCGCGCAAACCGCGAACGCGACGCCGCGATCGTCGAAGGGGACGCCGACGCGGACGCGCTCGTGCGTGCGGTCGAAGACGCCGGATACGAGGCGTCGACGTAGCCCACCCCGGTTGCCGGCTCGGCGGATGCCGGCCCGCGGACTAGCGGCCCGGATGGCACGCCGCCCAACGGGCTAGCGGTTCAGCGTGTGTATCGCCTGCCCGCGGGCGTTCTCCGCGGCTTCCATCACCGCCTCCGCGAGCGTCGGGTGGGTGTGGACCGTCGCCGCGACGTCTTCCAGCGTCGCGCCCATCTCGATCGCGAGCGCGACCTCCGCGATCAGCTCTGACGCCTCCGGTCCGACGATCTGGCCGCCGAGCACGAAGCCGGTCTCTTCGTCCGCGACGATCCGAACGAACCCCTCGGTGTGGCCGGTCGTCATCGCCCGGCCGGAGGCGTTGAACGGCATCTCGCCAACCGCGGGGTCGAACCCGGCCTCCGCGGCCTCGCTCTCGGTCATCCCGACCGTGCCGACTTCGGGGTCGGTGAAGACGGCGGCGGGAACGGCCTGCCGGTCGAGCGCGGCCGGCTCGCCCGCGATCACCTCGGCGGCGACGACCCCCTCGTTCGAGGCCGCGTGCGCGAGCATCGGGTCGCCCGCCACGTCGCCGACGGCATGAATGTGTTCGACCCCGGTACGCGTCCGATCATCCGTCTCGATGAACCCGCGCTCGTCCGTCTCGACCCCCGCGTTTTCGAGGTCGAGTCCGTCGGTGACGGGCCGGCGGCCGACCGCGACGAGAACTTTGTCCACGGGGTACGAGGACTCTTCTCCCGCTTCCGTCTCGGTGTGAAGCAGATAGCCGCCGTCGCCGCCCTCCGACCACTCGCTCGCACCCTCGCCGAACTGGAAGGTCACGCCGAGTTCCTCGGCGCGCTTCCGGACGATCCGCTTCACGTCGTCTTCGTAGGGGTCGAGGATTTCGTCGAGCATCTCGACGACCGTCACGTCGGCCCCGAGCTTGGCGAACGTCGTCGCAAGCTCCATGCCGATGTAGCCGCCCCCGACGATCCCGAGCCGGTCGGGCACCGCGTCGGCGTCGAGCGCGTCGGCGGAGCTCCAGACGTGGTCGTCCGCGAAGTCGAAGCCGGGGATCTGGATCGGCCGCGAACCGGTCGCGACGACCGCGTGCTCGAACTCCAGCGTCTCCGAGCCCTGCCCGTCGCCGCGGTGTGCGACGCGGACGGTCGTCTCGTCGACGAACGACGCCGTGCCCTCGATCAGGTTCACGCCGTTGGCCTTACAGAGCTTCTCGACCCCGCCTGTGAGCCGGCCGACCACGCCGTCTTTCCACTCGATCATCTTGCCGAGGTCAACGGCCGGGTCGGCGTGGACGCCCATGAACTCCGCGTTGCCGGCCTCGTGGGCCAGTCCCGCGCCCGTGATGAGCGCCTTCGAGGGGATACACCCGCGGTTGAGACAGGCACCGCCGTAGGCGTCCTTCTCGACCAAGGTCGTGTCGAGTCCCTCCTGTGCGGCGCGGATGGCGGCGACGTAGCCGCCCGGTCCAGCGCCGATGACCAGTACCTCCGTTCCCGTCGTGACGTCTCCGACTACCATTGTTCGTTCAAGAGCAGCAGGGGTTCTTTCAACTGTTCCATGACTGTGTTCGCGAACTCGGCCGCGACCGCGCCGTCGACGACGCGGTGATCGATAGACAGCGACAGCGGGAGCGTCGGGGCCGCGACCACCTCACTGCCGTCCCCGCGGCCGATCGCGTCGCCGCCGGCGAGCCCGTCACCGCCGACACCACCGCGGTCGCCCGTTCCGTCACCGCCGCGCTCGCGTACGACGGGACGCTTCTCGATGGCTCCGAGGCCCATGATGGCCGTCTCGGGGTAGTTGATGATCGGCGTGGCGTACTCGCCGCCGATAGCGCCGAAGTTGGTGATCGAGAACGTTCCGCCCGTCATCTCGCCGGGCTTCAGCGTCCGATCCCTCGCACGGGCGGCGAGGTCAGAAATCTCGTCGGCCAACTCGAAGAGCCCCTTCTCGTCGACGTCCTCGACCACGGGCACCATCAGACCGGCGTCGGTCGCGACGGCGATCCCGAGGTTGTACTCGTCTTTCAACAGGATCTCTCCGTCGTCCTCGCGCAGTTCGCTGTTGAGGACTGGGTACTCCCTGAGCCCCGCCACGATCGCCTTCATCACGAACGGCATGTAGGTGAGCTTCACCCCGCGCTCCTCGGCGACGGGTTTCAACCGCTCGCGGGCCTCGACGAGCCGGTCGACCCTGACGGTGTCGTGGTGGGTGACGTGCGGCGCGGTGTACTTCGACCGCTCCATCTGCTCGCCGATCGTGCGGCGGACGCCGCGGTAGGGAATCGTCTCCGCGCTCTCGACGGTGTCTGCAGTGTCGACGGCGTCGGCCGAACTGCCGGACGCCGAGCCCGTCTCGCTCGCCGCCCCGCCGGCCGGAGCGGTCGCCGAATCGGTCGCGTCGATATCGACCGCGCGGGGCGAGGGCGTCTCAGACCCCGTCATCGCCGCGTCGGTCCCACCCGTCGGTCCGTCCCCTTCTAGTGCGTTAGCGTACGCCCGCACGTCGGCCTCGGTGACGAACGCCTCTCCATCGCGGGTCTCGTCCGTGGGCACGTCGTCGATGTCGACGCCCAGTTCGCGAGCGACCTTGCGGGTCGCCGGCGTCGCGAGCGTGGTCTCGCGGCCGGCCGGCTCCGGTGCGGCCTCCGCTGTCCCGGCGGCTCCCGTCTCGCTCCGCTTCGCGACCGCTGTCTTCCTCTCGCTCGCGTCGCCGGGGGCAGACCGCGGCGTCGGGGCGTCGTCGGGGTCGCCGACGACTACGCCTCCGTCGTCTGCTCCCGAACCGCTCTCGGCGTGGGCTCGCACGTCGGCCTCAGTCACTCGTCCACCGGGGCCGCTCCCGTCGACCGCCCCGATCGCGACGCCCAACTCGCGGGCGAGCCGGCGCGCGGACGGCGGCGCGAACGTCCGGCCGCCGGCGACCGTGGGCTCGGCATCGGATTCCGGCTCGGCATCGGATTCCGGCTCGGCATCGGATTCGCCTTCGCTCGAATCCACCCTCTCCCCGTCGCCTCCTGCCTCGTCCTCGCCGCCGCTTTCGCTCGTGGCGGGTGCCGATTCGTCGTCAGTTGCGTCTTCCTCGTCAACGCGGAACGAGATGATCACGTCGCCGACGGGGACGACGTCGCCCTCATCGACGAACAGCTCCTCGACGACGCCGTCGTACCGCGACGGCACCTCCACCAGCGCCTTGTCGGTTTCCACCTCCGCGACCGGTTGATCTTCCTCGACCCGGTCGCCGGGCGAGACGAGCCAAGTGACGAGTTCGCCCTCCGCGACACCCTCGCCGACATCGGGTAGTGTGAACTCTTTGAGTGACATACTCAGAACTCAACCGCCTCCCTAATACCGTCCTCGATGCGCGCCGCCGTCGGGAGGTAGTAATCCTCCAGCGCGTACAGCGGGTACGGCACGTCGAACCCCGTCACGCGCCCGATCGGCGCTTCCTGATACAACAGCGACTCCTCCTGAATGATCGCGGTGATCTCGCCGGCGAGCCCGCCCGTCTTCGGCGCCTCGTGGACGACGACCGCGCGGCCGGTCGCCTCGAACGCCTCGAGTATCGCCTCCCGGTCGAGCGGCGAGACGGTTCTGAGGTCGACGACCGTGCAGTCTATCCCCTCCTCGGCGAGCGTTTCGGCCGCCTCCAGGGTCGGCCGAGTCATCGCGCCGTAAGTGAACACGGCGACGTCGTCGCCCTCGCGCCGCGTGACCGCCTCGCCGATCGGAACGGTGTACGGCTCCTCGGGCACCTCCTCGCGGAACGCCCGGTAGATGAGTTTCGGTTCGAGAACGACCACGGGGTCGGGGTCGCGGATCGACGCCGCCAAGAGCCCCTTCGCGTCGTGCGGTGTCGAGGGAATAACAACCTTGAGACCCGCCTCGTGGGCGTACAACGCCTCTTTCGACTCCGAGTGGTGTTCCGGCGCGCGGATGCCGCCGCCGTAGGGGGCTCGCAGCGTCAGCGGCATCGTGAACTGTCCGCGAGTGCGCGCGCGGAATCGGGCCACATGCGAGACTATCTGGTCGAACCCGGGATACATGAACCCGGAGAACTGGATCTCAGGAACCGGACGAAGCCCCATCGACGCCATGCCGACCGCACAGCCGACGATGCCCGACTCCGCGAGCGGCGTGTCGACGACGCGGTCGCCGCCGAACTCGTCGTACAGGCCTTCCGTCGCCCGAAAGACGCCGCCGTTTTTCCCGACGTCTTGGCCCAACACGAGCACGTCGTGGTCCTCGCGCATCTCGGTGTACAGTCCGTCTCGTATCGCCTGCACCAGGGTGAGATTCTGTGTCTCGGTCATTTACTCCTCCAAGAAGGCCGCGTCGCCGTGCGACTCGCGAACCGCGGCGAGTTCGCCGTGCTGTCGTTCGAGTTCGGTCGGAACCGCCGCGTAGGCGTGTTCGAACAGTTCGCGCGGCTCCGGTCGCGGCGCCGACTCGGCCGCCTCGATGGCGTCGGCGACCCGCGACTCGACCGCCGATTCGATCTCGGCGACGCGCCCGTCGTCGAGTACCCCCTCCGAACGGAGATACGCCTCCAGCCGCGGGATGGGGTCTTTCTTTTGCCATCGCTCGACGTCGTCGTCGTCGCGGTAGGCCGTGGGGTCGTCGGCGGTCGTATGCGCGCCGAACCGGAACTGTACCGCCTCGATGAGCGTCGGCCGCGGGCGGTCCGTCTCGGGGTCGCGCGCCTTCTCGACGGCCGCCTCCGTGACCCGGTACACCGCGAGCGGATCCATTCCGTCGACCTGCACGCCGTCTATCCCGTACGCCTCCGCCTTCTGTGCCAGCGTCGCGCTGCGCGTCTGCCGCGCCCGCGGAACCGAGATGGCCCACTGGTTGTTGTTACAGAAGAACACCGTGGGAGTGTCGAACACGCCGGCGAAGTTGACCCCCTCGTGGAAGTCGCCCTCACTCGTGGCCCCGTCGCCGAAGTAACAGCAGACCACCTCGTCGGTTCCCCGCAGCGACGCCGCCCACGACGCGCCCGTGGCGTGGAGGATCTGCGAGGCGATCGGGACGGCGAGGGGAAAGACCTTGACGCCGTCTGCGACTCGGTTCCCGTCCGGGTGGCCCATCCAGTAGAGGAGGGTCCGCTTCAGCGAGCGTCCCCGAACGAAGCCGGCGGCGTGCTCGCGGTAGGACGGAACGACCCAGTCGTCGTCGCCGAGGGCCGCGGCTGAGCCGACCTGCGCGCCTTCCTGTCCCGACAGCGGCGGGTACGTCCCCACCCCCCCCTGTCGTTGGAGGCTCACCGCCCGCGCGTCGAAGTGCCGCGCGAGTCGCATTTGTCGATAGACGTCGACGAGCGTCTCGTCGTTGACGTCAGGGACCTCGCCGACGACCGCGCCGTCCTCGTCGAGCACGCGGACCGGATCGTCGTACGGCCTGTCGAACACGCTCACGGCCGAACCCTCCTGTTCATACGTAAATCGTCCACCGCCCGGGTATTATTGGTTTCGTACGCAGTTTAGGATGGTCAGAAATCGACCACTGAACTACGGACCCGTCCAGCGTATTTCGACATAATCGGACGAACTCAATCGATTCGTGCCCGACTCGCCAGACTTTCTGCTGCCGTCAGCGGCGCTAGCAGGTTCCCGCCCGACCACGCGAGCGAGCCTCTGTCGGCAGTGCCGGCAGCGACTCACCCGAGTCGGAAAGAGGGCTCGTCCGGCTCGCCGTCGAGGTCCTCCAGTTGGATCACCTCTTCGTCGCCGTCCTCCAGCTGCTCGCGGAGGTAGTTGACGTAGCGTTTGTGCTCTTCTAACTGCTCACGGAGGTGATCCGCTTCCAGCTCCAGCCGCTCGTGCTCGCGGACGAAGCTCTTCGGCACCTCGATCTTCGGAGGGAACGACTCGCCGCTCTCGCCCATGCTGTCCAGTTCAGCCTCCGGAACGACCCGGACCTGTCCGTCGTGGGCAACCAGCGTATCCACGTAGTCCCGGAAGACCGCCGAAAGCGATATGTCGCGCTCCTCGGCGATGTCACGGAGGGTCTCGAACGCGTCCTCGTTGACGCGGAACGAGATCGTCTTGTTTTTGTTGCCCATTACCGGACCATTCGTCCCGCAGAATACTTAAACGTTTGTCAGACGATCGCAGGATCCGTGTCGGAACCGACCGGAGAGCGGTCTAACTCCCGATCTCTCCGCAGCCGCGCTCGATCGGCCGCCGGTCACAGACCGATCGACGCGACGATTCCGCGCTACAGATCCGGCGTCTCTGTCGGCTCGTCGGCCGCGGAACCGTCAGTTCCGTCGCCGGCCGCGGAACTGTCGCCGGCCAGCTCGTCGCCGGTGCTCTCGTCTAAGTCTTCGAGCGCAGACAGCGCCGCGGCCTTGTACGTCTCGGGGTCGACGTCGTACTCTTCGCGAGCCATCCGCGCGTACTCGTTCCCGTCGTCGTCGAAGGCGGCGACGCGCTCTATGGTCCGGTTCGCGGTCTCTACGACCCACCGATCGCGGGTCGCGGCGTCCACTTCGGTGATCGACTCGGGGCGGACCGACACCCGGACGGTGCCGTCGTCGGTCTCGTACGTCCGGGGCTTCCCCACGACTGCGACGTAGGCGGGGGCGTCGAGTTCACGGAGCTTCGAGGCGGCCTCCGGCTGATACTGGCCGGCGTACACGAAGAACGTGCCCGTCGGGTCGACGATGCGGCCGCGCCAGTACTCCGAGTCCTCGCCGACGTCCTCCTTCTCGGTCAGCGTACCGACGAAGAACACGCGGTTCGCCGACTCGCCCGTCGGTAACAGCGCGTACACGGGCGCGCGCTCGTCGTCGGACTCGGTGAACGTGAAGCCGGCGTCGTTGAACTCGGTCGCGAACACGCGGCGGGCGACCTCTCGGGTGGGGGCTGATTGGCTCATTTAAATCGACCTCGCTTCGATCAGCGCGCTCTCCGTATCCACGCTTCCGGGCTCTTCCATCTCGTCGACCAAAACGTACCGGCGGAACGTGGGGCCGGTGACGCGGTAGTACCGACCGAGCACGTCGTCGGCCATCTCCTCCGCGACGACCGTGGTGTCGAGCGCGTCCATCGCCATGTCCTTGGCCGCTTCGAGGGTCATGCCGGTGAGGTCCTCAGTCGCCTCGCGGTCGAAGATGACCTCGGTGACTGTTTCGCCGTCGTCTAACACGCCCTTGATCCGGAGGTCGAACTCCCCGTCGACCTGGCCGTGTTCGGAACACCGCCCGTTCTGGAGGACGCGGGTGCAGTCGTCCTCGGGACAGCGCTTGATCAGCCCGGAACCGGACTGGATGTCGACCAGCGCCCCTTCGACGGTCTCGGCGTTGTCGCCGACCTCGATCGCCTCGTCGATCTCGGTGATCTGGGTCGTCCGGTTGAGCTTCACCGAGTAGCTCCCCTCGTACTCGTCGGTGACGACGTTCGAGAGCTCGTAGCACGCGCCCTCGTCGAGTTCGGGGAGCTCGGAGGTCTCGAAGGCGACGAACTTGATCGTGCCCGACTCGTCGCCGAGGAGCCCGACCTGCGAGATCGAGTCGCTGCGGGGTTCCCAGAGGTCGACCAGTTTCACGCGTACGTCGACCCACTGTTCGTCCGCGTCGATCTCGTTGACGAGGACCGACTCGCTGCCGCCGCGGCCGAGTTCGTCGCGCTCCATCCCGGCGTCTTCGAGGTAGCTGTTGGTGACGCTCCGGCTCGCCTCGTCGAGCGGCACGCGGTACTCGTCGACGAGCGTCTCTAGCCGTTCTTCGACGTCGGCGGGTGCCACGTCGAGGTGGTCCGAGAACTGTTCCGCTATCGCTTCCGCTTCCTGTCGCAGTTCGCTCATGGGTGTCTCCGCCTCCGGTCTGGTTTCACTGGGAGGCGTACGGCGGTTGGGTCCTCTTCGTATTAAAACGACCGCCACCGCGGTGAAAGTGAACAGAACGGCGCGTTTCCGGCGTATCACGGCTGTTTCGCGATCCGCCTCGAAGCCTCCTCGCCGTTCCCCGCGCCCGCGTCAGACGCCCGTCAGCCAGACGCGGGCTCCGTTTCAAGTGGAACCGTACCACGCGAGACGATCACAGGTACCCGTCGCGCTCGGCCAAGAGCAGTCCTTCGAGCGTCGCGTCGTTCGTCGGGGGCGAACGCGCGAGCGACAGCGCCTCGTCGATCGGCACCGCTCGCGGTTCGAGAAACTCGTTGCTGTCGGCCTCGACGTCGACCGGTTCGAGCCCCTCGGCGACCACGTAGCCGCGCGTGTGGCGGAGCACGCCCGTCGAACACCACACCTCCTGTACGAGTGTGGTCGAGTCGGGTGCGAACCCCGTCTCCTCGGCGAGTTCGCGCGCTCCAGCCTCGGTGTACGTCTCACCGGGCTCGACGATCCCCGCCGGCAGCTCCGACTGGGTGTTTCGCACCGTCGGGCGGTACTGATCGACGAACAGCACGTCGCCATCGGCGATCGCGATCACGACGGTCGCGGGCGACAGCTCCGCCCAGTAGTACTTTTTCTCCGATCCGTCAGGCTGCTCGACGCGGTCGTAGCCGCCGACGAACCACCCTTCGTCGTACTCGACGACGACCTCTCTCACCGGCCACTCCGGCGCGCCGGGCAGCGAGTGCGTGCGGCCGTCCGCGAACGCCGGGAGGTCACGGAGGTCGGAAGCGGGCTCGCGGCGGTCGCGTGCGACCGAATCGCCGCCGCCGTCGTTGCTGTTCCCGCCTCCGATCGCTCCGTCATCGCCGTCGGTCACGCTCGGACCACCTCCACGCGGTAGGTCTCGCCCTCGTACCGGACCCGCGCCGTCTCCGTCGTCGCGGCTTCCGGCCGCTGCTGGACGAGCGATCCCATCTCGTCGAAGGGGCTGTGCGTGAACGGCTCTTTGATCCCGTACGGATCCGTCTGGTACCCCGTAGACCGACGGTCATCGCTCGTGAGCGCGCCGACGAGGTACGGATACCGGCGCTCGGAGACGTTTGTCACGTCGATCGCCGGCTCGTCGGTTTCTATCGGCTCGGCAGTGAGGTAGTAGGGGTCGCCGGTGCCGAGGTAGCTCGGGAGCGCGCCCAGCGCGAGCAGCGCGACGACGACCAACGCGACGGCGACGACGAGGTTCCGGGTGACCCGGCGCATACCCACCGTTGGCACCCCCGAGGAATACCGGTTTCGCCGTCGGCGGCACCGCCGCGGAACATCTGCTTCGCCGCCGTCTCGTCACGATTCGCCCCCGTCCCCGATGCGTTTTAGCCGCCGGCCCTCCTCCCCGTGGACATGGAATACCGGTTCGAGCTGGCGCTTTGTGCCGCGCTCGAATCGCCCGACTCGGTCGTCGCGAGACAGCTCGGTGCCGGCGTCACGAACCCCGGCGGTCGGATCGTCGACGTCTGCGTGCTCACGCCCGGTCCCGGATTCGACCGCCGCGCGTCGATCACCGCTGACCGCGTTCCCGATCCCGCGATCGAGGCGGCCGTCGGGCCGGGAGAGGCGGTCCCCGTCTCGGCGGCGTTCGACCTCCCGGCCGACCGAGCCGCCGCGATAGTCGACCGCGCGGTCGAGGTCGGCTACCTCGAACGCGAGCGGCGCGACGGCCGGCCGGTCGTCCGCGCGACCGCCCGCTATCCCGACGACTGGATCGGCTCGCTGACGGCGATCGAGAACAAGCCCGACCTGTCGACGCCCGGCGATCTGACCGCGCAACTGCGCTACGACGTCGCGCTCGGCTTATTCGACGAGGTCGTGCTCGCGACAGGCTCGTACGTCACGGGTGCCCACCTCAATCGAATCCCGGAGGCCGTCGGCGTCTGGCGGTTCGATCCCGAGGATGGCGACCGCGAGGTGATCCGCGAACCGACCCGTCTCAATCCCGGTGCGTCGGGCGTCGAGATCCGTGACGAGCGCGCGCTCCGGACGGACGTCGCGCTCGTCGGTCCGACCGAGAAGGCCCGCAAGCGACGCCGGATCGCCGAGCGCGCCTACGGGAAGGGGTGGCGGCCGAACCCGCCACGGTGCGTGCACGCGCAGACGACCGACGACGGTCGCCCCCACTGCGGCCACTTCGACCGCGTCGTCGACCCGGGCCGCGACTGCGGTACGGCCTGCGCCGCGTTCGAGCCGGCCGACCCGCCGGCGCTCGATCGCGATCGGCTGCGCGACAGCCGAACCGCGTGGGTCGCAGAGCCCGACGGACCGGGACCACGCCGACAGGCGAGCCTCTCGCGGTTCCGGTAGCGGTCCGCGTCGCTCTCTGGAACCGCGTTCCCGACCACCGCACTGGCCGAACGAGTACCGCGGTACGGTGTAACGTGAGAACGCTTATACGTCGACGGCGGGACTCTCTGATATGGACGACATCGATGACGTGTTCGTCGCACGATTGATGACGAGCGACCTCCACACCGTGACTCCCGACACACTCGTCGAAGACGCCGCGGCCGTGTTGCTCGATAACGACGTCAGTTCGGCGCTCGTCGTCGACGACGGGACGCTCGTGGGTATCCTCACGACGACCGACTTCGTCGACATCGTGGCCAAGAGCCAGCCGAAAGCCGAGACGACGGTCGAACGGTACATGACACCCGACCCGATTACGACGGGTGCACAGGACTCCGTCGCGGCCGTCGCGGCGACGATGATCGAACACGGCATCCACCACGTACCCGTCGTCGACGGTGGTACCCCGATCGGCATCATTACTACCTCTGATTTCGCCGCGTACGTCTCTTCTCCGGAGGCCCCGTCGCCATAGTCCCCGAACTCCCGTCTATATTGCCGATATCTCTGACGCTAAGACTGCCGCCCCCGGCATATTTAAGTACACTCACCCGCTTTCGTCAAATGACGCTTCGCTTGGAGGGCCGAAGCGTCAGCGGGGACCTACTGAACGACGCGGCCGTGCCACTTTTTCCGGCACGGCCGCGCCGTTCGTTCCTTTCGACCGCCGAGCGATGCGGCCGTCGTTCGCCGTTTCTCGATCCACCGGATATCGTCTCTTCAGAGGTTCTCTCCTTGGTACGCGCCCCCGTACGTCTCCTCGTGGGCTGCCTCGGCCAACACCAACTGCGCGATCCGCGCCCCCGGTTCGATAGCTATCGGGTGTCCCACGTCGAGGCGTCCCTCGCCGATTCCCTCGTAGCCTGCGTCCCACACCGCAGTGTCGAGCGTACACGAGTTCCGAAGCAGCGTCGACCGCGGGAGCACGAACCCGATCCGCTCCTCGGGTATTCGCACCGGCTCGCCGTACCGTACCACGTACGTCCCCGCGTCCAGCCGATAGACTCCGTCGTCGTCGCTCAGCTCTTCGCGTTCGCCGACGCGCTTCCCGTCGCGGCCGACGAGTCCCGCTTCGGTCTGTTCGAAGACCGCACCGAGCGTGAGGTCGACGCCGTTCGGCTGCCGCTGTGTGTCGTCGAGGTCGGCGTCGCCCGCTTCGAGCGCCGCCGCCACCGCCGCGCCTGAGTCGAACATACCCGCCCGAATCCGCGGGCGAGACTAAACCGTGTCGACCCCTCGACCCGTCGAACGCGGGACCGATCACCGCCGCCCAGCTGACGGCTGAGACGCCGATATTAGCCTTTATCGGCCTTAAACACTCGTTACGACTATTCCTCTCACGGTGTGTGATACCATACGAATTTCGGGTCGAAAATTGCTGGACCGGTCGATCTAACACGGTCGATCTCCCGGAAAACTCGCGGGTTTTATATCCACGGGAAAGCCAACTCCGGATGATATGGGACAAACGATTACCGAGAAGATCCTCGATGAGCATCTCGTCGAGGGCGAACTGACGCCCGGCGAGGAGATCGGCATCGACATCGACCAAGTGCTGACCCAAGACACCACGGGTACGATGGTGTGGCTCCAGTTCGAGGCGCTGGAGATGGACGAGGTCCAGACGGAGCTGGCCGCGCAGTACTGTGACCACCAGACGTACCAGTTCGACTTCAAGAACACCGACGACCACCGCTTCCTCCGCTCTGCGGCCGGCACCTACGGCGCATACTTCTCTCGGCCCGGCAACGGTATCTGTCACCAGGTCCACAAGGAGAACTTCGCCGCCCCCGGCAAGACGCTCCTCGGTTCCGACTCGCACACCCCGACGCCGGGCGGGCTCGGCCAGCTCGCGATCGGCGCGGGCGGCCTCGACATCGCCGTCGCGATGGGCGGCGGCCCGTACTATGTCGAGATGCCCGAGGTCGTCAACGTTCACCTCGAAGGCGAGCTTCCCGAGTGGGCGACCGCCAAGGACGTCGCGCTCCACCTGCTCGGCGAGCTGACCGTCAAAGGCGGCGTCGGCAAGATCTTCGAGTACACCGGCCCCGGTGCCGAGAACCTCACCATCCCCGAGCGGACGACGATCACGAACCTCGGGACGGAGCTCGGTGCCACCTCCTCGATCTTCGGTACCGACGAGAAGACGAAAGACTGGCTGGCGCGCCAGGACCGCGAAGACGAGTTCGTCGAGCTCTCGCCCGACGACGACGCGGAGTACGCGGAGACGATCGAGGTCGACTTAAACGAGCTCGAACCGCTCGTGGCCGCCCCGTCGATGCCTGACAACGTCGCCCCCGTCAGCGAGTACGAGGGCACCGACGTCGAGCAGGTCATCGTCGGTTCCTGTACCAACGGTGCCTACGAGGACATCCTCCCCAGCGCGAAGATGCTGGAGGGCCGCGAGGTCGCCAAACAGACCGAGATGATCGTCGCGCCCGGCTCCAAGCAGGCCTCCGAGATGCTGGCCCGCGAGGGCTGGACCGCGGAGATGATGGCGGCCGGCGTCAACTTCTCCGAGGCGACCTGCGGTGCGTGTATCGGTATCGGTCACGTGCCCGCCTCCGACTCCGTCTCGCTGCGCACCTTCAACCGCAACTTCGAGGGTCGCTCGGGAATCGAAGACGACTCCGTCTTCCTCTGTTCGCCCGAAGTCGCCACCGCGGCGGCCATCACGGGCGAGATCGTCGACCCGCGTGACCTGGCCGATGACCTCGGCGACCTCGAAGCGCCCGGTCTGGAGATGGGGACGAAGTACGGTCCCGGCATGGGCCAGGACGACTCCGACATCATCTCGCCCGACGAGGCGATCGACGACGGTCTCGTCAAGGGCCCGAACATCGGCGACGTGCCGCTGAAAGACGGGATCGACGTGGACGGCGGCGAGGCCCTCCTCAAGATGGAGGACAACATCACCACCGACCACATCATCCCGGCGACCGCGGACATCCTGAAGTTCCGCTCGAACATCGAGAAGCTCTCCGAGTTCACGCTCTCGCGCGTCGACGATACGTTCGCGCAGCGCGCGCTCGACGCCGACGGCGGCGTCCTCGTGGCCGGCGAGAACTACGGGCAGGGCTCTTCGCGTGAACACGCCGCCCTCTGTCCGATGTTCCTCGGTATCGAAGCGGTCTTCGCACAGAGCTTCGCCCGCATCCACAAGGCGAACCTGTTCAACTTCGGTATCGTCCCGCTCGCGATCGACGCGGAGACGTACGAACAGATCGACCAGGGAGACGACATCGAGATCGTCGACGACGTGCCCGCCGGCGTCAACTCCGGCCAAACGGAGTTCACCGCGCGCGTGAACGACGACTGGGAGTTCACCGCCGAACTCGACGCCTCCGAACGCGAGCGCGAGATCCTCGCCGCCGGCGGCAAGCTCTCGTGGGTCAAACAGCAGCACGCCGACGACGGGTCCGGCGCTGCCCCGGCCGACGACTAAGCACGCGGCGCGGATCTGCGGACTTCTCTCTATTCTCTCGCACGCAGAGCACCGCCGCTCTCCGTCGCAATGGGAGCGCCCTGCCATCGCCGTGTTCGAAGCGCCGTCGCTCACGAAGCGGGTCTGCAAAAACAAAACACGGCTGTCGCCGGTACAGCGCCGGAGCCGACCTCAGCGGGCGGCGGCGGCGACGCGCTCGCGCTCCTCCTTCTGTGAGATGGAGTAGGAGCGCTCGGGGTCGTAGTCGGCGGCAGCGACCAGTTCGTTCGCGAGCGCGTCGGCGGCGGACGTGCTCGATTTGTACGTCGCGCTGGCGACGCCGTCGGAGATGAAAAGCAGCGCCTGATCGACGCGGCGCTGCGGTGCGACGTCGACCGCTTTCGGGACGGAGATGCCGCCGTACTTCAGGCGGACGGTCTCCTCGCGAGGCGCGGCGTTCTCCACGGCGCTGACGAGGATCTGGACCGGATTCTCTTCGGTGCGCTCGTGGACGACGTCGAAGGCGTCACGGACGATCCGCGTCGCCTGCTGTTTCTTGCCCGTGTTCTCTTCGGTCTGCATCAGGCGGTTGATCAGCCGCTCGACTAAGGAGATCTCGGACTTCTTGAACTGCTTGGACGCGTGGCGACCCATCGTGTGCGCGATGGGCGTCACGGTCATGTAGCGCTTCGTCGAGGGGTCGTCGTAGGCGATCTCGGTGACGTCCCACACGCCGAACAGCTTCGCGTTCTCGTTTGCGGCCTCGCTCGACGCGGGCGCGTCCGGGTCCGGCTCGTCGGCGGCGACGTCCTCTGCGGACGCCGCCTCGGACTCCTCTCCGCTCATCGGACGGGCTTCTCCGCGTTACCGCGTACCAGTTCGATCATGGAGACGCCGTTGACCTTTTCGACCTTGTAGTTGACACCGGAGAGGTCGCCCATCGCGCGACCCTTGGCCCCACCGATCCCGGCGATCGTGACCTCGTCGTGCTCGTCGATGAACGAGATAGCGCCGTCACCGGGACAGAACGCGGTGACCTGCTTCCCGTTCTTGATGAGCTGGACGCGGACGCACTTTCGGATCGCCGAGTTCGGCTGCTTTGCCTCGATGCCGACCTTCTCCAGTACGATCCCGCGCGCCTGCGGGGCACCTTCGAGGGGGTCGGACTTCTTTTTGAGCCCGCGCTCGCGCCGAGCGTACTCGGAGTCGGACCAGCGGCGTTTCTGCCGGTCCTGCTTGAGCTTACGGGCCGCGTACTTGCCGTTCGCCATCGTACATCCACTTCCAAACGAAGGTACTTAAGCGTCGTCTTTCGACTCGGAGAAACGCCCGCAGATCGCTCGAACGGTACCTCTCGCCGGATCTGAGGCTGTTTCGTGACAGAAGGACGGTCGCACAGAATCGCTGAGCGGATAAGCGGCGGCGAGAACGCGTCGTTTCCGCCTCCCTGACAGCCGGGTTGACGGTCAGGTCAACTGGATGTCGTCGATGTCGTGGTGACGGTCCGCCAGCCGGCGCGCCGTTTCGATGTTCGTCCCGTCCGCGCCGATGGCCACGCCGCGGTCGGCGTCTTGCACCTCGACGTACGCGACCCGATCGTTCTGTTCGGAGATCGTCACCGCGTTCACCGCCGCCGGTGCGAGCGCGTTCGCGACGAACGCCTCCGGCGTGTCGGCGTCTTCGACCAACTCGATCGACGCATCAAGCCGTCGCTCGGCTTCCTCGACCGTCTCTCCCGCCTGTCCGATCGCCGAGGCCATCTCGCCGGCCGGAACGAGGAACACGAGCCGGTCGCTCTCCACGAGGCAGTCGGTCGGTGCGACCCCGGTCAGTTCGTCGAACCGACCGATGTAGCGCCGCGCCTCGTCGGAGAGTTCGACGCGCATCAGTCGTCGCCGACGACCCGCGAACCCATCCGGAGGTCGACGTCGCCGGTGCCAAGCGAGATCGGCTTGCCGGCGATGACGTTCTCTATGACCCCGTCGAGCTCGTCGTACTCGCCGTGGACCGCGGCGTCGAGCAGGTGGTTAACCGTCACCTCGAACGCCGCGCGCGCGAGTACCGAGTCTTTCGACCCGGAGATGCCGTGGCGACCGATGGACTCGATCTCGCCGTTGTTCGTCATGATGTCGGCGACGAGCATGAGGTGTCGAACGTTCACGTCGTCGAGCCCCTGCTCTTCGAGCGTGTTCTTCGTCTCGTCGATGATCGTCTCGCGGGCCGCCTCCACGCCGAGGTTGCGGTACACCTCGTGGATGTTGTTACACGTGGTTCGTGACGCGTCGACGCCCTCGATGGAGAGCGTGTCGCCGAACGCCGAGCCCTCGGTGTAGAGGACGAACTCCTCTCGGCCGTCGATCTCCTCTTTGCGGATGACGACGCGCTCGATCTCTTCGATACCCTTGAAGACGATGTCGCGGAGCCGCTCGACGAGCTGGAGCAGCTCGCGGTAGCTCGGCTCGTTCGGGCCGAACTCGATCACCGTTCCCGACTGTCGGGTGTCGACGCCGAGCGAGTCCTCGATCGTCTCTGCGATGATCTCCGCGACTTCGGACGGGTCCGAGTGCGTCGGCCACCGCTCCAAGAGGGTGTCGTCGTTGAGGTCGATCCGCACGAGCATGTCCGCGACGTTCGTCGACACGTCGCCGAGCGCGAGGATCCTGGTGGCCTCGATCGACCAGACGACCTCGTGGGCCTTCTGTCGGTCCGTCGCGTACTCGCCTTCGAGGTGGACCGTCATCATCGGCGTGTCCGGCGTCTTCCGGGCGTCCACCAACTCGATGAGCCGGGGGAGCCCCTGCGTGACGTCGATCTCCGCGACGCCGGCGTAGTGGAACGTGTTCATCGTCATCTGCGTTCCGGGCTCACCGATCGACTGCGCCGAGACGGTCCCGACGGGGTCGAGGGGGTCGACCCGCGTGTCGAGATAGCGGTTCTCGACCCCAGTCGCGATGTCGGTGGCCTGTTCGATGGTGACCTCGCCGTTTTCGGCCGCCTTCCGGTCTATCGCCTCGTACACCTCACTTTTGAGGCGCGGCGGAAGCTCGGTCGCCTCCACGACCGCCTCAATGTCGTCGGTGACGTGGTCGTACTCAGTCATCGGACTCCACCCCCGTGCCCGCGGCCTTGTTCAGGCCGGGGCCGGCGTGCTCCGAGAGGTTCGTCGGCGGCGCGCGCTCGCCGAGGAATCGGTCCTTCTCGTCGTTGGAGTCGAACTCCGCGTCGACGACGCGGTCGACGATCTCGTCGACGTCGATACCGTCGCCCTCGCCGGAGGAGACTTTCACCGGAGAGGTGCCGTCCTCGCCGAACTCGAACTGGACGATCCGGCCCGAGGTGTCCCGAACCGTTCCGTCGTACTGCGCTTCGAGTTCCGAAAGCGCGTTGATGAGCCGCCGCTGCAGGTAGCCGGACTTCGAGGTCCGGACCGCCGTGTCGACGAGCCCCTCGCGTCCCCCCATCGCGTGGAAGAAGAACTCCTCCGGCGTGAGACCGCCTCGATAGGAGTTCTCCACGAAGCCGTGCGCCTCCGCGGAGAGGTCGTTCTCTTTGTAGTGTGAGAGCGTCCGGTCCTCGTAGCCTCGATTGATTCGCTCGCCGCGAACCGCCTGCTGGCCGACGGAACCGGCCATCTGCGTGAGGTTCAGCATCGACCCACGCGCACCGGAGCGGGCCATCACGACCGCCGGGTTGTCGTCGCCGAAGTGCTGGTCTGCGATCTCGCCGGCCGAGTCGCGGGCCTTCCCGAGCGTCTGCATGATCTTCATCTCCAGCGTCTCGTCGACGCCGCGACCGGGCAGCGACTCCAGTTCGCCGGCCTCGTACGTCGCGATCAGTTCCTGAACGCGGTCGTACGCGCTCCCGATCGCGTCGTCGACTTGCTCTTCGGCCTCCGGCGGGATCGACTCGTCGTCGATCCCGATCGAGAAGCCGAAGTGCATGATCGCGCGCATCGCGAGCGAGGCGATCTCGTTGATGAACACGCGCGAGCGCGTCTCGCCGTACTCCTTTGTGAGCGTGTCGACGACCTCGCCGCCGAACGCGCCCACCGCGTCCTCGTCTATCGTTCCCTCGACCAGCTGGCCGCTCTCGATGACGACCTCGTCGCCGGTCGACGACGTAAAGTGAAGCGACAGGTCTTCCGGAAGCAGCTCCGAGAACAGCGTTCGGCCCGTCCAGAACTCGTTGCCGTCGTCGTCGACGCCGTCGGCGTCTGGCAGTTCGTCGACGCGCGTGGCCCGGAGCAGGTCGAGCGCCTGCGTCTCCGTGAACTCTGGGTTCGTGTGGGTGAGCAGGTACGTCCCGGAGATGTGGTCTTGGATCGCACCGATGATGTTCCCGCCGAACCGCGGCGAGAGGATCTGTTCTTGCACGCGCATCAACACGCGCGCCTCGGCGCGGGCCTCCTCGTTCTGGAGGGCGTGCATGTTCATCTCGTCGCCGTCGAAGTCGGCGTTGTACGGCGGACAGACGACGGTGTTGAGCCGGAACGTCTTGTACGGCATCACCACGACCTCGTGGGCCATGATCGACATCCGGTGCAGCGAGGGCTGCCGGTTGAAGATCACGATGTCGCCGTCGACGAGGTGGCGGTTCACCTCCCACTCGGCCTCGACCTTCTCTGCGAGCTCCTCGCAGTTCTTCTCGGTCACCTTCAGCCGCCGCCCGTCGGGGCGGCGCACGTAGTTCGCGCCGGGGTGTGCTTCCGGTCCGTTCCGGACGTACTGACGCGCTTCATCGACGTTACGCTCGGTGACGTTGAGCGTCTGGGTCATCTCCTTTGCAACCCGGTCCGGAACCCCCACCTCGTTGAGCGAGAGCGTCGGATCCGGCGAGATGACGGTTCGGGCGGAGAAGTTGACGCGCTTCCCGGACAGCGAGCCGCGGAAGCGGCCCTCCTTCCCCTTCAGCCGCTGGCTGAGGGTTTTCAGGGGGCGGCCGGAGCGGTGACGCGCCGGCGGCGTCCCGCTGATCTCGTTGTCGACGAAGGTGGTCACGTGGTACTGGAGGAGTTCCCAGAGGTCCTCGATGATGAGCTGTGGGGCTCCAGCCTCGCGATTCTCCATGAAC
The DNA here is from genome assembly GCF_000746205.1 of Halorubrum sp. BV1. Lineage (NCBI taxonomy): Archaea > Methanobacteriati > Methanobacteriota > Halobacteria > Halobacteriales > Haloferacaceae > Halorubrum > Halorubrum sp. BV1. Next base: position 27,087 of record NZ_JQKV01000008.1, read on the forward strand.
CGCTGGTTGATCCGGATGATGTCGACGAGCTTGTGGGTGAGGTCGTCCTCGGAGCGCTGCCCGTTGTCGAGCGTGATGGATGGACGCGTCGTCACCGGCGGGACGGGAAGCACCGTCAGGATCATCCACTCCGGCCGGGAGTGCTCGGAGTCGATGCCGAGCACCTCCAGATCCTCGTCCGGGATGTCCTCGAACCAGTCGCGGATGTCCGAGGGCATCAGCTTGTTCATGTCCTCTTCGGTGAGGTCGATGTCGAGCGCCTTCTCGATGGCGCGTCGGTCCTCCTTGCGGGGACGGAACTCACCGGCCATGATCTCGTTGATCCGGTCGACGGCGATGTCCGTCTTCTCGGCGAGTTCCTGCGGTGAGGTGCCGGGATCGTCCTCCTCCTCGTCGGGCTGCATCGCGGCTGCGATGCGCTCCGAGTACTCGCCCGAGAGCACGTCCTGGACCTCGTAGTACGTGGTCGGCTTCTCGTGTTTGATGTCCGCCTGCGGCTCGCCGCAGAACGGACAGGTGCTCGCCTTCCGCGCCTGCCGGACCGCGGCCTTCAACACGTCGTGTTCGTCGTCGCCGAGTTCCTGTGCCCGCTCGTAGCGGTCGCGGAACTCGTCGCGCTGCGCCTCGTCTAGGGCGAGCCGTCCGCACTCGCGGCACGTCGAGCGGAGCAGCCGCCGGATGAGCTTCGTGAACCCGACGTGGATCACGGGGGCCGCCAGTTCGATGTGGCCGAAGTGGCCGTTACAGGAACCGGAGTGCGAGCCGCAGGTCCGACACTCCAAGCCGGGGTCGATGACGCCGAGCCGCGGGTCCATGAGCCCCATGTCGATCGGATAGCCGTCGTCGTCGTACGTGTCGGCCGTAATCACCTTCGTCGCAGACATGTCCCGGTACGTCTCCGGGTCCATGAGGCCGAAGTCGATGCCGCCGAGCACTTTCGGTGTTTGCATTGACATTTAAATCGCGTCCTCCAGTTCGAGTTTCGGTCGGATGCCGAGGGCGATCATCTCGTCGAGCAGCAGCTTGAACGCGTAGCTGACCTCAAGTTCGTGGATGTCGTCCTCGTCGCCGGTGACGGGGTCGTACACGCGGCGTTGCTCTCTGTCCTCGACCGCGACGAGGCCGGTTTCGGCCGAGACGTGTACGGTCTCCGCGTCAGACGATTCGAGCAGCCGCTCGTTGAGAACCATCGACGCGCCGTGGCCGATGATCGTGTCGCGCTCCATCTCCCCGACGCGCAGGCCGCCCTCGCGGGCACGCCCCTCGGTCGGCTGGCGCGTGAGCACCTGCACCGGCCCGCGCGAGCGGGCGTGGAGCTTGTTCGACACCATGTGGTACAGCTTGTGATAGAAGATCGTCCCGACGAAGATCTCCGCCTCGATCTTCTCGCCGGTGACACCGGAGTACATGACCTCTTTGCCGGAGGACTTGAATCCGTGCTCTTCGAGTCCGCCGCGAAGTTCCTCCTCGTCTTCGCCCTGGAACGGCGTTCCGTCGACGCGCGAGCCGCGCAGCGAACCGACCTTGCCGCCGAGCATCTCCAGTACGTGGCCGACCGTCATCCGCGACGGCAGCGCGTGCGGATTCATCACGAGGTCGGGGACGACGCCCTCTTCGGTGAAGGGCATATCCTCCTGCGGTGCGAGGTGGCCCACGACGCCCTTCTGGCCGTGACGGGACGCGAACTTGTCGCCCAGTTCGGGGACGCGCTGGTCGCGTACTTTCACCTTCGAGAGTTTCGACCCGTCTTCGCCCTCCATCAGCGTTACCGTGTCGACGACGCCGTCTTCGCCAGACCGCATCGTCACGCTCGTCTCCCGCCGCTTCTGTGGCGAGAGACCGCCCATGTCGTCGGGCTCTTCGAGGAAGCGCGGCGGGCTCGTCTTGCCCAAGAGCACGGACGACTCGTCAACCTTCGTCTCCGGGTTGACGAGGCCGTCTTCGTCGAGGTGCGTGTACGCGTCCTCACCGCGTGCCCCGCGGACGTCCTGATCGGGAATCTCGAAGCGGTCTTCCTGGCCGCCGGGGTACCGCCGCTCTTCGCCCTCGTACGTCCGGAAGAAGTGCGACCGCATCAGCGCGCGGTCCACGGAGCCCTGATTCATCACCAGCGCGTCCTCGATGTTGAATCCCTCGTAGCTCATCACGGCGACGACGAAGTTCTGTGCCGCCGGACGCTTGTCGAAGCTGATCTGGTCGGACGTCTGCGTCTTCACCATCGCGAGCTGGGGGTAGTGCAGCAGGTGCTGACGGGTGTCTGGCCGGATCCGGTAGTTGGCCGAGGGAAGCCCGAGCGACTGCTTCATCATCCCCGCTCCCATGGTGATGCGGGGGCTCGCGTTGTGTTCCGGGTACGGGATCATTCCCGCGCCGATACCGAAGACGAGCTGCGGGTCGATCTCGAGGTGGGTGTGGTCGTCGGTCACGTCCTCCTCGTCGACCGCGACGAGGATGTCCTCCTCCTCTTCGGCGTCGATGAACTCGACGTAGCCGCGGTCGACGAGGTCTTCGAACTCGACGTCGCCGCGTTCCAGCGCCTCGATCTCCTCGTCGCCCAAGAGCGGTTCGCCGTTCTCGACGACGATCAGCGGGCGTCGTGCGCGTCCCGCGTCCGCGTTGACGATCACCTCCTGTGTTCGGTCTTTGACCGAGACGTTCACCATCTCCGAGACGTCGCCGCGTCGGCGCGCCTCGCGGATCTGTTCGGCGAGAGCCTCCGGGTCCGCGTGCGTACCCACGAGACTCCCGTTAACGTACACCTTCGCTTCGCGTTCTGCCTGAGCCATGTTAGTCGTCCGCCGTCTGTCGTTCGACGCCCTCGATGCCGGGGATCCCCTCGACACCCATCGACGCCAGTTCTCGTTTCAGCCCCTGTTCGTCCTCGACGGTCTGTGAGAGTTCCATCGCCTGCGCGAAGTTCTTCACGAGCCCGCAGTTCGGTCCCTCCGGCGTTTCGGAGGGACAGATGCGACCCCACTGGGTCGCGTGAAGGTCCCGCGCCTCGAAGTGCGGCTGCGACCGCGACAGCGGCGACCGCAGACGGCGCAGGTGCGAGAGCACTCCCATGTAGTCAGTCCGGTCGACGAGCTGAGAGACGCCGGACCGGCCGCCGACCCAGTTCCCCGTCGCGATCGGGTGTTCGAGCCGCTCTGTCAACACGTCGGAGCGGACGACCGTGTTCACCGTGAGCTGCCGGTTCCGCATGTTCGCGCGTTCGAGCTGGTACTTCACGTCGCGCGCCAGCTTGTTCAGGGCGGTCCGGAACAGATCGCGCATCAGGTCGCCGGAGACCTTCAGCCGCTTGTTCGAGTAGTGGTCCTTGTCGTCGGCCTCTCTGCGTTCCAAGGCGAGTTCGAAACACGCCTCGGCCATCCGGCAGAGGTAGTACGCCTTGTTTATCCGCACGTCCTCCTCGTCGACGCCTTCCTCGTGGAGGTGCGGAAGGAGGTAGCGGTCGATGACGTAGTTCGCCCGCTTGAGCTGGTAGTTTTTCCCCTGACCGCTGGCGACCCGCTCGCCGAGCGTCTCGATGGCCTCCTCCGTCGTCTGGACCGAGGCCTCCTCCAGATTCTCCAGCATGAACTTCACTATCTCCGGGTCGTCCGAGACGCGGTGGACGATCTCTTCGTCTGACTCGAGCCCGAGCGCGCGGACGAGCGTGACGAAGTCGATCGAGCCGGAGACGGACGGGAACGACACTTCGAGCAGCCCTTCGCGGTTGCGCTCACAGAGCACGAGCGCGCGGTAGCCGCGCCGTTGGGAGAACGTCTTCGCGACTTGGATCTCGTCGCCGTACTTGGAGTCGTACTCGGCGAGGATCTTGTTCGGTGCCAGGTCCTCCGAGGTCATCAGCACGCGCTCGGAGCCGTTGACGATGAAGTAACCGCCGGGGTCGACGGGGTCCTCGCCGATGTCGATGAGTTCCTCGTCGGAGAAGCCCGCCATGTTACACTTCTCGGAACCGACCATGATCGGCATCCGACCGACCTTGGTCTCCGTCGTGTCGACGACCTGTTCCGGCTCCTCTTCGCCGCCGCGCACGATGGACATCTCCATGAAGACGGGAGCGGAGTAGGTGATGTTTCGCAGCCGCGCCTCTTGGGGGTACAACAGCTCCTCGGAGCCGTCGGCCTCGCGGACGCGCGGGGTGACCATCCGAACGTCGCCGAGTTCGACGTACACGGGCTCTTGGCCCTCCTTGTCGCCGATGTCGGTCTCGATCCGCTCCTTCTCGTCGACGACTTCCTGCATGCCGCGGTCGAGGAAGTTGTTGAACGATCGGAAGTGGTGTTCGGCCAGCCGTTCGTCGGAGAAATACTCGCGTGACACCACGCGTCGGTCTTGCCTGTTCATGAGACGACTAATCGGTATACGACGGCCTTCTCAGTTGTTCGGGAGTTCCGTGTGATCTTCACCACGTCGCCGACCTCGGCCTCGTCGGGAAGCGCGGGATCCGTGCGTTTGATTTTCGGGAGTTCCGTTCTCTTCACATCGTACTCCGCCAGAACCTCGTCGATCTCGTCTGCGTCGAGAAGGACGTGGTCCGGGACGAGTTCGTGTTGGCTTACGTCTACCATGGGTGGTGGTTATTGAGAGAAGCTATCACGAGATACTACAGTTTCGTATATGCGCCAACGTCATAAGGCTTGCCAACCGGCTCCGCCGTGCGCGGCTCACGACGACGGGGCGTGCGATACCCCAACCCATGCGGGACGCACACAAAAGGGTACCGCCGGGGTGGTCGTCTCGTCTCCCGCCGACTCGGTCGGCTCTCGGCTGCCGCGCCGCGGTGTCAGCCCCACCGGTCTCCCTGTCATCCGTCCCCATCCCCGCCGCCGATGACAAGTCTTATTTGCCAGACAGGGGTACGAATGAGTGCGACAAGCCCGGATGGTGTAGTGGCCCATCATACGACCCTGTCACGGTCGTGACGCGGGTTCAAATCCCGCTCCGGGCGTCCCCCGTTTCGGGGCGCTGTCGCTTGTTTGCCCGGATGGTGTAGTGGCCCATCATACGACCCTGTCACGGTCGTGACGCGGGTTCAAATCCCGCTCCGGGCGTTTCTGTCGCCGCCAATCGACGAGCGAGGAGCAACGCGACGAGCGATTTCGGCGTCGACGAATCGTTTCAGAGGGATGTGAACCCGCTCAGTCGCGCGCGGCGGTCACCGAGTGAGCATATCTGCTCCGGGTTCACATCCTGTTCGAGCGCTTCCGCCGTTCGCAGTGCGAGGTGCGAGTCTCATCTGGGCGACCGCGTCCTATAGGCCCAGAAGCGACCGCGATTCCGCGACGATCGACTCCGTCTTTTCGTCGGGCTCGTCGTCGCCGCCGACGGGAGTCCGCCCGTCGTACGTCTCGTGGACCATCGAGACCCCTTCTGCCAGCGTGTCGAGGCCGTACCCGCCTTCGAGCACGTAGGCGTCGGCGGCCCCGACCTCGTCGGTGATCGACCGAACGCGGTCGGTCATCAGCGCGTACCCCTCGGAGGAGACGCGCATCCGCGAGATCGGGTCGTGGCGATGCGCGTCGAATCCGGCCGAGACGATCACGAGATCCGGATCGAACCGTTCGAGCGCCGGCGCGATCGCTTCGTCGATGGCGTAACAGTAGTCGGCGTCGCCGGCACCCGCGGCGAGCGGAAGGTTCACCGTCGTGGCGTCACCCTCTCCCTCGCCGGTCTCTTCGAGCGCTCCCGTGTCCGGGTAGAGCCCGTCTTCGTGTATCGACGCGTAGAGGACGTCCCCCCGATCGTAGAAGATGTCCTGTGTGCCGTTGCCGTGGTGAACGTCCCAGTCGAAGATGGCGACGCGGTCCGCGACGCCCTCATCGAGGACGGTCTGGGCCGCGACGGCGGCGTTGTTGAAAAAGCAAAATCCCATCGCGTCGTCGGTGACCGCGTGGTGTCCCGGCGGCCGGCCGATCGCGAACGGCGTGTTTCGGTCTCTCGCACCGTCGAGCGCCGTCTGCGCCGCCCACTGCGCCAGTCCGGCCGCGGTGAGCGCGGCGTCCCACGTTCCCTCGCTCGCGACGGTGTCGGGGTCCCAGCTCCCTCCGCCGTCCGCGAGGAACGCCTCGAGATCGTCGACGTACTCCTCGTCGTGAACGGCGACCACGTCCTCGCGGACGGCGGGCTCGGCGTCGACGTACTCGACCCCGTGTCGCTTCGTCAGTCCGCGGCGGATAGCGCAGAGCCGGTCCGGGTTCTCGGGGTGTCTCTCACCCGTGTCGTGTTCGAGACACCGCTCGCTGTAGCCGAACCGCATCTACTCGAACAGTGCGAAGTACGTCTCGATATCCTCGGCCTGTACAGTTCGCCGGTCGGCGTGGCGCGCGAGCGTGGCGGCCGCGCTCGCGACGTTGTCAGCGTAGTCCTCCAGGATGTCCGCCAACGCGATCCGCGCGTCGACGCCGACTCGATATCGCTCCTCGATCCGCAGCCGCGCGATTCGGTCGATGGGCGCGACCGGCAGCGTGAGATCTTCGCGGTCGATCACCTGTTCGACCCCGAAGTCCGACGCCATCAGCGTTTTTCGTCCGTCTTCGGTTGCTCGCTCGGCCGCATCGATCGCCAGATCCGCGCCGTGTGACTGGATCCGACGGGCCAACTCTTCGGCGGCATCCGCGCTGACGCGGAGTTCCCCCGCGTTCCGCCGGATGATGCCGTCGATCGGCGCGAACGGCAACTCGACACTCATACACACAGTCGCGTCCGTGGACGGTATAACGCTTTCCGTTACCGGTGTCTCCCGCGGTCGGCGTTGAACCGCTCCCATCGGCTCATCTCACCGACCGATCAGAACACGTCCTCACTTTGGATCGTCCCGTCTCGCTCCGTGCCGCGGACGGTGATCTCCTCGCCGAGCCGGAGATTCGCATCCGTCTCGATGCGTTTGGTCTGTTGGCCGTCGTCTACCACGACCGGATCCCCGGTCTGGACTACCGTCCCGGTGAATTCGACCTCGTCGCCGTCCCCGCGCTCTGCTGTCGCCGCCGCCGCACCGCCGTTGACGGCCGCACCGTCTGTAACGCTCCCTGTGTTCTCACCGGCGTCGCCCTCGTCGGCAGCGCCGCCGAACGCGTCGAGACCGGTTTCGTTTTCACCCGAACGGACGCCGCCGGCTTCCGACCCGCTCGACACACCGTCCGCCGTCGCGCTCGCGTCTCCGTCGAGCACGGCGACCGTTGACCGCCAGTTTGCCGACGCTTCGAGATCGTCTTGCCACCCGTCTTGGATCTCGACGTCGGTGAAGACGACGCGGTCGGCCAGATCGATGTCGCGGTCGGCCTTGTCGCCCCAGAGCGCGACGCGGATCTCGCCCGTCTCGTCTTTGATCCGGACGTTCCGGACCTGTCCCTCGCTGCCGTCGTCGCGGTCGAACGTCCGCGTCGGGTCCGTCTCGATGACCCCGCCGCCGATGTCGACGGTCTGTCCGATCTCCACGTCGGCGATGTCGACCGTCTCCGGGACGTACTCCACGTCCTCGTCGACGCGCTCGACGGTGCCGCGGTCGCCGACGTGTAGCTCCAAGTCCCCGTCGCGCTCGCGGACGTAGCCGTCGCCGACCTCGACGACCTCGCCGGCCGCGAACTCGTCTGCGAGGTCGGCTTTGCCGTCCCACAGGGTGACGCGCACGCGGCCGGTCTCGTCGCCGACGGTGAGATTGGCGACGCGCCCCTCGCTGCCGTCGTCGCGGTCGAACGTCCGGACCGCGTCCGTATCGAGCACCTGCCCGACGAGGTCGACGTCGGAGGCTCCGAGCGAGAGGTCCTCGACGTGGTAGGTGTCGAGCACCTGCACGTCGACCTCGGCGTCCTCGTCGGGCTCGACCTTGTCCGCGCTCACTTCGAGCCCGCTGTACCCCTCCTTCGGCCGGCCCATCACGCGGAGGACCTGCCCGACTTCGAGTTCGTCCTGCGCCGCCGCCGCCATGTCGTCCCAGAGCGCGACCCGGACCGACCCGGACGCGTCCGCCACGTCGATGTTACAGACGCGCCCCTCATCGGCCTCTTCGTCGTCGCGGTCGAACGTCCGGACGTCGCCGATAGATGTCACCTTCCCGAGGAATTTCACGTCGTTCATGCCGGGTTCGATGTCGGCTATCGTGTCGGCCTCCTCGTCGCGGAGTTCGTGGGCGATGAGCATCGCGGCGGTCTCATCGTCGGCGAGCCCGCCCATCTGCTCGACTTTGTCCTCGACGGCCGCCTCGAACTCCTCGAACTCGACGTCGGTGTCGAGATCCTCGTAGACGTCCTCTATCACTCCCATACGCGTACCTCCTCGGTTGTCGAGCCCGCCGATAAGCGTTGTCCTTGCCGGGGTCTCGCGGCCGAACCACTCCCCGGTCTCGGTCGCCTCCGCGGCGGCGTTCTCGCGGGTCGAACCTTCGTCATATCCGTTCGTGGTCCCCGCCGATACAAAAGGTGTGCAGTCCGGCTCGACGACTCGTGCCTGCCGGCTGCCGCACCGGTCTCCGCCTCGGACAGCGCGCCGACCCACGGCGCGTGCGACCGTTCGCCACAGGACACACGGACCGTAACCGTCTTAAGTTCCACCGCGGTACGTCGTATTGAGTCCTGGTAGGGTAGTGGACTATCCTCTTGGCTTGCGGAGCCAGGGACCGGAGTTCAAATCTCCGTCAGGACGTTCACTTTGCGGCTGTCTCACTTCGTTCGACAGCCGCTGCGTTCACGCCCTGACGTGCCCTGCGCTCGCTCGTTCGCGGCTTCGCCGCTCACCTTCGAGGGCTCCCTTCGGTCGCCCTCGCACCGCTCGCGCAGGACTCCGCGGAGATTTGAGCAGAAACGTCGCAGCTAGGAGCGAACGCAGTGAGCGACCGGATCGTCTTTGCGAGTTCAAATCTCCGTCAAGACGCTCACTTCATGCAGACGCTCCGCTCTGCGGACCGCCTGCTTCGCCGTTCACGTCTGACGTGCCCCACGCCTGTGTGTGTGGGCGCACGTCAGGCTGTTTTCAGGGACCAGTGTGTCCTACATGCTTCCTCGTAGGGCGTTCAGAAATCAGGCAGAGTGGGGTGGGCCACTCACCGAATGACCGTCACAGGCACTTGTGAACGGCGAGTGACCGACTCGGCGACGCTTCCCAACAGGACGCGAGTTGCTCCGCTCCGGCCGTGGCTTCCAATGACGACGTGGTCAATATCGTGGTCGTCGATGTATTCCACTATCGAGCGGTCAACATCTCCGACGACGTACTCCGTCTCAATGCTCACGCCGCGTTTGGCGACCCGTTCGCTCATCTCGGCGAGCAACTCTTCGGCAGTGTCCTCGTGACTCTCAACCACGTCGCTGTACGTGGCGGCCCCCTCGATGCCCATGGCGGCGCTAAATTCTGAAGGGTCGACGACGTGCAACGCCGTGATGCTGGCATCGGGATAGTTCTCGACTGCGAAGTCAAGGGCGTCGATCGCCGGATCCGAATCGTCTACCGGAACTAGGATGTGTTCCACCATGTGCGTCGATTGACTCCAATCTATCATATAAATTGGTTAACTTCTCAGCATTCGGGAATTGGTGGCTTGGATGCGACACACGCTCCGTCTCTTGTATGTGGCCCCTGACAGCGCGTGGTGAGAACGTGCGTGTGTCGTATCCTATGCCGCGCTAGACAGACCAATCGGCGAGCACCGCGGATCGCGTCTCTAATCGTGCGGGTGGAACCGGTTCATTGCTTTCCTGACTGCGTCAGCGTCGCCCACAAAGGTGACGTGGTCGCCGCGTTCGATCACGCGGTCGGCCGACGGGACGTGGTTTTCGCCGTCTCGGCTGACGACGGCGACGAACGCCCCGTCGGGGATCTCCGAGTTGAGGTCTCGGATCGTCTTGCCGGCGATGCCCCCGGCGGTCACGGCGACTTCCTGTACGTCGTGGTCGTCGCCGAGCTCGTTCATCCAGTGAGCCAGCGCCGGCCGCTCGATCTCGTCGTCGATCGCCACCGCCGTCGCTGTCGCCGAGTCGATCGGCGTCACGCCGACGCTCTCGAAGGCGTCGACGTTCGTCGGGTCGTTCACTCGGGCGTACACCGCGTCGACGCCGAACTTCGTCTTCGCGAGCTGACACGCGAGCAGGTTGATGTCGTCGTCTGCCGTCGTCGCGACGAACCGCTTCGCCTCGTCAACGCGCGCGCCGTGCAGCGTCTCCGCGTCGCTGCCGTCGCCCTCGTACACGGTGAACCCGTCCGCCCGCGTTCGTTTGAGTTCGTCACCGTCGCGTTCGACGATGACGACGTACTCGCCGCGATTCTCCAGTCGTGTGGCGAGCGCCCGGCCGACCCGACCGCCGCCGACGATTATGGTGCGCATTGGTGTCACTCCGAGAGTGTCGCCGATCTGTCGCGCGAGCCCGGCCTCGATCGCGACCGTCGCGAAGATGACGGCGAACACCGTCCCGACGAGCAGCTGTCCCGCCGCGAGGTTCCCCGCCAACTCCAACTCGATCGCGAACAGTGTGGCCACGCTCGCCGGGATGATTCCCCGAGGCCCGACGCTCGCGATGAACAGCCGCTCGGCCCGCGTGAACCGCTCGACGCCGGCGGTCGCGATGAACGCGCCCAGCGGACGGAGAACGAGCATGATGACGGCCACGAGCGCGACCGCGCCGAGGCCGAGGCTGCGGATCGCGGCCACGTCGATAAGCGCGGCCAGCGAGATGAAGACGAACGACAGCACGATGAGCGTCGTGTTCTGTGCGAACCGCTCTATCTCCTCGCGGTTGTCGATATCGAGGTTCCCGAGCAGCATCCCGCTCGTCGCCGCGGCCGCGATCCCGGCCTCGGCGGCGACGACTTCCGCGGCCGCGAAGGAGCCGACCGCCGCCGCCAACACGAGGAACTGCGAGGCCTGCACGTCCCGTTCGGGAACGAGATCGCTTTCCAAAAGCAGGTAGATGCTCGCCGTCGCCAGCACGCCCGCCGCCACGCCGACGCCGAACCGCTGGAGGAACGCGCCGATCGTCGCTTGGATTCCGAGGTCGTCGAGAAGCAGCGTCTCGAAGATCACCACTGCGACGATCGCGGCTGTCACGTCGTTGATTATTCCCTCCGTTTCGAGCGCCGTCGCGACGTGGTCTCTGACGCGGACGACGTCGAGGATCGGCGTGATGACTGTCGGCCCGGTCGCCACGAGCAACGCGCCGATGAGCAGTGCGATCTCCCAGCTCGCCCCCTCGAAGGTCCGGACCGCGACCGCCGTCCCGATGAACATCACGAGGGCGCTGACCGTCACGAGCCGGAGCGACACCGTCGACGCGCGGCGGATCCGGTCGAGTTCGAGGGCGAACGCGCCCTCGAAGACGATGACCGCGACGCTGAGCCCGACGATGATCTCCAAGCCGCTCCCGAACGTTTCGAGCGTCACGATCCCCAGTACCTCCGGTCCCAACACCACGCCGATGGCGAGATAGAAGATGACACTCGGAACCCGCAGGCGGTGCGCGAGCAGTTGCACCGCGAGCCCCGAGACCAGTATCGTCGCGATAACCGGCAGTAGGCTGCTCGACACGTCTACGTCGAATACGCTTTCCCGGTTAGGTGTACTGGTTGGGTACTTCCTCCTCCGAGACGATCCCGATCGTTGGGCTAGTCGGATATCGTCTCGCCGGCCGAACCGTCTCGCCGGTGTTGGTGTTTTCGCATAAAAACACACGTTCAGACGGTATATCCTCGGATCGGTGCTCGTCGTCCGAACGCGCGACGAGCCGAATCGCGGTGGTCCCGACGACGCGACCGCCGAGTCCGTGACCCGATCGATTAAAGTTCGCTTGTGCTAATCAGTCGCTAGTAGATGTACTCGACCCCACCGCGGGCGACGGCCGTGGACGCCGGACGCGGGCGTTGCCGGCGCGGCAGCGGACTCGGAGGTGCGGCGTGTCCGGCGTGACTCTCGTCGTCGTCGCCGGGACGACGGAGACGGCCGCGATCGACGGAATAAGCGCCGCGGGTGCCGATCCGGAGCTGCGGACGCACACGCCGAGCGCCGACCTCGAGATCGTCGCCGACGGTCGTCCCGCGCCCGACTCCCCCGTCCCGGTCAGCCCGTCGGGGTGTCCGACGCCCGCGGTCGTCACGCGGGCGGTGAGAGAGCGAGTCGGATTCGACGTCGTCGGCGTCGACGCCGGCCTCGAAGTTCCGACCGACGCGCCGGTCCGCGGCGTCGGAGCCGTCCCCGGCGGCGACGTGCGCGATCGCGAGCCGGTTCCGGACGCCGCCGCTGTCTTCGAGAACGCACGCGAGCTGGCCCCCGAGGTCGCTACCGGCGGGGACGGCGCGGGGGCGACCGACGAGCTCCTCGTCGCCGAGACGATCCCGGGCGGCACGACCACCGCGCTCGGCGTGTTGACCGCGCTCGGCGAGCGCCCCGTCGTCTCCTCGTCGCTCGCGGCCAACCCCCTCGAACGGAAGCGCGCAGCCGTCGAGGCGGGGCTCGCCGCGAGCGACCTCTCGTCCGGCGACGCCGCGGGCGACCCCCTCGACGCGGTGCGGCTAATGGGTGACCCGGTGCTCGCCGCCGCCGCGGGGCTCGTGGTCGGCGCGCTCGACGCCGGGCGAGACGTGACGCTCGCGGGCGGCACCCAGCTCGCCGCCGTCGCGGCGCTGGCGCGGCACGCTGGCGTCGACCGGCGGCTCCCGCTCGCGACGACGTCGTTCGTCGCTGACGATCCGACCGCCGACGTGGCGGGACTCGCCGCCGACCTCGAGTTGTCGCTCACCGCGACGGACCCCGAGTTCGGGTCGAGCGACCACCCCGCGATGGCGGCGTACGCCCGCGGCGAGGCGAAGGAGGGCGTCGGCATGGGCGGCGCGTTGGCGCTCGCCGACCGCGCGGGCGTCTCGACTGCGGCCGTGCGAGACCGCGTCGCGGCGATCACCGACCGGCTGCTGGCCGAGCGAGAAGCGGCGGACGCGGCCGGGGGCACGCGATGAGGGGCGTCGTCCTCGGCGGCGTCAGTTCGGGGGTGGGCAAGACCGTCGCCGCGCTCGCGGCGATCCGCGCGCTCTCCGCCGCCGGCCACGCGGTCCAGCCGGCGAAGGCGGGCCCGGACTTCATCGATCCGAGCCACCACGCGCAGGTGGCGGGCCGGCCCTCGCGCACGCTCGACCTGTGGCTGCAGGGGGAGGCGGGCCTCCGTCGGAACTACGCCCGCGGCGAGGGAGACATCTGCGTCGTCGAGGGCGTCATGGGACTGTACGACGGCGACAAATCGAGCACGGCCGCCGTCGCCGAGGCGCTCGACCTCCCGGTGGTGCTCGTCGTCGACGCGAGCGCCGGCATGGAGAGCGTCGCCGCGACCGCGCTCGGCTTTCGGACGTACGCGGAGCGCGCCGGCCGCGACGTCGACGTCGTCGGCGTGATCGCCCAGCGCGCCCACGGCGGCCGGCACGCCCGGGGGATTCGTGAGGCGCTCCCCGACGAGCTGACGTACTTCGGTCGGATCCCCCCCCGCGACGACCTGGAGATCCCGGAGCGGCACCTCGGGCTCCACATGGGCGAGGAGTCGCCGCTCTCCGAGGACGCGCTCGACGCGGCCGCCGCGGAGATTCGAACCGAGCGGCTCGTCGACGTCGCTCGGGAGCCGACGGTGCCGGCCGATTCGGGCGACGCGGACGCCACCCTTGAGGAGCCACCGACGGCCGCCGGCGACCGTCCGCGCGTCGCGCTCGCCCGCGATGAGGCCTTCCGGTTCGTCTACCCGGCCACCGTCGAACGGATGCGCGAGCACGCGACCGTCGTCCCCTTCGAACCCACCGCCGGCGACCCGCTTCCCCCCTGCGAGGGCGTCTACCTCCCCGGCGGCTACCCCGAGAATCACGCCGCGGCGCTGGCCGAGGGGCCGGCGCTCTCGGACGTCGCCGACGCGGCCGCGGACGGGACGCCTGTCCTCGGCGAGTGCGGCGGGCTGATGGCGCTCGCCGAGTCGCTGACCACCGTCGACGGCGACGCACACCAGATGGCGGGCGCGCTCCCGGCTGACGTGACGATGCGCGAGCGGTATCAGGCGCTCGACCACGTCGAACTGCGCGCGACCCGGGACGCGCCGACCGCCGCGTCGGGCGAGACGCGCCGCGGCCACGAGTTCCACTACTCGTCGGCCGAGGTCGCCGCCGATGCGCGGTTCGCCTTCGAGGTCGAGCGCGGAACCGGCGTCGACGGCGACCGCGACGGGCTGATCGAACATCGAACGCTCGGAACGTACTGTCACCTCCACCCCGAGGGCGGAGCGTTCGACGCGTTCCTCGACGGACTGTGACGATGTCCGCCGTCTCCGCGCTCGGTCTCGCGCTCGCCTCGTCCGGCCCCGCGCTCGCCTCGCCCCCTTCCGCTCTCCCGCTCGCTCCGGTTCGCTCCGGAGTCGCCTCCGCGATCGCCGCGCTCGGGCTCGCCGTCGCGGCCGACCTCGCGGTCGGCGAGCCTCCGACCCGTCTCCACCCTGTTGCGTGGTTCGGCTCGCTCGTCGGCCGAGTCGACCGCGAGTGGGGTCGGCCTCGCCTCGTCGGCGTCGCGGTCGCGGTCGCGTTCCCGCTCGCAGCCGCGGTCGCGCTCGGCGGTCTCGTCGCGGTCGCGGCGGAGTTCGGCCCGCGGACGGCCGGGAGTTCGGTCCTCGCTATCGTCGTCGCGGCCGGTATCCTCTCTGCGAGCGCGAGCCTCCGGATGCTGCTCGACGTCACGGCGGACGTGGTCGCCGCGACCGAGACGGACCCGGCGGCCGCCCGCGAGTCGGTCCGCGCGCTCGTCGGCCGGGACTTGGCAGCGCTCTCGCCCGCCCAGATCCGGAGCGCGGCCGTCGAGAGCGCGACGGAGAACCTCGCCGACGGGTTTGTCGCGCCCCTGTGGTGGTTCGCGGTCGGGACCACCCTCGGCGCGGTTCTCGACGCGCTTGCCGCGCCGGTCGGCACCGTCCCTTCGACCTCGCTTGCATCCTCGACCTCGCTTGCATCCTCGACCTCGCTTGCATCCTCGGCGTCGCTCGCGCTCCCGACCTCGCTGGTCCTTCCGCTCGGGGTCGCCGCCGCGGTCTGGATCAAGGGAGTGAACACGCTCGACTCCATGCTCGGCTACCGGACGAAGCCGATCGGCTGGGCGAGCGCGCGGCTCGACGATCTCGCCATGTACCTCCCCGCCCGCGCGAGCGCCGGGTGTCTCGCGGTCGCCGCGCTCGCGGTCGGCGGCACCCCTCTCCGCGACGTGCTCAGACGCGCCCGGTCGTGGGCGCGAGAGCCTGCCTCGCCGAACTCGGGGTGGCCGATGGCGGTCGGCGCGGCCGCCCTCGACGTGCGGCTCGAAAAGCCCGGGAACTACGCGCTGAATCCCGCCGTCGACCCACCGACCGCGGCCGACGGCGAGCGCGCGGTGCGGCTCGTCGGCGCGGCCGGCGGCGTCGCGGTCGCGGCGACGGCCGGGTGGCTGCTCGCGCTCGCGGGGGTGACGGCGTGGCTCTGACCGGCGCTCTCGCCGCCCTGCGAGACGCCGCCGCCGCGCTCCGAGGCGCGCTCGGCTTCCTCACCCGGATCCCGGTCGGCAGCGACGCCGCCGCGTGGGAGTCGTTCGCCCGGTCGCCGTGGAGCCTCCCGGCCGCCGGCTACCTCGTCGGCCCGCTCGTCGCCCTGCCGCTCCTCGCTCCCGTGCCCGCGCCGACGGCGGCGCTCGGGTTCGTCGCCGGTATCTACGCGCTGACGGGGATAACACACCTCGACGGGGTCGCGGACCTCGGCGACGCCGCGGTCGTCCACGGCGACGCCGACGCGCGCCGTGAGGTGTTGAACGACGCCGCGCTCGGCGTCGGCGGCACCGTCGCGCTCGCGCTCGTCGTCCTCGCGCTCGCGACCGCGGGACTGTCTCTGGCCCGGATCGCCGGGGCGTCTCCCCCGGCTCCGGTCGCCGGATCGTCGCCCGCCCCCTCGGCCGCCCCGGCCGCCGCGGTCGCGATCGTCGTCGTCGCCGAGGTGGGCGCGAAGGCCGCGACGGCGACGCTCGTCTGCGTCGGCGACGCCGCCCACGAGGGGCTCGGCTCGGCGCTCGCCGACGGGGCCACTTCTTCGGACGCGCTCGCCGTCCTCCTCGTCGCGACGCCCGCGGCGCTTCTCGCGCGGCCGGCCATCGGATCCGCTGCCCCGGTGCTCGCGGCTGCCGCGTTCGCCGCCGCGTTCGCGACCGCCGCCGCGTTCCGCCGGTGGAGCGCGCGGCGGCTCGGCGGGATCTCCGGCGACGTGCTGGGCGCGACGACCGAGCTGGCGCGTGTCGCCGCGTTACACGCGGGGGTGATCGCGTGGACGCGCTTCTGATGTGTGGCGGCCGCGGGACGCGTCTCGGCGGCGACGCGGAGAAGCCGCTTGTCACGGTCGCGGGGCGGCCGATGGTCGGCCGCGCGCTCGCGGCGCTGGCCGAGAGCCGGATCGAGCGGGTACACGCCGTCGTCTCGCCGCACGCGACCGCGACGCGGTCGCACCTCGCGGAGCGCACCGCGGCGCGCGGAGACTCGGATACCGACCTCCGGATCGTCGACGCTCCGGGCGACGGGTACGTCTCCGACCTCCGGTACGCGCTTGGCGTGGGCGACGCCGCCGACGCCGAGACGGCCGCCGACGCCGAGACGGCCGCCGATCCCCCAGTTCTCACCGTCGCCGCGGACCTTCCGCTCCTCGACGGCGAGGCGGTCGACCACGTTCTCGACGCCGCCGAATCGGCCGCATCGCCCTCGCTTACGGTCTGCGTGCCCGCGGCTCGAAAGCGCGACCTCGGGGTCAGCGCGGACGGCCCGTTCGAGGTCGAGGGACGCGCCGTTATCCCGGCGGGGATCAACGTCGTCGGCGGCGTTCGCGGCGTGGCTGGCGACGGTGCGGACGCGCCCGACGCGAGCGAGACCGACGTCGCGCCCGACGACAGCGCGGACGCGCCGGGCGACGAGTCCCTCGACGACGAGATCTATCTCACCGACGACCGTCGACTCGCCGTCAACGTCAACTACCCGTCGGACGTGCGGATCGCAGAGGCGCTCCTCGCGGAGGAGCCGACGACTCGCTGACACGCCGTTTCCACCGACTGACTCACCATCCACGCCATGCACTTCGACCGAGCCGCCGACCTCGACCGCGCGCCTCACGGGAGCAGCGACGACCCCGACCTGATCGACTTCTCGGCGAACACGAACCCGCTGGTTCCCGACGGCGTCGAGGCCGTCTACCGCGAGGTGTTCGACGCGGCGCGGAGCTATCCACAGGAGCCACCCGAGGCGTTCCGGCGGACGGCGGCCGGGTACGTCGACTGCGACCCGAACGCGGTGGTGCCGACCCCCGGCGGGCTCGCGGCGATCCGGCTCGCCATGTCGCTCGCGGTCGGAGATGGCGACACCGCCCTCGTGCCCGCGCCGAGCTTCGGCGAGTATGCACGCGAGATCCGGCTGCAGGGCGGTGACCCCGCCTTCGTCTCGGCGGATGCTGTCTTGGAGGCCGACCCCGCGGACCACGCGCTCGCCGTCGTCTGCGCGCCGAACAACCCGACTGGGGCGGACTACGACCCCGCCGCGCTGGAGCGGTTCGCGGCCCGCTGTCGGGCGGCCGACACCCCGCTTCTCGTCGACGAGGCGTTTCGGGGATTCACCGACCGCCCTTCGCTCGCGGGGACCGACGGCGTGATCGTCGCCCGCTCGCTCACGAAGCTGTTCGGGCTCCCCGGGATCAGAGCGGGGTTCGCCGTCGCGACCGGCGACCTCGGCGCGGCGCTGCGCGGCGCGCGGCGCGCGTGGAACCTGAGCGCTCCGGCGCTCGCGACCGGCGCGCACTGCATGCGACGAACCGAGTTCGTCCGAGAGACCCGCGAGCGCGTGCGGACTGAGCGTGAGCGGCTTCGCAACGCCCTCCGAACGCGCTACGCGGTCGCGCCCTCGAACGCCCCGTTCCTGCTCGTCGACGTCGGCGGTTGCGGTCGGTCCGTCGACGCGGTCGTCGCGGCCGCCCGAGAGCGCGGGGTCGCGGTCCGCGACGCGACCACCTTCCGCGGGCTCGACTCCCACGTCCGCGTCGCGGTCCGTCGCCCGGGAGAGAACGACCGACTGCTCGCGGCGCTCGGGGTCGACGCCGACTACGACGATGATCGCGACGCCGACGCCGTCGACTGGGGCGACACCCCGTCTCGGGAGGTGGACGACGGTGTTTGACGCGACCGTCAGCGAGGGCGTCCTCCGACTGCGTCGGTCGGGGACACGCTGGCTCTCGACCGGCTGGGCCGGTGGGCGCTCGCGCGGCGACGCCGCCTACAACGTCTCGGTGCCCGAGGGGTTCGACCGGACCGACCTCGCGGCGTACCGCGACGAACGGTTGGCGAGCGCCGGGTTCGGTGGAGAGGCGATCGGTGTCGACCGCGACGCGGATCGCGACGCAGACCGCAACACCGATCGCAACGCCGACCGCGACGACGGACCGACTGCCGACCGCCCCGCCCCGCCGACGCTGTTCACCGGTGTGGCGATGGAGCACGCGCGCGGCGCGCGGCGCAGTCCGGTCGTCGCGTACGCGACCGCCGGGCTCTCGAACCCCGCGACGCTGCCGCTGAATCCCGGGGGCGAAGCGACCCCTTCGACCGCTCACGCGACCTCGACCGAGCCGTCCCCGCACGGTCCCGGCACGGTCAACCTGATCCTCGGGACGACGCGACGCCTCGCGCCCGGAGCCGCGGCCAACCTCGTCGCGGTCGCGGCCGAGGCGAAGGCGGCGACGCTGCTTTCGACGGCCGGCGTGCCGGGAACGACGAGCGACGCCGTGGTCGTCGCTGACGACCCGGACGGGGAGCCGGCGGCGTTCTCGGGCAGCGCGACGCCGGTCGGTTCGGCGGCCCGCGTCTGCGTCCGCGAGGCGGTTTGCGCGAGCCTGCGGTCGCGGTATCCGGACGACGAGTTTCCCGGCCCGCCGGCCGACGCCGAACACGGCGTCGTCGCCGACGGCCGAGCGGAGGTTTTCCACCTATGACGACTGAGACACACGACGACGGTACCGACGGAGAGGGATCGACGGACGACCGATCGACGGACGACCGATCGACGGACGACCGATCGACGGACGACCGATCGACGGACGACCGATCGATGGACGAGGACGCGAGCGGGACCGCCGGCGGCGGCCGGCGCGCCCGGACGCCCGGGGGCGGCGCGGCTCCGGAGCCGGAACCGATCTCGCCGGCCGCGCCCGAGGAGTTCGGACTCGTACAGGCGTGGTGGGGCGACGGGAAGGGGAAGACGACGGCGGCGATGGGGATGGGGTTCCGGGCCGCCGGCCACGGCTACCGCGTCCACATGGTCCAGTTCATGAAAGGCGGGGCCGACAGCGTCGACGCCGTCCGCGGCGAGTACAACGCCATCGCCGCGATCCCGGGCTTCTCTTACGAGAACACGGGCCACTACGGCTGGCACGGACTGCTCGACGGCTCCGCGGACGATGACCACGAGGCGAAAGCGCTGGCCGCCTTCGAGCGCGCCGAGGCGATCGTCTCCGGCTCGCGCGAGGCCGACCTCTCGACCCCGTTCCCGCTCGACGGCGACCCCGACGCGGGCGTCCACATGCTGATTCTCGACGAGATCCTGTACGCGGCCGACCGCGACCTCGTCGACCCGGACGCGGTCGTCGACCTCGTCGAGTCGAAGCCCGACGGGCTCGAACTCGTCGTGACCGGCAGTCACGCCGAGCCGACGTACCTCGACGGCGTCGCCGACCTGATCACGAACGTCCGGAAGGTCGCACACCCGTTCGACGAGGGACAGCGCGCGCGGCGAGGGACGGAGTTCTGACTGACGGTGACCCCCTGATGTCCGACCGCGACCCCGACGCCCGAACCGTCCTCGTCGCCGGCACGGCGAGCCACGCCGGCAAGAGCACGCTCGCGGCCGGACTCTGTCGGCTCCTCGCGCGCCGGGGCGTCTCTGTCGCCCCGTTCAAAGCGCAGAACATGAGCAACAACGCTCGCGTCGCGCTCGCGCCAGACGGCGAGTGGGGCGAGATAGGCGTCTCCCAGTACGTGCAGGCGCGCGCCGCACGAGTCCCGGCGACCACCGACATGAATCCCGTCTTACTCAAGCCCCGCGGCGACGGCGAGAGCCAGATCGTGATCGACGGCGAGGCGGTCGCGACCGTCGACGCCGGCGCGTACTACGACGACCACTGGGAACGCGCGCGGGCGGCGGCGGTCGACGCGCACCGTCGGCTGGCCGCCGACCACGACGTGATCGTCGCGGAGGGCGCGGGCAGCATCGCCGAGATCAACCTCCACGACCGCGACCTCGCGAACGTCGAGTGCGCGCGGTTCGCCGACGCCGACGTCCTGATCGCGGTCGACATCGAGCGCGGCGGCGCGTTCGCGAGCCTCTACGGCACGCTCGAACTGCTGCCCGAGGACGTCCGCGAGCGCGTCGCCGGCGCGGTGATAACGAAGTTCCGCGGCGACCCCGCCCTGCTGGAGCCCGGCATCGCCGAGATCGAATCGCGCACGGGCGTCCCGGTCATCGGCGTCGTTCCCCACGACGATCCCGGCCTTCCCGCCGAGGACAGCCTCTCGCTGCCGGACGAGGCGGATACCGGAAGCGGTGACGGCATCGCCGGTGCCACGCGGGGAGACGACGACGGCGTTCCCGATGCCGAGGCGGTCCGGATCGCCGTCCCGCGGCTCCCCCACATCTCGAACTTCACCGATCTGGAGCCGTTGGCACGCGAGCCGGGTGTCCGGGTGGCCTACGTCCCGGTCGACGCTGCGGCGACTCCGACCGACGCCGACGCGGTCGTGATCCCGGGATCGAAAAACACCGTCGACGACCTGCTCGCGCTCCGCGACGCGGGCCTCGACGAGTCGATCCGGGCGTTTTCGGGGCCGATCGTCGGCCTCTGTGGCGGGTACCAGATGCTCGGAGAGCGGCTGACGAACGCGGAGATCGAGGGGACCGGAGCGGTCACAGCGGTCGACGGCGTCGGCGTCCTCCCGATCGAGACGCGCTTTTCCACCGACAAGCGCGTCGAGCGGGTGACTCGAGATGTCGACGCGCAGGAGGCGGGTCCGATAGCGGGCGCGACCGGGACCGCGACCGGCTACGAGATCCACATGGGTCGGTCGTCGCCGACGAGGGCAGTCGCGCGGCCGTTCGGCCCGGAGAGCGCGGCGACGGACCGCGTTCTCGGCACGTACCTCCACGGTCTCTTCGAGAACGCGAACGTCCGGGACGCGTTCGTCGAGGCGGTCTTCGACGCGGCGGGACGGTCGCGTCCGGCCGGTCCCAACGCCGCCGACGCGCCGAGCCCGTACGACCGCGCCGCTGATCTCGTCGCTGACCACGTCGACCTCTCCGCTGCGGGGCTAGATCTCGGGTCACCGTGACCGGTTGCTTCGCCTCCGGAAGGTATATTGTCTACACTACCCAATACTCTCGCATGAGCGACAGTGCAGACGCGGCGAGCGGTGAGAGCGAGCTGAGCGAACGAGAGCGCATCCGCGAACGGAAGCTTCGGGAGCTTCGCGAGCGCGAATCGGAAGACGACGCCGACGAGGGAACCGGGGCAGAGACGCCGAACCACCCGATCGACATCGACGGGCCGGCGGCGCTTCAGCGCACGGTAGACGAGTACGACGTGGTGCTCGTCGACTGTTATGCGGACTGGTGCGGGCCGTGTCAGATGATGGAGCCGACGATCGAGGCGCTCGCGCGCGAGAGCGACGCCGCGGTGGCGAAAGTCGACGTGGACGCGAACCCGGAGATCGCCCAACAGGTGGGGGCACGCAGCATTCCGACGCTCCTCGTCTTTGCGAACGGCGAACCGGTCGAGCGCCTCGTCGGCGCACAGGACCGAGCGTCGCTGGAGTCGGCGATCGACGCGGCCGCCTGAGTCGCTCGCGGCACTCTTCGCCACGCTCGTGTTCGACCGTGGCGAGGACGGCCGGTCACGGAACCCCTAAGAACGGAGCGACCTCACGTTCGCTATGCACATCGCGATACTCGGTGGCACCGGTGACATCGGGCAGGGGATCGCGCTCCGGCTCGCGGCCGACACGGCTCACGAGGTCACAGTCGGCTCGCGCGAAGCGGAGCGAGCAGAGACGAAAGCCGAGGAGTACACAACCGAACTCGACAGCCGCGGGATCGACGCCGCGGTCGCGGGGGCCGAGAACGCGGTCGCCGCAGCCGATGCGCGCATTATCGTCCTCGCGGTGCCGCCGTATCACGTCGGCGACACCGTCGAGGCGATCGCGGACGCCCTCGATCCCGGGGACGTACTCGTCTCCCCGGCGACCGGCATGAAACGCGACGACGAGGGGTTCCACTACCACAAGCCGGGTGCCGGCTCGGTGACGAAGATCGTCGCCAACGCCGCGCCCGACGGCGTCGCCGTCGTCGGCGCGTTCCACAACCTCGCGGCCGGGCGGCTCGCGAACCTCGACGCCGACCTCGGGATCGACACGCTCGTGATCGGCGACGACGACGACGCGAAGGCGACGGTGGTCGACGTCGCCGAGGGAATCGAGGGACTGCGCGCGCTCGATGCCGGCGGAATCGCCAACGCCCCCGAGATCGAGGGGCTCACGCCGCTCCTGATCAACGTCGCGTCCAACAACGACGGGCTCCACGACCTCGGCGTTCGCTTCGAGTGAGCAGATAGCGGCCGAGACGGCCGTCGATCCGACCCGTCTAGACGACCGACGGGGGACGTCTGGACGACCGGCGATCCGACCCCGCCTGCGTCTTCTTACGCGACGATCTCGTCTATCAGCTCCCGCGCGCTCCGACGGACGGCGGCGTCGCTCTCGACGGACGGCTCCCAGCCGAGTGCGGCCAGCTTCTCGATCGAGAGGCGCATCTTCGGCACGTCGCCGGTCCAGCCGCGGTCGCCGCCGGTGTAGCTGTACTCGGGGTCGACGCCGAGTTCGTCGCTGACGATGTCGGCGATGTCCGTGACGGAGGTCGTCGTCCGCGTCCCGAGATTGTAGATGTTGAGGTCGTCGGTGGCGTGCTCGACGACGAACTCCATGGCGTCGACGCAATCGGTGACGTGCATGTACGACTTCTCTTGTCGGCCGTCCCCGAGGATCTCCAATTCCGTCGGATCGGCGTCGAGCTTCTCGATGAAGTCCGGGACCACGTTGCCGCGCTGGCGCGGGCCGACGATGTTCGCGAAGCGGAACACCCACGACTGGATCCCGTACGAGTGCGCGTGCGTGGAGATGAGCGCCTCGTCGGCGAGCTTCGAGGAGCCGTAAATCGAGATCGGTTCGAGCGGACCGTAGTCTTCGGGCGTCGGTCGCGGGGCCTCGCCGTAGACGGTCGACGAGGAAGTGAACGCCAGCCGATCGACGCCGACTTCGCGCATCCGCTCTACGACGTTGTAGGTCATCTCGGCGTTCTCTTCGAAGAGGACGCGGTCGTCGTCGTAGTTCGTGTCGGTGTACGCGGCGAAGTGGAAGACGACGTCGAGGTCCGCGGTGACCGCTTCGGCGACGTCGTCGGCGTCGGTCATGTCCGCCTCGACGAAGTCGGCTCCGTCGGGAACCCGGTCTCTGGTCCCCTTCGAGAGGTCGTCGGCGACGCGGACGGTCGCGCCGCGGTCGAGCAGGCTTGCGGCGAGGTGGCTCCCGACGAGCCCCGCACCGCCCGTGACGAGAACGTGCGAGTCGGTCAGATCCATACGCCTCCGTGCGGCGGTGTCGGATAAGTACGTATGGAATCGGACCGGGGTGCGGTCCTGAGAGGTCGTCGATACGCTACTGCTGGCGCAGCGACCGGCTTCACTACGCCAGACCCGTGGGTCTCGTCGTCTCCGAACCGACGACGACTGTCAACTCCGCACAGCACCTCACGCCTCCCCACCCTCGCCGCGACGGCGTTCAAAACGCCGTCGCGGGCTCCCTCGCGGCCGGGTTCGTCCCCTCCGGGCGCTCACCGGCGCGCCACAGCGAATGACCACTCTTGTAGTCCCCTCAGAGTCCCTCTTTGCCGCCCTCCTGCGTGAGGATGACGACCATCGAGAGGCCGGAGATGACGAGCAGGATGAGCGTGGGGACGACGGCGTACTGGTACAGCGCGGTCTCCTGTGCGCGCCAGATCTGCGTCACGATCGTCTCGAACTCGGAGGGGCGAAGCACGAGGGTGACGGGCAGTTCCTTCATCGTCGTGAGGAACACGAGCGCGGCACCGGCGACTATCCCCGAGCGCGTGAGCGGGAGCGTCACGCGCTTGAACGCCCCACCGGGGGACTCACCGAGAGTGCGTCCGGCCTCGACGAGCTGCTGGTCGACCTGCAGGATCGCGGTCCGGCTCGACCCGACCGCCTGCGGCAGGAAGCGGACGACGTACGCGAACACTAGGAGCGGGAGCGTCTGGTAGATCCACGGCAGGTATCCCGACCCGAAGTAGACGAGCGCGAGCGCCAACACGATTCCGGGGACCGCGAACCCGACGTACGTCGCCCGCTCGAAGACCGCCGCGAGCGGCGAGTCGTGGTTCGCGGCGAAGTACGCGATCGGGATCGCGACCATCGCGGCGACGACGGCGGCGGCCGCGGAGATCGACACCGAGTTCAGCACCTGCACCGGCTCGAACGCCATCGACGGTCGGCGGCCGGTCTCCGAGCGGATCAGCCAGAGCCCGAGGATCCACAGCGGCACGAGCAGCGCGAGGCCGGACACGGCGGCCGGAAGAAGCGTCGCCGGCCAGCGCAGCCGCCCGAGCGACACCCGGTTCGTCGTCTGGCCCGCGTCGTCGCCGCCGCCCGCCCGCTCGGACCGGACCGCCCACTCGAGCGCGAGCACGACGAGCACGACAACGAGGAGCTGCATGGAGAGCAGCGCGGCGTAGTCGCTGCCGAAGGCTCTGTACTCGGCGTAGATCTGCTGGGTGAACACCGGGAGCCGCATGATAGACGGCGTCCCGAAGTCTGAGACGGCGTACAGCGCCGCGAGCAGGGAGCCCGCCGCGACCGCGGGGCGGATCGTCGGAAGCGTCACCCGCCGGAACGCCGCGAGTCGGCCGTGGTTCAGCGTCCGAGCCGCCTCCAAGAGGGTCGTGTCGAACGACAGCAGCGCGGCGCGGGTCGTTAGGTAAACGTACGGATACGTGTACAGAGTGATGACGAGGATGGAGCCGGAGAGTCCGTGTATCTCGGGAACCCGCTCGACGCCGAGCGGCGCGAGCACGTCGTGGAACTCGCCGCGTCGCCCGAACGCGGAGACGAACGAGAAGGCGCCGACGTAGCTCGGCACGACGAGCGGGAGGGCGGCCGCGACGGACCAGAACCGACGAAACGGCAGGTCCGTCCGGACGGTGAGGTACGCGAGCGGCACACCGAGCACGATCGAGAAGGCCGTGACGCCGCCCATCAACAGCAGGCTGTTGAGGAGGATGTCCGCGGTGTTGGGGCTAAAGAGGAGATCCAGCGCGCGGTCGCGCTCGACGGTCGTCGCCTCGATGACGAGCCACGCCAGCGGGAAGACGAGCGTCGCCGCGATCGCCGCACAGACCAGCGTCAGCCCGAGGGGCAACTGCCCCTCGCCGTCGGTCAACACGTCGCGGATCCGGTGTCTCAAGCTCATTGTCCGGGAACGAATCGCTCGCTTCGAGCGAGAGCGCGCCCGCCGTTAGCAGTTCCGATTCCCGTCGCGAGCGCGCTCCGACGGATATATTAGTTTAGGGCAACCTAAAGAATTTCATGGAACTGACGCGACGCGACGCGGCGGCCGCGCTGGCCGCGCTCGGCGCGACGGGCGGCGTCGCGCTCGGCGTCCGGCGAGCGGGGGCCAACGGTGACGGCGACGCGTCGGGCGACGGCAGCGTGGACGGCGAGTCGGCGACCGGCGAGGGGCTTCCCGACGACGAGGCGGTCCGCGAGACGATGCGCGCGGTGGCGACGGTCGTCTACCCCGAGGCCGTGTCGGGCGTCGACGCGTTCGTCGACGGCTTCCTCGACGGTCGCCTCGACGGGTCGGCACACGACGCGGGGATCCGAGCGGCGGTCGCCGACGTCGAGTCGGTGGCGCGGTCGTGGTACGACGCCCCACTGACGGGCCTCTCCGCGTCGGACCGCGAGTCGGTGCTGCGGGAACTCGGCGTGGACACGGCCGAAGAAGACCCGCACGGAACGACGGCCGAGCGCGTCCGGTACTACGTCGTCAACGAACTGCTCGTGGCGCTGTACGCCTCGCCGACGGGCGGGGGACTGGTCGGCATCGAGAACCCGCAGGGGTACGCGGGCGGTGCCGAAAGCTACACCCGGGGGCCGCCGTGAGCGGCGCGGAGAGCCTCGGAGACGAGCCCGCCGACGCCGAGGCAGTCGACCGCACCCCCGTCCCGACCGCGGACGTCTGTATCGTCGGTGCAGGGCCGGCGGGAGCGCTCGTCGCCGACCGGCTCGCCGGCGATCACGAGGTCGTGGTGCTCGACGCGGGACCGCGGTTTGACCCCGCGGATCGGCTCGCGAGACAGGAGCGCGCCGTCCGCCCGTTCTACGACCGCCCGGACGTGTGGGACGTCGGCGGCGCTCGCGACGCTCACGAGAACGCGGGGGAGCGGGCGTATCCGCTGAACCACGCCCGCGTGAAGGGGATCGGCGGGTCGACGCTCCACTGGCAGGGGATGGTGATGCGCCTCCACGAGGACGACTTCGCCTCCGAAACGGCTCGGGGAGTCGGCACCGACTGGCCGATAGCGTACGCCGACTTGCGGCCCTACTACGCGGCGGCCGAGCGCGAACTCGGCGTCGCCGGCGCGTCGGACAACCCCTACGCGCCGCCCCGCGAGGAACCGCACCCGATGCCGCCGTTTGAACCCTCCTACAGCGACTCGCTTTTCGCCGAGGCCTGCGAGGCGCTGGGGATCGACATGCACTCGGTGCCGAACGCGCGCAACTCCGAGCCGTACGACGACCGGTCCCCCTGCGTCGGCTACGGCACCTGCCAGCCCGTCTGTCCGAGCGGTGCGAAGTACGACGCGACGGTCCACGTCGAGCGTGCGGAAGCCCAGGGCGCGACCGTGATCGACCGCGCGAGCGTCGGGCGGCTCGAACACGACGACGAGGATCGGGTGACCGCCGCCGTCTACGCGACGCCGGAGGGCAACGAGCACAGACAGGAAGCGGAGGCCTTCGTCGTCGCCGCCGGCGGCGTGGAGACGCCGCGACTCCTCCTCCTTTCCGCCTCTGACCGCTACCCCGACGGGCTCGCGAACGGGAGCGGTCGCGTGGGCGAGTGCTTCATGGACCACCTCTTTGCGGGCGCGGGCGGCACGCTCGATGAACCCACTCGCCAGAACCACGTCGGCTTCTACACGAGCGCGTGCGACCAGTTCTACGACGAGGCCGACGAGACGCAGGCTCCGTTCAAGCTGGAGTTTTTCAACTACGCCGGTCCCTCACCGGTCGAGATGGCGCTATCGGGCGATGACTGGGGCGACCCCCTCTTGGAGCGGCTGCGCGACGGGTACGGCAACCACGTCGCGATTGGCGGGCTCGTCGAGCAGCTCCCCGACGCCGACAACCGGGTCACCCTCGCCGACGACCGCACCGACGACCACGGCAACCCGGTCCCGCAGATCGAGTGGAGCGTCGACGACCGCGCGCTCGACACGGTTGAGCGCGCGAACGAGATCCAAGTCGAGATCTTAGCGGAACTCGGCGCGGACGTGGAGTGGGTCGCCGGCCCCGACGCGACCGGCCCCGCCTACCACCAGATGGGGACGACGCGGATGAGCGCTGACCCCGAGCGGGGCGTCGTCGACGCCGACTGCCGGACGCACGACCTAGAGAACTGTTGGATCGCCTCAAGTTCCGTCTTCCCCACCAGCGGCGCGATGAACCCGACGCTCACCATCGCCGCGCTCGCGCTCCGCGTCGCCGACGACGTCGACGCGCGGCTCGCGGGGACGTGAGGCGACTGCACGACTCGCGCGGCTTGCGGAGGGCGTGACACCGGCCCTCGCCTGTTTTAGGCAAACCTAAAAATTCAAGTGCGTGCGACGTGAGGTTCGGGTAATGAGCGACTCAGCGCATGCGACGAACGGGTCTGTGAGCGCCGTGGACGCGGATCCGAGCGACGACGAGGCGACCGACCGGCGCGACGGTGCGGCCGCCGACACGACCGCCGCCCGCAGCGACGACGCGGCCGACGCCTACACCTTCGACGACCTGAGCGTCGTGATGGGGACGTACAACGAGGCGGAGGCGATCGCCACCGTCCTCTCCGACATCGACGAGGTCACCGACGGCCGCGCGGAGGTCGTCTGCGTCGACGGGTCCTCCGATCGGACGCCGGAGATCGCCCGCGAGCACGGCGCGCGCGTCATCGAGCAGGAGCCGCAGGGGTACGGCGTCGCGGTCCGCGAGGCGATCTTGACGCCGGACCGGCCGGTGGTCGTCACGACCGACTGCGACGACACCTACCCCATGGAAGCGCTCCCGGAGTTTCTCGCGGCGATCAACGACGGGGCCGACGTGGTGAGCGGCGACCGGCTCTACCACGGGGCGACGGCGATGCCAGCGTTCAACCGCCTCGGCAACCACGCGTTCGCGGCGGTCGCGAGCCTGCTCATGGGCGAGCGCGTCCACGACACCACCACCGGGATGCGGGCGTACCGCCGGGAGGTCGTCGAGGAGATCAGTTGGACGGAGAACACGGGGCTGTCCGCGGAACTCCTCATCCGCCCGCTGATGCGCGGCTACGACGTGCGCGAGCGACCGATCGCCTACGCCGAGCGCCTCGGCGAGACGAAGCTCGACCCGATCGGCGGCGGTGCCGCTATCGCGAAGTCGATAGTCACCGTCTGTCTCGAAGAACAGCTCCGACGGTTCTGAAGGGGCTTCGACGCGGACGCGGACACCGAGCGGCGGTCCGGACGTACGCTGTGGGCACAGTGGACCGCCGCCGCCGCCGGGTTTTCCCGAGAGCGACGGCGGGGGGAGCCGTCACTTCGACAACGGTGGCGGCCGAGCGCTCCGCGCGCTAGCCGCTCGCCTCGGCGGTCGTCTCGAAGACGACCCACTCGGGGTGAGCGTCAGGTTCCTCGGGGAGGTACGTTCCCTCGTTGCCGCAGTCGGTGACGAGCCGGCAGGTCGAGCGCTCGGGGGGCCAGACGGCCTCGACCCGCTCGTCGCCGACGCCCGCTTCATCGCCCTCCGTCACCCGCACCGTCACCTCCTGCCGATAGGTGTACGTCGCGCCCGCGGGATCGACGAGCGTCACCGTCACGGCGACCACGTCGCCCTCGTGGTCGACGGGTACCGGCTCAGCCGAGCCGTCGGCCGTGTCTGCTGTCGCACCTCCCACACCGGACAGCCGCACTCCCTCCGGCGTCACCACCCAGTCGACCGTGAGCGAACCGTCGGGGTCGGTCACGGTGTCGGAGACGTGGCCCGGGCCGCCAGCGTCCCCCCGTCGCGGATCCACGCGCACTCGCGCGCGGTCAACGCGGTCTGGAACGCCGACCGTCGTCTCGGCGTCAATCCGGTCACCCGACCGCCGGTCGAGCGGTTCCAGCTTCGGCGTGACGCGGGCGTCGGGGTCCGCGGTCCAGACGCCGCGGTAGCCGTAGCGGTACAGCGTCCGGTCCGGGTAGGCGTCGACCACCGCGAAGTCCTCGACCGGATCCCGATCGAGCGCGTACACCACGTCGCCGTCGAGCCCCGGCCCATTCCGGAGGTACTGGAACGGGTGGTTCTGCCACTCGCCGTACGGCGTCGGCACGAACACCAGCCCGTCCTCGAACTCGGCCTCGTCGAACGGGGCGTACGCCGCCTCGTGTTTCGCGTCGACGGCGGCGTTCCGCTCTATCGGCTCCGAGGCCGCGTCCACGGCGGCGACGCCCGCAACGACGACCGCGCTCGCGACGGCGACCGCGAGCGCGACGCGGGTGACTCCGGAGGGACTCCCCCGGCTCGCGAGCCGCGCGCGCACCGACCGGAGCGTCCGCCACCCGGCGACGACGCCGACTCCGCCGAATATCGACAGCGGTACGAGGAGATCGAAGTGATAGAACGGACCGAAAAGCGCCGCGAGCCCGTCGGTTGGGTCCGAGAGGTCGGCGAGCGCGTTGTGCGTGCCCCAGAAGAACAGGTTACCGGCGACTACGGCGACTCCGACGCCGCCGAGGAGCAGGCCGGCCGTCCGCCGGAACCCGGGCGAGCCGGGAGCGCCCGTCTCCTCCCCAGCGTCCGAGACGACCCCGATCGGGTCCCCGCCGTTCTGCCACCCGCGGACCGCGACCGCACAGCCGAGCGCGGCCAGCGCGGTCCCCAGCGGTCCGGCGGCGAACCACCGAGTCGCGATCTCCTGTACCGCGTACCAGTTCGACTCCAGCGCCAGCCCGAGCGTGTACTCGACCGAGTGTCCGAGGATGCGGCGCTCGCCGAAGCCGGGACCGTCCATCGGGGCGAACGCCTGATACGGGAAGACGAAGGGGTCACCGGTCATCCGGACGTTGTACGCGAGCGCCACGCCAACGAACAGGAGCCCGAAAAGCGCCGTCAGTCCGTGGCGGCGGACCGGATCGGGACGTCCGCGGAGGCCGGCGGAAGCGAGCGCGCGCGGCGTCGACGCCGAGGAGTCGGCGGCGAAACGCTTGAGCCCCGACACTACCTGCCACAGCGCGTGCAGGATGAACGGCGCGGCGAACAACACCGCGGTATACGGGCGCGAGAAGAAGGCGATCCCGACGGCGACTCCCGCGACGCCGGCGGCCCGAAGTGACTCGTCCCGAACGCTCCGAAGGTACGCGACCGCGAAGACGAGGTTGAAGAACGTCGTCGGCGCGTACGGGAGGAACGCCGCGCTCGTCGCGATCGCCATCGGTGAGGCGGCAAAGAGGAGGGCCGCGACGAGGCCGGCGCGGCGGCCGACCGAAAGGCCTCCGAGCAGGTACACCAAGGCGGCGTTGCCGGCGGCGACCGCCGCGAGCGTCACGCGCGGCTCGCCGAATAGCCCCATCGAGACGGCGAAAAGCGCCGCCGGGACCGGCGTGTACTTCGGGTAGAGGCGACCGCCGTCCTCGATGAAGAACCACGGGTGGACGGCGTCGGCCAGCGGTCCGGCGTGGAACTCCACCTGTCCGCCCAAAAGCAGCGCGGCCTGCGTGAGGTAGACGCCCTCATCGTGGTTCGCGGAGTGGTGTGAGAAGACGGTGGCGGCGACCGCGAACGTCAGGAAGCCGGCAGCGAGAGCGATCAGGGCCGCC
Source organism: Halorubrum sp. BV1 (assembly GCF_000746205.1). Taxonomy (NCBI): domain Archaea; kingdom Methanobacteriati; phylum Methanobacteriota; class Halobacteria; order Halobacteriales; family Haloferacaceae; genus Halorubrum; species Halorubrum sp. BV1. The sequence continues at coordinate 58,280 of NZ_JQKV01000008.1, forward strand.
GCGACCGTCACCCGATCGGCGCGACCGAGCCGCTCACGGAGGCGAGTGGCGAGCCGGCCGAGCGACGAGAACGGTGAAAACGCGGACACGAATGCGGGAGCGGTCAGACCTGGATGCCGGCCTCGCGCATGAGGTCGATCGTCGGTTCGAGGTTCGACAGCTCCGCCAGGTCGATTTCCGGCACGTCGAGTTCGTCGATCGTCGGGAGGTCGCCGATCGGCTCCACCTCGGGGATGAGGGGGTACTCGAACGTCGAGCGCGCGAAGTAGTCCTGTGCCTCCGACGACAGCAGGTGTCGGACGAAGTTGGCGGCGAGGTCGACGTCGATCGCGGTGTCGACGACCGCGGCACCGGCGACGTTGAACATCGCGCCCGCGTCGCCCTCGGTGAACGCCGTGGCGATCGGCGCGTTCGGGTCGCCGTCGAGCACGCGCTGGATGTAGTAGTGGTTCGTGAACCCCGCGTCGATCGCCCCGTCAGCGACCTCCTGGCAGGTGCGGAACTCGTCTGCGTACGACGTGGCACCGGACTCGACCATCGCTTCGAGCCACCCGCGGGTGGCCTCTTCCCCTTCTGTCAGACGCATCGCGGTCACGAAGGCCTGACAGGATCCGTACGAGGGGGCCCAGCCCAGATCGCCGGGGAACTCCTCGGGGTACGCCATGATGTCGTCCGGCAGGTCGCTCTCGTCGAACTCGTCAGTGTTGTACGGGACGGTGCGGGCCCGGCCGGAGGTGCCGATCCACTGGTCCGTGCGGAACTCGGAGCGAACCAGCTCGGCGACGTCGTTGGGAAGCGCCTGCGTGCGTCCGGCGCCGGCGAGCGCACCGAGTGCCCCGGCGTTGACCGAGTAGAAGACGTCCGCCGGCGACCCCTCGCCCTCGTTGATGATCGCGTTCACGTGGTCGGTGGAGCCGGCGTATCGAACGGTCAGGTCGAGGTCGTCGTATCGGTCGTCGATGTAGCTGACGAGCTCGCCGACGAGGAACTCACCGCGCCCGGAGTAGACGGTGAGTTCGCCCTCTAAGGCGGGCATCTCCGCCATCGGCGTCCCGCCGGGCGCGTCTCGCCCCTCGCGGCCCGACCCGATCTGACCGATCGACGACTCCGCGTCGCCGCCGTCACCGCCGCCGTCACCGTTCTCCCCGTCGTCGCCGCCGCCCGTACAGCCGGCCACCCCAACGGTGCCGACCGCTCCCGCCGCCGCGAGGAACCGTCGCCGTCGAACGTCACGCCCGCCCAGTCCATCGGATTCGTGTCTCGCCATGTGTTTTAGGCAAACCTAAATTAACTTAGTCGTGTCGGTTCAGTCGTCTGCGAGCGCTCGCGTCTGGCCGAGCGCGTCGAGGCAGTCGAGCCAGTCACGCATGTGTTCGCCACAGTGATTGAGGAACGCGCCGTTGTTCCACTCGGAGAAGTCGCCCTCCGCGAGCGCGTCGGCCATCTCCGCGAACACCGACGCGAACGAGTCGGCGTCGCCTTCCACGTCGTCCTCAGACGGCTTCGCCGTCTGAGTGGCCCGTTGAACCTCCGGTTCCACGCTGTCGAGCACCTCCCAGACGTGCTCGTTCAGCTCTAACCCCGCCACCTCGTTCGCGAGGTCGTCGAACGTCGAGCGCGCGGCCTTGTTGTGCTCGCACAGCGGCCCGCCGTTGTAGAGACGCTTGCCGAGCACGTCGGCGGCGCGCTTTACGAAGAGGCCCGACCAGATGTCGTCGAACCGACCGACGTCCCACTCGTTGTCGTCCATCGGGAGCTGATAGAACGCCGGGATCACCTCGCGTCGGAACGCGAGGTTCATCGAGCAGACCGTGAGATAGTTGCCGCGGGCGGCGACGAAATCCGCGCCGAAGTCGTCGGCGGTCGTCCGCGTCTGCGCCTGTCCCTCCAAGTCGCCGTCCATCAGGATCCGGACCGCGTCGAGGTCGGGGACGTTCGTCCACAGTCCCTGCGAGACGACGACCTCGCCGCTCTCCACCTCGACCGCGTCGGTCTCGACCGTCTCGCCCATCGCCGAGTACGGGTACCCGCGCGGGTACAACCCGTGCTCGCCGGCGTTCTGGTAGAGGACGTTCACCCAGCGCTCGTCCGAGCGGACGCGCTCTATTTCGCCGCCGAACGCGAGGTTCTCCATGTGACGACCGAAGTAGTTCGCGTCGTCCTGCGGGAGCGTGTCGTCGTCGATGAAGACGCCGTATTCGAACCCGGGATTCGCCCACATGTAGAGGAGTCCGAAGCTCGTCTCGGCGTGGCTCGCGGCCGGCACGACGTGTCCGTACTCCGCGACGTCGTTGTCCTCGTACCACGCCTCGCGGTCCGTCCCGTCGAACACATCGCCGGAGACGTCCAAGTCGTCTATCATCGCCCGCATCTCCGCGACGTCACAGAAGTCCTCGGTGACCAACACGAAGTGCAGACGCGAGACGTCGAACCCATGCTCGCGGGCGTTCGCGACGTACGCGCGGAGACACTCGTACTCGCGGATCGTCGGCACGATGACACAGATATCGGCCTCGTCACGTCGTGAGCGGCGCTCGTCCATACTCGCTTATTTTTAGGTTTACCTAAAAGTCTGCTGATTCGGCGTGCTCGTCGGTCGCACCGGCGTTTGGCGGTGCCTCGTCGACGGAGCGGGTCGGCGAGACGTTGAGAGAGACGGCCGCCGCGGCACCGCCCGCGAGCGTGACGGCGTTTTTGAGCGCGTGATCGAGGACGGCCGCCGCTAGCGCCGTTTCGACCGGGATCGCGGTCGTCCCGACTATCAGGCCGGTGAACGCGGCCTCGTACAGCCCGACCCCGCCTTGCGAGAGCGGCAACACCTTCGCGAGGTTGCCCGCGCTGACCGCGAGCGTGCAGACGGCGAGTACGACCGGGAGCGCGATGACGCCGCCGTCGAACCCGCCGAGGAGGGCGGCTAACACGAGGACGGCAGTCGCAACGTCGATCCCCCAGATGAGGAGGCTCCACCCGAACACGGTCGCGAGACGACGCGGTTGGGCGGCGACGACCCGAACCGCCGCGCCGACCCGAACCGCGGCACCGACCGGTCGGGCGAGCCGCGTCGCGGCGGCCCGAGCGCGAAGCGCGGGGCCGACGCGCCGGTCGCTCCGGGCGACCGCGACCGTCGCGACCCCGAGCGCGACGGCGACGGCAGCGAGTCCGGCGGCGGCGACGAGCGGCGTCGCTCCACCGGTCGTGTCGACCGATCGATCCCCCGAGGCGAGCGCGCCGAGCGCGAACGCACCGAGCGCCGCGATCGCCACGAGGTCGAAGGCGCGCTCGATCGCCAGCGAGGCGACGCCGGTTGGGTACGGAACGTCGCGTCTGCGCTTCAGCAGGTACGCGCGGACCCCGTCGCCCGCCCGCGCCGGGACGATCAGGTTCGCGGTCTGGCTCGCGAACACGGCCGCGGTGAGAAAGCCGGTCCGGAGCCGAGTCCCCATCGCCGCGAGCACGTCGCCGTACCGCCGCCCTCGGAGGGGCCACGAGAGCGCGTACGCGACGAGCGCGACGCCGAGAAGCGTCGGGTCCGCGGCCGCCGCAGTCGCGACGATCGCGTCCATGTCCACGTACCGCGCTACGAACCACCCGCCGACGGCGAGCACGAGCGCAGTGCCCGCGAGCGTGAGCCGCCCGCGCGTGAAGCGATCGCGAAGTCGGACGGAGTCGGACCGGCTCGTCATACAATTGTTTAGGGCAACCTAAAACATATAACGCTGGCGGTTCTCCGGCTCTCCGCTCGTTCACCTACGGTCGCCGACAAACTATTTGTGTACACGATTCGAAATACTATACATGACCGTCTCCGATGCCGATTCTCGCCGCATGTGGCTCGTTGAGCGAACGTACTCCGACGACGAACAGAACATGGTGATCCTCACCTACGCCACCGAAGACGGCGAGCGATACTTCCGGAAGGAGCGCGCGCTCACTTCCTTTTCGGACGTGCGCGACACGACCGCGGCCGTCACGCCCGACCCCGATAACGTCGGGCGCGTCGACGACCCGGCCGATCGCGAGCGATACGCGGCCGAGGCCGATCGAATGGCCCGCTCCCACGATCCGGACGACGTGATCTGACCGCCGCGGCCGCGTTTAAGCCCGTCCGGCTCGAACGGTCACGCAATGCGCGCGACGCTCGAAACCCTCGCGGTCGCGGTCCTCGTCGGTCTCACTCAGTTCGCGCTCGGAGCCGTCGGAGTCGGCGGCGCGCTCGCGCTGTCGACGCCGCTTTCGGTCACGCCGTGGACGCTCGTCACCGGCGTGTACGCGCACGCCTCCGTCGGCCACCTGATCGCCAACGCGGTGGCGCTGCTTCTCGTCGGCCCGTTCGTCGAACGCCGCACGTCGCGCTTTCGGTTTCACGCGTTCGTCGTGACGACCGGTGCGCTCGCCGGGACCGCACAGGTGACGCTCGGTAGCCTGCTCGGCCCACCCTCGGCAGTGCTGGGCTTGAGCGGCGCGGTGTTCGCGCTCGGCGGGTACCTCCTCGCGGGCAACGTCGCCAGCGCGACGCTTTTCGATCGGCTCCGGCTCTCGGCGCGTTCACAACTCGCGCTGTTCGGCGTCGTCGCGCTCGCGCTCACTGCGATGACCGCCGCACCCGGCGTCGCGCTTTTCGCACACGCCGTCGGCGCGTTCTGCGGGCTCGTTGCCGGACGGATCGAACTCCTCGATATCAGGTGAGCGGGTGGCCGCCGCGCGCGACGAGCTGATCGACGACGGCGTCGCTACCGAGTGTGAAGAAAACGAAGAGAGCGGAACGGACGCCCTAGCGCTTAGTCTTCGAGAACGATCTCGATGCTGACGTCGTTGGGCACCTGGACGCGCATGAGCTGGCGGAGCGCGCGTTCGTCGGCGTCGATGTCGATCAGACGCTTGTGGACGCGCATCTCCCAGTGCTCCCACGTCGCCGTCCCCTCACCGTCCGGGGACTTACGCGACGGGATCTCGAGCGTCTTCGTCGGCAGCGGGATCGGGCCCGACAGGGCGACCCCTGTCGAGTCCGCGATCTCGCGGACGTCGTCGCAGATGTCGTCGAGGTCCTCGGGGCTCGTGCCGGCGAGGCGGACGCGTGCCTGCTGCATCGATTATCGCTCGTTGACTTCGAGCACCTTGCCGGCCGCGATGGTCTGACCCATGTCGCGGATGGCGAAGCTGCCGAGTTCCGGAATCTCGCCGGACGGCTCGATGCTGAGCGGCTTTTGCGGGCGCACGGTGACGACCGCGGCGTCGCCGGACTTGATGAAGTCCGGGTTCTCCTCGGCGACCTCGCCCGACGAGGGGTCGATCTTCTGATCGATGGACTCGATCGTACAGGCGACCTGCGCCGTGTGGGCGTGGAAGACCGGGGTGTAGCCGGCCGTGATGACCGATGGGTGCTGCATGACGACGACCTGCGCCTTGAACGTCTCGGCGACGCTCGGCGGGTCGTCGGCGGGACCACAGACGTCGCCGCGACGGATGTCGTCCTTGCCGATGCCGCGGACGTTGAATCCGACGTTGTCACCGGGCTCGGCCTTGGGCACTTCCTCGTGGTGCATCTCGACCGTCTTCACTTCGCCGCCCACGTCGGACGGCTGGAAGGAGACGTTGTCGCCGGTGTTGAGGATCCCGGTCTCGACGCGTCCCACGGGGACGGTCCCGATACCGGAGATGGTGTACACGTCCTGAATGGGGAGTCGGAGCGGCGCGTCCGTCGGCGGCTCGGACTCCGGAAGGTCGTTGAGCGACTCCAGCAGGGTGTCGCCGTCGTACCACGGCGTGTTCTCGGACTCCTCGGCGATGTTGTCGCCCTCGAACGCCGAGATCGGCACGAACGTCGTGTCGTCGGTCGCGAAGCGGACCTGGTTGAGCAGGTCCTCGACCTCGCCGATGACCTCCTTGTAGGAATCCTCGCTGTAGTCGACCAGGTCCATCTTGTTGACGCCGATGATGAGCTCGTTGATACCCAGCGTGCGGGCCAGGAACACGTGCTCTCGGGTCTGGGGCGCGACGCCGTCGTCTGCCGCGACGACGAGCACCGCGTTGTCGGCCTGCGAGGCACCCGTGATCATGTTTTTCACGAAGTCACGGTGGCCCGGGCAGTCGACGATGGTGAAGTAGTAGTTGTCCGTGTCGAACTCCTGGTGGGCGATGTCGATCGTGACGCCACGCTCGCGCTCCTCGGCGAGGTTGTCCATCACGTAGGCGAACTCGAAGCCGCCTTTGCCCTTCTCTTCGGCTTCTTCGCGGTGCTGCTCGATTACGTGCTCGGGGACGCTCCCCGTCTCGAAGAGGAGGCGACCCACGAGCGTACTCTTGCCGTGGTCGACGTGGCCGATAATGGCCAAGTTCTGATGCGGTTTGTCACTCATGGGGTAATCACGCGCTAAGGCGCTCTGTGAGTAGGTTTCGGTAGATTCCACTAAAACGGTTTCGATACGCACCACAGACTATCTCGCTGCCGTCGGGCGATTCTCGACAACGCGGCACACGGCAGTCCGGCACACGGGGCGACCGCGTCACGCGAGATCGGCTCCGCGTCGATCACCCGCCTGCGACGCCTGCGGGGCGCTACTCCAACCGCCCGACGTCGCCGAGCACCGCGCTGGCCGTTTCGGGACCGCCGGCACCGCGCCCGGAGATGTTGAGCCGCCCGGCGTGGCTCGTCTCGATCTGCACGATGTTCTGTGTCCCCGAGACCGCGAGCGTGCCGTTCTCCGGGACGAGCCGCGGCGCGACGCGAACGGTCTCGCCGGTCGCCTCTCCGATCAGCCGCACCGTCTGTCCATCCTCGGCCGCGAGCCGGAGCGCCGACCCGGGCACGTCGCGGATACCTTCGACATCGGCGTCGTCGAGGCTGAACTCGCGGGCGTCGGCGGGGTCGTCGGCCGCGCCGGCGGCGAGCACGTTCGCGAGGATGACGCACTTGAGCGCCGCGTCCGTGCCGTCCACGTCGAAGGCGGGGTCCGCCTCGGCGACGCCCAGATCCTGTGCCTCCGCGAGTACGTGCTCGTAGTCGAGTCCCTCCGCGGCCATCCGCGTGAGGATGAAGTTCGCCGTCCCGTTGAGCACGCCCCGGACGGCGGTGACGTGGCCCGGCTCGATGTCCTCGACGGTCGACACCGCCGGGATCGCGCCGCCGACGGTGGCCTCGAAGCGCACCTCGCCAGCGCTGTCGGCTTCGGCCGCCCGGAGGTCGCCGAACCGCTCCGCGACCGGCCCCTTGTTCGCGAGCACGACGTGGCGGTCTCGCTCCAGCGCCGCGGTGACGTGCGAGAACCCCGGCTCGGCGTCCCCGAGCGTCGTCGGCGTCGCCTCCACCAGCGCATCGTACTCCGCCGCGAGCGCGTCCGCGGGATCGCCGTCGCCGACGATTCCCCGTTCGGCCTTGCGGGCCACCACGGCGTCGGCGTCGACGCCCGGCGCTCGATCGCCCGTTCCGTCCGCGACGACGGCGCTCGACGAGTCCG
>NZ_JQKV01000009.1 GCF_000746205.1 Halorubrum sp. BV1
ATACGTCCCTGCTCCTTGCACACACCGCCCGTCAAAGCACCCGAGTGAGGTCCGGATGAGGCACGTTCCACGTGTCGAATCTGGGCTTCGCAAGGGGGCTTAAGTCGTAACAAGGTAGCCGTAGGGGAATCTGCGGCTGGATCACCTCCACCGACCCGAGACCTCCCACACGAGAGGCTCACCTTAGACCGTTCACCAGAACGGTCACCACTCATGCATGGCTCGTGTCCACCCACCCACCGACCTGGACACCTTAGAACGACCACGGCTCACACCAACACGCGCCGAAAAGCCTTCCCCACAGGGAAGGCGGGCTCATAGCTCAGCGGTAGAGTGCCTCCCTTGCAAGGAGGATGCCCTGGGTTCGAATCCCAGTGAGTCCATGTCCCCCAACGCGAATCCGTCCCCTTAAGTGGGCGACGCAACTCCGTTGGGATACGACGACCGATGCACCATCCCGGGAAACCGCGGATGGGAAGGGTTCGACGAACACCCCGCCAGGGTGATTCGATGACGACCGTGTATACGTGCGATCCAGACGTCCACTGAACTCATCCGAGTTCGTGGAACGTCAGTGAACCATATACAGTCGGAACTACTCATACGAGTACTTCTGACACCGTCAGTCCTCTTCGGAGAACTGACAACACTACTGGCTACTGTGCCAGCTGGTGAATGGCTCGGCTCGAGAGCCGACGACGGACGTGCCAAGCTGCGAAAAGCTCATGGGACCCGCATGGAGGGAACGAACATGAGATCTCCCAATCGGAATCCGTATTACAATTGCCACGCGCAATAGGGAACCCCCCGAATTGAAACATCTCAGTAGGGGGAGGAACAGAACGCAACCGCGATGTCGCTAGTAACCGCGAGTGAACACGACACAGCCCAAACCGAAGGTCTTCGGACCAATGTGGTGTTCGGGTTGACATGCAAATTCTGACAACTCATTCGAAGTCTCCTGGAATGGAGCGTGACACAGGGTGACAACCCCGTAGAATGAGTCAGTACGAATGGCGTCAATACCAGAGTAGCAGGGGTCGGATATCCTCTGTGAACACCTCAGGCATCCCCTGAGAAGGCTAAACACTCCTCGAGACCGATAGCGAACAAGTAGCGTGAGCGAACGCTGAAAAGCACCCCGAGAAGGGCGGTGCAATAGGGCCTGAAATCAGCTGGCGATCGAGCGACAGGGCGTACAAGGCGTCTCTTGAAACGACCGAGAAGCGATTCTCTAGTAGGAAAAGAGACGAGCCGACGTCGTGTCGTGCGTTTTGAAAAACGACCCAGGGAGTGTACCTACATGGCGAGTCTAACCCGTGAACCGGGGAAGGCGCAGGGAAACCGATACGGCCGCAGCATTGCGAGGGCCACCGTGTTCAAGCGCGGGGAGCCACGTGGGTACGACCCGAAACCAGGCGATCTATACACAGGCAGGGTGAAGCGTGGCGAAAGCCACGTGGAGGCCCGTTAGAGGTGGTATTCTACAATATCCTCTCGTGATCTGTGCATAGGGGTGAAAGGCCCATCGAGCCTGGCAACAGCTGGTTCCAACCGAAACATGTCGAAGCATGACCTCATCCGAGATAGCCCGCGGGGTAGAGCTACCGATTGGATGACCCGCCTCCGAGAGGAGTCGGCCATCCTGTCGAACTCCAAACCCGCAGGCGTTGTAGACGATGGGAGTCCGGTGTGCGGGGTAAGCCTGTGCACCATGAGGGGAACAACCCAGAGCCGGGTTAAGGTCCCAAAGTGTAGATTAAGTGCGATTCGAAGGTGGTCTCAAGCCCTAAACAGCCGGGAGGTGAGCTTAGAAGCAGCTACCCTCTAAGAAAAGCGTAACAGCTTACCGGCCGAGGTTTGAGGCGCCCAAAATGATCGGGGCTCAAATCTACCACCGAGACCTGGCCGTGTCCGTGAAAGGACAACCGCGTAGGTTGGCGTACTGTTCGGACGGAAGCTCGGGCGAGAGCTCGCGTGGACCGTTCAGTAACGACAATCCTGGTCACAGTAGCAGCGATAGTCGGGTGAGAACCTCGACGGCCTGATGTGTAAGGGTTCCTCGGCACTGCCACTCAGCCGAGGGTTAGCCGGTCCTAAGACGTACCGTAACTCGACTACGTCAACGGGAAGCTGGTTAATATTCCAGCGCCATCATGCAGTGAACGCCGACGCCGTATGGACCGCTGAGCCGGGTTTTCGCCCGGTCAAATCATGGAAGCTCGTGGACGCCGTCACGGCACGAAGCGAGCGAAACGTGAGATAGCGCAAGTCAGCCGTACATAGGGCCCGTGAAAAGGCAAGCATGATGTCCGTACCAAGATCCGACACAGGTACACTCCCAGAGCAAGGGAAGGCCTGTCGGGAGAACCGACGTTAGGGAATTCGGCAAGTTAGTCCCGTACCTTCGGAAGAAGGGATGCCTGCTCTCTACGGAGCAGGTCGCAGTGACTCGGGCGCTCCGACTGTCTAATAACAACACAGGTGACCGCAAATCCGCAAGGACTCGTACGGTCACTGAATCCTGCCCAGTGCGGGTATCTGAACACCTCGTACAAGAGGACGAAGGACCCGTCAACGGCGGGGGTAACTATGACCCTCTTAAGGTAGCGTAGTACCTTGCCGCTTCAGTAGCGGCTTGCATGAATGGATAAACGAGAGCCCCACTGTCCCAACGTTGGACCCGGTGAACTGTACGTTCCAGTGCGGAGTCTGGAGACCCCCAAGGGGAAGCGAAGACCCTATAGAGCTTTACTGCAGGCTGTCGCTGAGACGTGGTCGCCGATGTGCAGCATAGGTAGGAGACATTACACAGGTACCCGCGCTAGCGGGCCACCGAGTCAGCATTGAAATACTACCCGTCGGTGACTGCGACTCTCACTCCGGGAGGAGTACACCGGTAGCCGGGCAGTTTGACTGGGGCGGTACGCGCTCGAAAAGATATCGAGCGCGCCCGAAGATCATCTCAGCCGGGTCGGGAATCCGGCGAAGAGCGCAAGAGCACAAGATGGTCTGACAGTGTCATTCCCAACGAGTGACGCTGACGCGAAAGCGTGGTCTAGCGAACCTACGAGGCTCCGGAATGGGGCCCGTAGATGACAGAAAAGCTACCTTAGGGATAACAGAGTCGTCACCCGCAAGAGCACATATCGACCGGGTGGCTTGCTACCTCGATGTCGGTTCCCTCCATCCTGCCCGTGCAGAAGCGGGCAAGGGTGAGGTTGTTCGCCTATTAAAGGAGGTCGTGAGCTGGGTTTAGACCGTCGTGAGACAGGTCGGCTGCTATCTATTGGGGGTGTCAAGGTACTTGACGTGAACGAACGTATAGTACGAGAGGAACTACGTTTGGTCGCCACTGGTGTACCGGTTGTTCGCAAGAGCATTGCCGGGTAGCCACGCGACACGGGGTAAGAGCTGAACGCATCTAAGCTCGAAACCCACATGGAAAAGAAGTACCGTTGAGGTCACTCGTAGAAGACGAGTTCGATAGACTCGGGATGTGCGCGCCGAGGCAACGAGGCGTTAAGTCCACGAGCACTAACAGACCGAAGCCACAATCATACGGCACTGACACCACACTCGCATGAGTTCAGGCGGTAACTGGATCGCACGTACACACGGTCGGCCGATCGCAAGATCGGAACCACCCGACACAGGCGTCTCTCCACACGGAGAGTCTCGGTTCGAGTCCGAGAGTCGGCATGAAGGCGGCCAGAGCGGTGGGGGAACACCCGTACCCATTCCGAACACGGAAGTTAAGCCCACCAGCGTACCGGGAAGTACTGGAGTGAGCGATCCTCTGGGAACCGCGGTTCGCCGCCTACCCACTCATACCGGGAGTATACTCCCACTCACGCCCAGCGACACCGCGTCGCTGGGCTTTTTACAGTTATACAGAGAGCTATCATCCTCTCGCGACCGCTAGGCTTAAACGCTCCACTGCGGTACGTTCGATAGCGCCAAGGTGGCAGAGTCTGGTCAGACGCAGCGGCCTGCAGAGCCGCCCAACGCCGGTTCAAATCCGGCCCTTGGCTTGATTTTCAGACGGATAGTCGCACGACTGTAGGTGTTTCGTGCGGAAAGTGAGCGGTTAGTGTAGATTACAGATCGGCGGCGTCGAGCACTTCGTGGGGGACGTTCGCCTCTCGAAACTTGGTCGTGTGGTGTGAGAGCTGGTCGGGGCCGACGACGAGGAGGAGGTCCACGCCGCGGACGGCGGCCTCCGTCGTGGCCTCGACCGTACCGAACCGGATGTCTGGCTGGATACCAGCACGCGTGACGAGGGTGTACGCTTCGGTTCCGGCAGTTGCGACGAGTTGGTCCCCCGAGTGCCACTCGTCGATGCGGTCTGGATCCACTGGGGTCCTGTCGGTGACTTGCGGCACGCGAACGACGGTGACGTATCCGGTTTCGTAGTCAACGACCCCTTCGAAGTCCGTGACACCGACGGCTTCACCGGGGTCGCCGCTCGTGACGGCGACGGCGTGCGCCGTGCCACCGTTGGGGTCGGCGTGGAGGACTCCGTCGCGCATCACCAGCCCGACTTCCGTTCCCTCGTCGATGGCGTCGATCGCGATCGCGGCGTCGACTTCGACGCTTCCCAACACGTCGGAGGTGACGCGCTCTAAATACGCTTCGAGGTTGTCTGTGCGAGAGATGAGCCAGTCGACTCCTTCTTTCGTCACGTTGTATCGACCCCGACCGCGCTTGTCGACGTAGTCGTGTTCCACGAGGTCTCGGACGTAATCGCTGACCGCTTGTGAGGTCACACCGATCGTGTCTGCGATTTCGTGTTGACTCACTGCGGGTTGGCGTGCGGCGATCTCCACTAGCACCTGATAGCGCGTTGCGTCGCGCTTGCTGTCGAGGACCTCTGGGGGTGCGTCCCTGTCGGGATCTGCCATTATCGACTGTCGTCGCTCTACAAGTAAAATTGTACTGTCCCCACAGTGGGTCAACGGCCGGTCGATTCGCGCCGTACCGCTGTGATCCGGCGTCGCTCCGTCGACGGCGGGTCACTCGGCCGGATCCATCGCACGCACGGTGGGCCGATCGCGCTCGGCTTAGTAACCGTTATACACCGGGTGACCCATGCTGCAACTATGCAACGACGCGCTGTGGCCGTGTATGCCACGCTCTTCATTCTCATCGCGGGGGTGGCCGGCGTCCTCACCGCGACGGCTGAGACTCCGGAAATAGCGCTTGAAAACCCAGACTTCGAGGTATCTGAGGGAGATACGATCGACGTGGACGGCCAGACGTACACGGTCTCCGGTATCTCCGAGACTGAGCAAGGCGGTGCTCACGGCGGATCGGCCACGACGGTCATCTCCGGCACGCTCGAACGCGAGTTCCAGACGCAGATGTCTGAGGCGTGGGACAACGGGTCGACGGTGACGATCGACGACACCGAGTGGCGCGTCGAGATCTCAGGCGAGGATCCGAGCTCGGTCACGCTCGTCGAGGTGCTCGACCGGCAGGCGATCCTCGAGAGCGACGATGCGGCTGACAATGAGACGGTCACTCGCGACGACGGTGAGTACGTCGCGGTTACCGAGGACGGCGAGACGACGCTGGTCCCGGCCGAGGAATACTTCCCGGCACCCGACCAGCGATCGCTTTCGACCGGCGACTCGATCGACTACCAAGACCGGACTGTGACCGTCGACGACGTTACGACCGGTCAGGCGGTCGTCGTCTGGGAGGGGACACAGACCGAGACGATAGATGTCGGACAGGAGTCGATGGTCACTCTCGGCGAGACCGAGTTCGTCGCGCACTACCCGGACGCGTCGACGCTGACGCTTTCGACGGACATCGCCGCCTACGAGGCGCAGGTTGACCAGCAGGAGCAGTATCAGCGGTACAACAACGGCCTCACGCGAGTGATCGTCCTCAGCATCCTCTCGACGCTGCTGCTCGCCGCGACGGCGTTCGTTCCGTCTCGGTACTGAGCGTTCCCCGGAGCGTTCAATTTCACACCGTTCTCCCGTTCTGGGTGCGCGTCTGCGTTCGACGAGATAACACCGGTGTCAGCCGGTCACCCGGCTGTCCCGTCCGTATTTTTACGTATCCGTCTCGTATCCCGAGTATGAGCGACGACCACTCGACGCCGGTCACGCCGGATCTTCCCGACGCACCGTTTCACACGAGGGGCACCGATCACATCACCGTCTGGGGGAGCAATGAGGCCGACACGATCGCGTTCTACCGCGACCTGCTCGGTATGCCGCTCGTGTTGCGGCAGCCGAACCTGGATGATCCCTCGCAGACGCACCTGTTTTTCGACACGGGTGACGGGCGGATACTGACGTTCTTCGTGAGCGACGACCGTCCGTCTGCTCGCGGTCAGCGAGCCGGAACCGGCGCGGTCCATCACCTCTGTTTCAGCGTCGATCCGGACGAGTACGAGGACATCATGGCCGCGCTCTCCGAGGCCGGGAAGGGGTACAACGTCTTTGACCGCGGGATATTCCACTCGATTTACACGCAGGACAACAACGGGCTCGTTATCGAGCTGTCGTCCGACAAGTACGAGATCCCGGACGAGCGGAAGGGTGAGGTCCTCGCGACGGCACAGCGGATCCGCGAGGACGACGGAGCTGATTTCGCACAGGATCGACACATGGAGGCCGCATTGGAGGAACTGGGGCTTCCCGTCAACAAGTACGACCTTCCGGACGCGGACGCGGGCGTTGGGGTCTGAAACGGGAGTCGATCGAGCGCGTCCGAGCCGGGTCCTTTTGCCGTCCGGCGAGTCAACACGGATGTGACGTTCAGTATCTGTGTTCGCGAGCGATACACCGACGACAGCGGAACCGAACAGATCAGGTACGGCGTGGCGGCGACGGCTCGGCTCCCGGGCGTCGGCACGCTCTGTCCGTTCGCCTCGGCTGACGGCGCGGTAGCGACGCAGTCGTTCGCCAACCCGGATCTCGGTCGGAAGGGCGTGGAGTACCTCGCAGACGGACTCGCAGTGGACGACGCGCTTCGGTCGCTTTTGAACGCTGACGACGGGCGGGAGAAGCGTCAGGTCCACGGCGTCGGTGCCGACGACGTCTTCGCGTTCACCGGAGAGGGGTGCCGAGACTGGAGCGGCCACGTCGTCGGGGAGAACTTCACCGTCGCGGGAAATCTATTGACCGGCCGAGACGTCGTCGACGACACCGCGGCTGCCTACGAGTCGAACGCACACGCTGACGCGTCCCTTGCGCGGCGGCTGATCGACGCGCTCGCAGCCGGTCACGATGCGGGCGGGGACCGGAGAGCGGATCTCACGGTTCAGTCCGCGGCGCTTTTGGTCACGACCACCGAGGCGTCCGACCTCTCGCCGTACTACAACGACCTGCGCGTCGACGCCACGGAGACGCCGATCTCGACCCTTCGCGAGACCTACGAGGCGGCGACGCGCGGCTACGAGGCGGTGACAGAGAAGTACGCGGTCGCGTCGGGAGGTTCCGAGTAAGTGTCTTGTGGGACTGCGTCTGATTAGTCCGCCGGAAGTGTCACCTTCGCGAGCACCGGGAGGTGGTCTGACGGATATCGGCCTCTATCGTCACGATCGGTTAACGTCGCGAACGCCTCGACGTCGACGGTGGGTGACACGAGCACATGGTCGATCCGCCGGCCGTGGATCAGCCGAGCGAAGTCCGTCAGGCTGGTCGCCGGGCCGTGCCGGAGGTCGGCAGCCGCGGCAGCGTCACGGAAGCGGTTCACACCGTCTCGACCCCCGGTGTCGTCCGTATCGGCTTCGCCGTCACCGTCCCTTGCCGTGAGTATCTGGTGTGGGACTGACTCCGGCGTGCAGTTGAGATCGCCGACGAGCACGAGCGGAAGCGGATGGTCCGCCTCGCCACTGGGCACCGCCTCGGTCGCGTCTCCGGCGGTCTCCGGGAGTCGCCGCCGGAGCAACCGCGCGGATTCTCGGCGAGCCCGGCCGCTCACGTGATCGAAGTGCGTGTTGGCGACGAGGAACGAGCGGCGTCTCCCGCCGTCACCCGTCCCTCGGTCGTCGTCTCGTCGTGGTTCGTCGGGGCGGTCGCTGGCGGGTCGCACGCGCGCCCACGTCGCGATCCGCGGGTGGGTCGCATCCCAGTCTGCCGACGGGGAGTCGGGCGTCTCAGAGAGCCAAAACGTCCCGTGGTCCGCGATCCGTAGACGGTCCGTGCGAACGCCGATCGGGCACCCCTCACCGTCGCCGTCACTGTCGCGTCCGCGGCCGACAAAGGCGTATTCCGGAAGTCGCTCCCGGAGGTCGCGCCGCTGCTCGGCGATCGGCTCTTGAAACGCGACGACGTCCGGGCGATGAAAGCGAACGAGCCGCGCGACCGCGTCGCGCCGCTCGTGCCACGCGTCGTGGTGATCGTTACGGTTCGCGTAACGGACGTTGTAGCTCACGATCCGAATCTCGGTCATTGTCAGTGCGGTCGGGTGGCGGCCGATTAAAACGTCCGGCGCGTCGATAGCCAGCGTGCGTCCGCGGATCCGGGCGTACCTCTCGGTGATTACGCAGAGAACTCGTACAGCTCGTCGCCGACGTGGTGGATCGAGGAGACGACCTTGCCGCTCTCGCCGGCCATCTCGTCGCCGTCGACCAGCGCGCGACCGACCGCGAGCACCTTCTCGTGGGTTTCTTCTGCGATCACGACCAGATCCCCCTCGCGAATCGCGGGGTCCGCTTCGACGATCCCCGGTCGCATCACGTCGGCACCGTCGGAGACGAACGAGATCGCACCGGCGTCGACCGTGACGACGCCCGTCTCCGGCTCGTAGTCGTTCGCGCCCCGAACGGTGAGGAAGGGCTCGTCGTCGTCCACGTAGAAGACGGCCGGGTCCCCGTCGACCAGCACGAGTTCGTAGTCCGCGTCGACGAACTCGACGAGTTCGAAGGCGTCTCCGTCGATATCGACCCCGAGGTGGTCTGCGACCGCCTCGCGGATCGCGTCGATGTCGTCGCTCCGGAGGTGATGCCGCGATTTCACTTGCATGGACGCTCTGTCGACCGCTCGGCCGATAAATGGTCCGTTCCGTGCCGACTCTCTCCTCGTTGGACCGATCAAAACGGCCTTAAGCAACCTGTTCGTATCGGCTCGTATGCTCAACCCACTGGCGATCACGTCGCTCGCGAACCCGCTCGCGATCGTTATCGCAGGGATCGCGACGCTGACTGTGGTCCTCGTCAGCTCGCTGAAGGGGACGGGGTGGGAACCGACGACGGACATCTCGGATACGGTTCTCGAACGGCGCGCATCCGCCGTTCCAGAGACCGATTTCCCCGAGCCGGGCAACCGAGCGATCGGCGGCGGTGGCGGCGGCGGTGCGATTCCCGCCGGCGCAGAGGGTGAAGAGGGCGAACTCGAAGACGGGAGCACGGCGAGTTCCGGTCCCGGTGACATCCCCGAAGACGAAGTCGAGTACTTCGACGTCGAGTTCGTCAAACAGGGCGAGACGGTCGAACTCTCGAACGACCAGCCGATCCTCGAACAGGGCGAAGACCAGGGCTGGGACCTGCCGTACGCCTGCCGGCAGGGACAGTGCGTTTCCTGTGCCGGCCGTATCGCGGACGGTCCGTCCGAGGACTTCGTCGAACACGACAACCAGCAGATGCTCGAAGACCCCGAGCTCGACGACGGATACACGCTGACGTGCGTCGCGTACCCCCGCGACTCCTTCAGCATCGAGACCGGCGAGGCACCCTAACTACTCGCCGGATCCCGGTACCTCTGGATTGCCCGGTCGCGCGTTGCCTGTGTGGTTCGTCCTCTCGAAGCGGCGTCTGTCGTCCGGCGCGACACCCTTTTTTCGGCTCGCGTGAAGAACACGTATGTCTCTCATCACCCTTCTCGGGGGAGGGGTTGTCGCCGCGGTCGTCGCGCTCGCATCTGTTCTCGTCTACCGGGACGCGACGCGAATCGGCGTCGAAGTCGGCTCGCCGTTTTTGTGGGCCGCGCTCGTCCTCCTCTCGTCCGGTGTGAGTGTTGTCACCGCGGTTCTCGTTCCCGACGCCCCCCTCCCGGGGGTGCTCGTGTTGGCCGTCATGGGGCCGCTCTTGTACCTGCTCGAACGCGACGACTCGACGCACGCCGACGGACCGCCGGACCCGACACACCTCCCCAGCGGATCGGACGCCGCCGACGACCGTGACGAGTGACCGCCCTGCCGGCCGACGTCGGCGTAACCCGCTGAATCGACGATGACACAGTTCGTTTCGCCCGCTCGATGTGCTCGCAAACCGCAAGCTTCCATACGGTCGGACTCTAACGCGGGACAATGAGCGACGAGAGCCTCGCCGAGCGAGTTGAGCAGTGGATGGTCGGTCAGATGCCGATCATCCAGATGCATGGCGGCACGAGCGTCGTCCGCGAGGCCGACCCCGACACCGGCGAGGTCGTCGTCGAACTCGGCGGTACCTGCTCCGGCTGCGGCATCTCGAACATCACCGCCGACAACATCCGCCGCGACCTGATCATGGATTTCGAGGAGGTTACGAACGTGACCGTTCGGACGGCTTCCTCGGGCGATCAGGGCGCGTCCACGGTCGAAGGCGGCCGCGGCGGCGAACTCAAACACGAGACCGAATCCGCGAACCATTTTTAACCGCCGTCGCCGTCATCGCCCCGTCAGCGCCGTTGTCGGTCGCGCCCCGACAGAACGCATGCTGGTTGGGTCACGGATCCGGTCTGTCTTCTGTGTGTAGTCAACTAGCATGGATGCGGCTCGGGGTGACGTCGCAATGCCGATCGTGTGAATAACTCTGGAACATCCTCATATTCGTTCTATAACTCTGCTAATTCATGACCGATGCGGCTATTCGTATCGGTTCGGTCTCCGAGCTGACCGTGCGCCCGACTGACGGTCCGGTTCCAGCTACAGGGCGTCTTCGAGCGCCGACGCGACGTCTCTTGCCTTCTCGGCCAACGGCTCCGGCGTGTCGCCGGCAGCGACCGACTCTCGGAGGACGTCGTCGTCGACCCGCTCGACGGCTCCGTCTGGATGTTTCACCACGTCCACGTGGAGGTCGACGTAGCGCGCGGCGTCGGGGAACACCTCGACCGGCGTACAGACGTTGACGTACGTCCCCCGAACCGTCCCGTCGCTGCCGCGATACGTCGTCGGGTACCACCACCGCCCCTCCTTCAGACTCGTCTCCGCGATGTCCCCGGCTTCGCGCGAGACGCCTAACCCGTCGTAGGTGCCGCCGCCGGTCATCTCGCGCTCTACGGTGACCGATCCGTCGGCGTCGACCTCCGTCACCGTCGCCTCGCCGAGTGTGACGACCCGCCCGTCGGGTTTGCCGTGGTCGATCCGGAGTGCGCCACCCTCGGTCGGGCCGAACGCGTCCGTCACGACTCCGAACGGGAATTCGGCGTCCGGCCCGGGCTCACAAAGCGCCTCCGCGAGGTCGACGCCCGCGGACGCGTCGGCGGACCCCGCCTTCACGCGGTGGTGACCCGGCATCGTCGCGGTCACCTCGCGCCGCGCGTCGTCGAGTGAGAACCGGGTTTCCCGCCCGAACCAGGCCCAAAACCCCGAATTCGACGTTGCTATCGGCTCGTCGCGGAGTCGACTCGGATCGGCGAGGACGCCGAGACCGCCGGCCGCGTCGACGGCCGAACCCACCTCTTCGGCCGCCTCGATGGCGACGCGGAGGCCGGCCTCCAACTCGTCCGTCCCGGCGTCGACCGCGGACGACTTCCACACGGCTCGCCAGCCCTCGGGCGGCTCCAGT
Source organism: Halorubrum sp. BV1 (assembly GCF_000746205.1). Lineage (NCBI taxonomy): Archaea > Methanobacteriati > Methanobacteriota > Halobacteria > Halobacteriales > Haloferacaceae > Halorubrum > Halorubrum sp. BV1. The sequence continues at coordinate 11,729 of NZ_JQKV01000009.1, forward strand.
CCGAGCAGGTCGACCATTCCCGCGAGTTCGCGCGCGGTTTCGTCGTTTCGGACGTCGACGCGGGTTCCAGACCCCGGTTCGAGCGAGACGAGGTCGCCGCCGAGGCGAAGCGCGCCGTCGAGGGTCGGACGCCGGTCCGTCCACGGCGCGGCGGGCTCACGCACCTGCACGCGAACCGGATCGCCGGTCTCGACGTGGTCGTCGACGGTACCGTACGGGAGGTACCCCTCCGTGGTTTTCGAGCCCTTGTCTCCGCCGCTTTCCGTCTCGTCCGTCCCGACTCGGAGCCGCACGACCGCGCCTCCGCCGAGCGTCTCCGTCACCTCGCCGTCGAGCACCGTCCCGGTCGGTGCCGGATCCGTCCACGCGAGCGTGTCGAGGCCGATTTCTCCGATGTGCTCGCGGAGGTCTGCTATCGCCTCCGGATCGCCGTGCGCCCCGACGCCCTGTCTGTCCGCGGTCGTCTCCACCCGCACATCGGGTGGTGCGGTCGGAAACTCCGCCTCGAACCGTCGGCGTATCGGCCCGGACGCATCGACGACCTCGTGTCCCGCATCCAACAGCAGGCGGGTAATGGCGGTCGTGTAAATCCCCCGAATGCGGACGTTCACGGTCACAACACCTCGCGGTCGCGGGCGAATCGGACGCGGTCGTGGAGCGTCTCGCCGAGCGACAGTTCGATCAGCACGGGTCGGTCGCTACGCCCCTCCTCTGCGTCTCCGCTCTCGTTCCGGAGCACACGGCCGCCCTCAACCGGGACGCCCCACCCGTCGAGCGAGAGGTATCCCCGGAGGTCGCTGCCGTGCGTGAACAGATCGACGGCGGCGGTCGGGTGGGTCTGGACCGGTTCGGTGCTATGTGTCAGCTCCATATCGGAGTAGTACGGACCGTCTCCGTCGAAGAACGTCCGAATCCGGTCGGCGTCCTCGGCGACCAGCTCGGCGACGCGGTCGGACGCCGCCGCGATCGCGTCGGTATCGAGCCCCACCTCTCGAAGCGCCTGCTGGGTCCGGCTGTCGAAGTGCATACGCCTCGTTTCACGCGCTCGCGTTTCAAGACTGTCGTCCGCCATCGGTTAAGTGCCTGTGGACGAAATCCGCTCGCATGTCCTCCCAGTCGGACCCGATCGAGTCGCGAGCCGACGACGACCGGGACCTCTACGACATCGCCACGTGGGACGAACGAACGTCCCTCGACGGGCTTTCGGTCGCGTTACACTGGCTCATCACCCGCTCGGCCAAGGCGTTCGTGGTCCTCGTCGCGCTTCTGGGACTCCTCACCGTACTCGGGTCGATCGGCCTCGGGCTCGTCTTCGATCCCGCGGTGGCGATGCTCGTCGGACTCTCCGCCGTTCCGGCGCTCGGATTCGCCGCGTACGTCTACGTCTCCGACGTCACGAGCGGTGAACCCCTCTCGCTCCTCGTCGCCACGTTCCTGTTGTCGATCTTGACCGCCACGTTCGCGGCGATCCTCAACAGCGTCGCACAGCCGTACTTCCGGCAGTTCGGCTTCCTCGGTATGGTCGCGTTCTTCTTCGTTATCGTCGGTCCGATAGAGGAGACGGTGAAACTGCTCGCGGTCCGGCTGTACGCGTACACCGACGCCCGCTTCGACGCGGTCATCGACGGGGCGGTGTACGGCGCGATCGCCGGCCTCGGCTTCGCCGTCATCGAGAACCTCGTCTACATCGCGCAGTCGGTCGACATCGGGGAACTCACGCTCGGGATCGCGGCGCTCGGCGCGGGCGACGGAATCGCCGCACTCCGCGCGCTGGCGGGGCCGGGCCACGTCATCTACTCGGCGTTCGCGGGGTACTACCTCGGGCTCGCGAAGTTTAACCCCGGCAACCGCGGACCGATCGTGGTAAAGGGGCTGATACTCGCGGCCGTCATCCACGCGCTGTACAACACGCTCGTCGGTCCCGTCACGACGGTACTGTCTGCGATCACCGGACTCCCGTCCGTCGGCAGTCTCCTCGTGTTCGTCCTCGCCTTCCAAGGCGCGTTCGGTTACGTGTTGTTACGGAAGGTGTGGCGGTACCGGGACGCGTACCTCGACACCCGAGACGCGGCCGACCCCGAGATGGAACCGGAACTCACCGAGTTCGAGAGCTGATCGGAGCGCTCTTAGGGCGGATTCTCGACTCGGGAGCGGTCGCCCGTTCCGGCGGTGAGCGCGCTCGCGAGCGCGCCCTTGACGACGACCTCGTCGCCGAGCGCGGTCAGCCTGATCTCGGGAACGTTGATGAACACCATGTCTGCGAGCTTCTCTCGAACGGGGTCTAAGACGCGGTCTGGGTTGTTGAGCGCGACCGCGCCGCCGACGCTCACGACGAGCGGCGCGTACGCGTGGATGACGTTCGCGATTCCCATGGCGTTCCAGTGTGCGACCTGGTCTATCACGTGGTCGGCGAACGTGTCCTCGCCCGCGGCCTCGAACACGTCGACCGCGGAGAAGTCGGGATCTTCCACCGGAAGCACCGTCTCGACGGGATCCTCCTCGTGTAGTTCGCGGGCGTACTCCGGGATGTTGTTGCCGGAGCAGTACCCCTCCCAGTGGCCGTCGAGCCCGCAGCCGCAGGTCATGAAGCCGTGGGGATCGACGGTCATGTGTCCAACCTCGCCGGCGTTGCCGTCCCACCCCGAGAGCACGTTGCCGTCGACGGCGACGCCCGCCCCGATCCCGGAGGAGATCGTGAGGTACACCATGTCATCGGGGTTGCGATCGGCGTGGAACCGCTCCCCGATGACGCCCGCGATCGTGTCGTTGTGGAGGTACACCTCCTCGGTGTCTAAAAGCTGTGAGACCGGGCCGACGAGCGGGATGCGCTCGACCGTGTCCGGTAGGTTCGCTGGTCCCTGGACCACGCCGGCGGCGAGATCGAGCGGACCGATCGACCCGATTCCCGCCGCGGTCACCGTCGACGGATCGACGTCGGCGTTCGCACACGCTCCGCGGACGACGCTCAAAACCGCTTCCGTCACGGCGATCCCGTTCGGTCCGCGGGGCGTTCCTCGCGAGTCGCTCCCGAGCACGGTCGCCGTTTCGTCGCCGACGACCGCCCGAACGTTCGTCGCCCCGAGGTCGACGCCCACGTAGTGCATCGGATAAACGGGCGAACCGGTATCACTTAAGCAGGACGCTTCTACGGACCCGCGGCGTGCCGACGCGGCGGGTTAGGTCGCGACGTCTCGCACGAATGTCACGGGACAGGGCGCAGAAAGCATGACCTCCTGTGCGACGCTGCCGAACACGGCCTTTCCGGTCGGCGAACGCCGACGGCCGCCTACGACGACCCGGTCCGCGCCGACGTCGGTCGCCGCCTCGGTGACCTCGTCGGCGAGGTCACCGACTGCCCCCCGGACCGAGTAGCGAACGCCGGCGTCCGAGAGGGCGTCTCCCAGCGCGCGCGTCGTGGTGTGCCGTTCCGCGACGGCGTCGGGTGTCGAGCCCTCGCTACGCTCGTCGACCCCGAGCTTCGCCCGGACGCGATCGAACTCCCCATCGTCGAAGACGTGGATCAACACGACCTCCGCGTTCGACGGCTCGGCCACGGCGATTGCCTCCTTCGCGAGCTGTGCTGTCTGTGCCTCACCTTCGGTCCCGACCGCTAAGACCACCGTGTTGATGCTCATACCTCCCGTTGGTCCCAGAAACGTATAAACTCCGATTGTTTTAACTCAATTCTGAATCAATTTTTATAGCATCGATCCTGACAGTTCCTCTCCGCCGGACCGCGTTTCATCGGTTACCGGCACGCACCCGTCCGCTCGTCGACATCTGGCACAAAGAGAGGAGTCCACTACCGAGCGTTCGGAAGAGTCGGATACGGAAGCTCTCAGTAGTCCGGCGCGTCGTCCTCGACTTCGCGCTTCAACGAGTCGCGCCGCGATTTCGCATCGCGGCCGGTGGCTTCGAGTAAGAAGTCGTTTTTGGCATCGACGGCGTCGGCCGCGGCGTCGGCGTTACCCTCCGCGATGACGTCTTCGGCCGGCCGTTCCTCGAAGTGGACCGCGAGTTTGTCCTTCTTGCTTCCGTATTCGGCTGCACCGGCCACGATGCGTTCGAACACTGGATTTTCGGGGTCCTCGACGACGTACAGTTCGTGGCCCTCCCACTCCTCGGTATCGCTGATTTCGCCGAAGTACTCCTCGATCGAGCCCTTCAGATCGGGCATGCGGTCTCCGAGATGCTCGCCGCGTCGCATCTTGTACTCCTTCATATCGGCACCGTTCGATTGGGGTGCCTAAACCAGTTTCGTCACGGGGTTCGCCGCCGCTGAGCGGTGTCTCGGTGCAATTCCGAGCCGTCAGATCGGCCGCTCATCGATGTATCCGCGCTTGCACTCGGGACAGATGTCTCCCGATCGCATGGAGTTTCCGTCGGCAGACCGCGTCATCTCGCACTCGGGACAGTAGTACTCCGTCGTCACGTCGTCGCTCGCCGTTCCGAGATCCGGACTCGAACCGTGGGTGATCGGCGCTCCGTCGTCCACCGCGGACCGGTCCGCACCGCCCGCTGTTCCCGTCCCGCTCGATTCCGGCGCGGTCACGTACTCGACGTCCTCGTCTGCCGCCGCCTCGGCCGCCTCCGGAGTGAGGCCGCCGCCGAATTCGACGGTCCCGTCCGCGTCGCCGTCGTCTATCTCCGCGCTGAACCCCTCGTCTTCTCCCCGCTGCTCGGGCCACGGCGTCGGGTCCTCGCCCGACGATTGCGCTTCCTCGACGTCCGGCCACGCGCCTCGCTCTCGCTCACCGGCTTCCGCCTCAGTCTCCTCGTCGAGGATAACGCCGTCGTCGCCGTCCGCGGCCTCCCCGGTCGCCGGTTCCTCCTCGGCGTCCGTCTCTGGGGACCCGGCCTGCTCCCGCGCTCCGTCGCCATCGTCGGCCCCCTCGTCGAGAAGTTCCGCATCCTCCTCGCTGCGTGCAGTTCCTCCGCTCTCGGTCGCGGTCGGTGCGTCGGCCGCCGGCTCGGCGTCGTCTCCGGCGTCGGTGGGTCCCTCGTCGATGATCACCGCGTCTTCCGCCCCCGCGTCGGCATCCCCGAGGTCGACGACGCTGCTCGACGCGGCGGCGCTCGGTTCGGCTGCCGGATCAGGCGCGGTATCGGCGGCTGTGTCCTCGCCCGCGCCGGCCGCGCCACCGGCCGTCTCGGTTCCGACGGCAGCCTCCTCGGCTAACTGCTCCATCGTCGTGACCTCGGTGTTTTCGCTGACGATCTGCGTCTCGCCGCAGCGAGCGCAGGTCTTTACCTCGGTGACGGTCGTGACGACCTCGTTTCCGTCTTCCTCCCGTTCGCGCTGCAGTTCGGGTTCGCCGAAGTCGTGTCCGAGCAGACACCTGAGTCCCATTATGCCACCTCTGCGGTGCCGAAGCGTAAAAAACGCCCCGTCCGGTGTCTGACAATCGGCAGACGGTCCCTCCCTTACCCGTCTCCGTTGCCGACACGACGTGACACAGACTCTTTGTGGGTCGCCCCCGTATCACTGATCGTCTATGCCGACCGTATCCTATCAGGGCGAGGAGATCGAGTGCGAGAAAGGCGAGATCTTACGCGACGTGCTCGCGGAAGCCGGCCTCTCCGTGTACAACGGAAAATCCGAGACGCTCAACTGCCGCGGAATGGGGTCGTGTGGGACGTGCGCGGTCAAGATCGAGGGCGACGTCAGCGAGCCCGACAAAAAAGAAAAAGCCCGCCTCTGGCTTCCCCCGCACCACCCGAGCCACGACGTGCGCCTCGCGTGTCAGGCCCGCGTCGAAGGCGACGTCGAGGTGACGAAGGGCCGCGGGCTGTGGGGCCAACACATCTGATCACGCGCCTGATCGTTGTGGCCGTCGCTTGGTGCGTGGATAACAACCCGCAACGGACGAGGTCCGCAGTGCGGGCAGAATGGTTCAGTATCGCGTGTCAGAGCCGTGTTCGGCGTCAGCCGGACCGACCCGCCTAATCGGTATCGGCTTACTGCCGAACGACGTTGGACGCGCGCGGGCCCTTATCGGAGGACTCGATGTCGAATTCGAGCTCCTGTCCCTCTTCGAGGTCGGGGCCGCCGACGTCTTCCATGTGGAAGAACACGTCGTCGTCTGCGTCGTCAGTCTCGATGAATCCGTAGCCGCCAGTGTCGTTGAAGAAATCAACCTTTCCGGTCGCCATTGCAACCTAACTGACGCTCGCGTGTGGCATAAGGTTTGTGAGTGTACAGTTACCACGACTGTTGCCGGACGTCTGTGTTCAGTATTGGCACCGATCGGGGTGTACGCTGAGTATTCATCGGACGATGGCTTCTCACACTGACCGGTTCGTCTCTTCAACTACCGAGACGAACCAAACCGACGATTCATCGTCAGCCAGTGTGTCCTGATCCAAACGCGTATCCTCGCTCGGCGTGAATCGGCCCCATGCTTCGGTCCCTCCGCGAGAACGGTCCGGCGCTGCTCGTTCCCGCCGCGTGGCTCGTCGTCGCCGCGACGGTCCTCGGGGACATCTCGACACACGCTCTGTTCGTCGCCCACGTCGTTATGAGCGCCCTGCTCGTCGCGTTCCTCGCGACCTCTTGGCGTGACATGGACGCCGAGGTGCTCCGCGCGTGGCGGCTCGTCGTTCTCGTCGGCACGCCGATCACCCTCGCGGGCGTCGCGGGCTTTCTCGCGCCTGGGAGCGTTCCCCCGCGTGCGCTGCTCGCGCTCTCCCTTTTCGGATGGATGCTGCTTCCCGCGGCCGGGTTCCTGTACACGGCTCGGCGGGTCGAAGCCGGCGCGCGGATCTACGAGGTCGGTGCCGCCTGCTGTGTTGCCGGTGCGGTCGCCGTCGTTGGCGGCTCGTCGACGGCGTGGACCATCACCGGCCTCGCACTCGTCGGCGTCGGCCAGACCGCCGGCATCCTCGACGCCACACTCCGGTACTGACCGATCCCTCCCAAGCATATCTCCCGTTCCGGGCCGTAGGCGCTCGTATGGTCGAGGGTGGAACGGTCTATTTCGCGATCACCGGCGTGCTGCTGCTCGTCGCGCTCGCGCTCGGCGTCCGGGTCCTCAAAAACATTTATAAGGACGGCCAAGAGCGCCGCCGCCGGCGAAACGCGGGGGACATGGAGCCATACACCAAAGACGAATCGTACGGCTCTCCTCCATCAGCATCGCCAGACGAGGGTGACGACGAGAGCGGACGCTCCGACCGAGGCGACGCCTCGATCGCGTGTCCGCAGTGTGGCGCGGTCAACGATCCGACGTTCAATTATTGTCGACAGTGTGCGTCACGGCTTCGACCGACGGTATAAGGTTCGACTTTCTTCGCGTCTCCCTGCCGATCACGAGTTCGGAACATACTCGCTTTGTCGCCGTTCCCCGCTCGCTGCGCTCGCGAGGACGGGGCCAACTCGATCGTCAGTCGAGGCTAGCGAATGCGGATCGCGCTGAAAAGCCATGCCGCCTCCCCGATTTGAACGGAGGAAGACGGTCGGCCTCGCTCCGCTCGGCCGCTGCGACTTCCAGGCACAAATCGGTCCGGCGTCGTTTCT
>NZ_JQKV01000010.1 GCF_000746205.1 Halorubrum sp. BV1
CCCGCCGTCGAGTGGAGGCCCGTCCGACCCGCCGAGCAGCGGGCCGCCGTCCTCGCCGCCGGGATCTCCGCCGCCGTGGTCACCGCCGGGGAGCCCGAGCGGCTCCTCGACGTCGTCGCCGCCGGGGTCGCCCGGTGGACCAGGCGGGAGCAGCGGGTTCGGCCCGTCGCCGTTCGACCCGACGCAGCAGCAGCGCCGCCGCGACTTCGACGACGAACGGAAGAAGGACGAGGAGGAGTTCGCACCTCCCGCGTACGGCGTCTTCGACGTGGACTTCCAGAATCCCATCGCCAGTGGTGCCGAAGTCCTCGGATTTGGCTTCGGAGGCGGCTTCAGTGGCGGCGGTGGAGCTCTCGACGAAACCGGCGGCCTCCAGGACGCCGGCTTCGGTGACGAACTGTCGCAGAACGGGATGATCGACGAGACAGGTGGCCTCGGGTCGTTCGGTCAGTCCATCGACGAGGCGAGTGGCCTCGACGACTGGACGCCGTTCTGACTCCCGGCGCAAAACGCTCATCCTCTCTTTTCGCGCTCGTAGCCCGGTGAGGAGTGCCATCTTCGGCACGCTACCCCTGGGGTGAGAGGCGGGAAGACCGGGTTCCAGAACCGCCGATACGCGGGAGCCGGGGCTAACCAACGTCTCGGTGTCGTCAGAAGGAGGAGTTGGTTAGTCGTCGGCGGTCTCGGGCCAGTGCCAGACGACGTCCTCGCCGTCGAGTTCCAGGAGGCCGTCCTGCTCGGCCTGCTCGTAGGCGTACATGATCGGCGTGAAGCCGACGCGCTTCCCGGTCCGGGCGGTGAACACCCGTGAGTACGCACGCAGAAGACGACGACGACGCCACCACGTCCGCAGCTCCTGGAGGCGGTCGCGGAGCGTCAAGCCGGATCGACCTCCTGGAGGTAGCGGTCGCGGCGGTCCATCACGCCCGACATCGTCGAGGGCGCGATGCCCAGCTCCTCCTCGACGTCGCGGTAGGTCGCACCGTCATCGACCATCCGGATCGCCTCGACCACGTCGGTGAACCGTCCCTCTCGGTCCGGCACCCACCGCTCGCCGGCGTCGTCGAACCGGAACCCGATGGGTGGCCGGCCGTGGTCGTACCCGTTCTGGATGCGCTCCTGGACGGCCTCCCGGGCGCGCTCGATCTCCTTCTTCTTCGCCTCGTGCTCGCTGGCGGCCTGGAGGACCTCGACGGCGGCCTGTACCGGGTCGGAGAGGTCGAGGCGTCCCTCCTGGAAGGTGTGCGCCTCGACGTCGTTCTCGCGGAGATCGAGGACGAGGCGCATCGTCTCGTCGAAGTCCCGAGCGAGGCGGCGCTTGTCGTTGACGACGACCGCCGCGATCTCTCCGGACTGCACGCGCTCCCGGACGCGCTGGTACTCCTCTCGGCTCTCGTCGAAGCCCGAGGAGCGTTCGCCGTCGTCGTAGATAGCTTCGAGCGTGAGGCCGTTCTCGTCGGCGTACGCGCGGATGTGGCGCTTCTGGCGGTCGATGGACGTGTCCGACTCCTGGGAGAGCCGGGTGTACCCGACGGCGCTACTCATCGACGACGGTCACCTCCAGGGTGCTCCCCGACTTCACCTTCCAGTCGAGGCGCTTCCCGTCGAGCTCCATCGCCTCGGCGACGCCCTTCGGCACCGTGACCTTGTACTGCCCGTTCGATCCCTGACTGACGCGAGTCTTCGGCATCTCTGTATAGGTCTTATGTTAGTCCTCTACTTAGGTCTAATCTATCTGTTCGTGTAACCCCGGTTTCTCGAAAAAGACCGAACGGGGGAGAATCGCTTAGTGCGTCGGTTCTGTAGGGGTAGTATGGCGCTGAGGGACATGATCCCCGGAGTCGGGTCAGCCGAGACGGGGGGCAGCTCGGGAGAGGCACAGATCCACCGGATGTACCTGGCCGACGAGGCCCCCCGCGAGACCGAACTCAGTGACTACCGCATCATGATCGGGCCCGACATCGAGGGCGACGACGAGTGGTGTGTCTACCGCTGCACGGAAGACGGAACGAGCATCCCGGAGAACACCCAACTCTACGTCTTCAAAACGGGGAACGTCGTCTCGTTCGGTGGGAAGCCGTTCCAGGTCCACCTGGCCCAGCTGGTGCAGCCGGAGGACGTGGAGCAGGAGAACTACGACGGGACGTTCGTCGATTTCCCCGAGTCGCTCACCGGGGGTTCCTGGCCGGAGCGGACCCCGATCAGCGACGAGGAGTTAAAGCAGTTCCTCGTGTCCGTCTCGTCACCGGAGTAACTGTACAGGCCCTCAGCCTCCCGGATCGTCCTTTCCTGAACACTCCCTGAGGTGCTGAATGTAGCCCTCATACGGGTGGCCACACATCGGGCACTCGCCGTCGAACGTCGAATCCGAGGAACACACCGTCTCGTGGTGCTGCGGGTAGAGAATTCGGTCGCCGCAGTCGTCGCAGATCGGTTTGTCCTCGAACATCCGCGCGGCGGTCAGGCCTCGTCGAGTGAGTCAACCGCGTAGCCGCCGTGCCCGCGCGAGTAGTCCCCGACCTCGCTCAGGACCACGCGGACGTTCTGCTTCCACCAGGTCTCGGGGTTCTGGCCGGGGACGGGATACTTCTCGCGGATGGCCTCGACGGCGTCGCTGCTCATCCCGAAGTAGTCGTCGTGGGTGAGCGCGTACTGGAGCGCGGTCGCGGCAGCCTTCCGCCGCGTCTCCAGGCGGTCGTCGTCGTCCCATCCCGACGAGATCTCGTTCACGACGCTCCAGACGCCGTCGCCGATCTCGTCCAGCTCGGGAAGTTCGACGTCCCCCTCACCGCCGGGGACCTGGAAGTCGTCAGCAGCGACGTCAGCGTCGTCCGGCTCCTCGAAGCGGTCTTCCCCCGCCCCACGCCCCGGCTCCTCTTCCGCGGGCTCCTCGGCCGTGACAGCGGCCTCCTGCGCGCCGTCACAGACCACGTCTCGGAGCTCCTCGTACAGCGCGGGGTGATTCTCTTGGAGGATCAAGATGTCCTCGACGAGCTCCTCCTGTATCTTCGTCCGGACGCGGGAGACCGCGACGTACCGCTGGTCGCCCGCGTCGTCGTCTCTGAGCAGTTCTCGTTCACGGTCGGTGAGTATCGCGCGGCGGCGGGTCATATCTCGGGTTTCAGTCTGTGGCAACGTTACTCCACCTGGAAACTGTTTCCATCTGTGGCAACATAACGTTTCCTCGTTTGGAAACGGTTTCCACCTATGGAAACCTATAAGTTGACGGGTTTCCCTATGTGGTAATGACGCGGGACGCCTCCAGAAGTGAGGCCGGTGCAGAGACACCGACCCTGCGTCGGACAACGCGATGTCAACTACAGACCGCACTCTAGTAAAACCGCCGGAGGAACCGCACGACGACCCAGCCCTGCGCCTCGACGACGCCAGCGACCGCGCTGTCGTCCTCGCCGGCGACGTGATCGACCAGCTCCACGGCGCGGGCGACGTGGACCAGGAGGACGTCGAGGACCTACGCCGCGCCGTGAGCGACGTCGAGGACGTCCTCGAAGAGATCGACCCGGAGGACGACCGGTGAGCCTCGACGACGTCCGCGTCACCGCGCGCACGGTACGTACTGCGCTCGGGACGACGCACACGGTCTACGAGGTCGCCGGCGAGACCTACCACTCGCGCGAGCAGCTCCTCCAGGAGCACGGTCGCCCCGATCTCGCCGCTCGGGAAACCGACCGCGCGACCGCCGCGCCGTGACCGAATAGCCCGCGAACAGCCCCGTCTCCCCGGTATTCCCGTTCTGCGACCGCATCCTCGGCACGTTCACCCCTACCCTCGGAGCCGCGAGACCGGATTCCTCGACGTCGTCGTCGCCGATACTCGCGGCTAACCAACGTTCGACGGGGCGAGAAGGAGTGTTGTTGGTTAGATTCCGAGCTCTGACTTCCAGTAGTCCACACTCTCGACCGCCTCCAGGAGCTCCTCCCGGTCGTCGTAGATGAGGCCGAAGTCGATGGCGCACTCGCGCATCGCCTGGACGGCAGCGAACGCCGCTCGGGCGTCCAGGTTGCCCGGGTCCTCGGTGTACACTTCGAGGTTCTGGAGACCGTGCCCGTCGGGGCACGCCGAGAGCGACGCGTCCTCGACGTCGGTCCAGTAGGTGTGGTACTCCAGCAGCGGGCGCAGGAGAACGAACATCGAGACCGCCGCGTGGCGGACGACGTCCTGCTGCTCGTTCAGCTCGGGATCGTCCGCCGCGATCCCTCCCCGCGCCAGCTTCCGGATGCGACTGTTCGCGTTCAGCGCTGCGCGGGCGTACGTCTGAAGCCGCTCCACGGCGGGTTCCTCGTCGAGGAACTCCATGTCCGGGTAGTTGTACGCCGTCTCGCGGTTGTGCTTCATCTTCCCGAGCGCCTCGTCGGACAGCGGCGGCTCGATCTCGACGTCGCGCTCGGTGAGCAGGCGGTGGAACTCGTCCTCGCCGACGGTCAGGTCACTCACGACTCTCACCTCGCCGAACGGCAGCTCCCGCAGCGAGACCGGCCCGGCTCCGACACCGACCCCGGCGCTCCGGGGGTGCTTTACTAAATTCCGCGCTGAGAGAGTTATGCGCGTTATTAGTTAATGGTGTGTGGGCCTTGTTTGTTTGTGAGTTTGTTTTTCGGTCAGTCATCGTTCAATATATTACTAACCGTCTGCTGGGTCACTCCGAGTGCCTGGCCGACCATCCGTTGACTGATTGCTGTTTCCTGTACTTCTGGATGGTTCATGATACCGCGTACGGCGTCGTTGCGTCCGTCTTTTCTCGCTTCTTTAGCTTTCTTCTGGAGCTTCTCCTTATGTTCGGGAAGTGGTATAAACTCCTGTCCGTCTTCACCCTGGATGCGTTCCTGCTTCTTCTGGGTGAGGTAGTTATACACGTCGCGGAGAGGAGTGTTCCGCGGGATGTCGTCCATCGAGGCGAGGCCCTTCTTTGGCGTGTGCAGCGTCTCCTGATAGGGCATCCACTTCAGGTGATGCACAAGCCCCTGTCCGCGTCGTACCATACTAATCCAGACGTCTGAGAGCTTCTGGATGTCCTTATCGATGAACGACTTGATGGGCGCGTTGACGACGACGTACTTCTGTTCGACGCGGCCCATCGACATGATCTCGCGGAGCGCCTGGTTCGTCTTCGACATCGCTTCCCGGTTGCTGGCCCCGACCTCGCCCTCGTCGAGGACCAGGCCACTCCCGCGTGGCTGTGAGGAGTACGCGTTCCTGATTTCCTCGGGCTGGAGGCTCACCTTCTCCTTCGTGACGCCCTCGGCCGTCTGGTCCATCGCCTGGGCCAGCTTGAGGCTGAACACCGTCTTCCCGGTGCCTCGTCGCCCGCGGTAGTCGTCTACGATGATGATGATGTCCCGCTGCTCTGAGAGGACGTCTTCGAACTGGCTGTGTAGGAACGTCCCCTCGGGGAACGGGTTCTCGCGCTGCTGCTCGGGAATCGCCGGTTCCGGACTCTCGTCGGCGTTTGTGTCGGCGCTCATGATCACTCGATGTCGTACTTCTCGAAGTCGCCCTGGCTCTGCGCGTCGGGGTACAGTGCGAGAAGCTCCATCGCCTCACCGAAGAGATCGGCGACGACCTCCAGCTGGAACGGGTCGAGGAGCTCCCGCTCGGTCACCGTCTCTTCGTGAGTCCCGAGCGCGTCGCTGTACTCCTTCGTGTACTGCCTCATGCGATTTCGGTACTTCCCGAGGTTCTTCAGGCCGGTCTCCCACTTCTGGACCGCCTGCCCGTCGTCGCCGATCTCCGGGCGCTCTCGGAGCTCCAGGTCGGCCTCACCACAGTTCGGACACCTGTCACCCGGGCCGTAGTTCGCGTCTTCGTCCAGGTCCTCGTACGCCGTACACGCGGGACAGATAGCGACATCCACGAACACCGTCTCAGTCGGCCACAGTTCGACTTCTTCCCACAGTTCGTTCGCCTCGTCGCGGTGCTTCAGGCGGCCGCGCAGCTCCGCGTACAGGTTGAAGACGGCGTCGTGGTACGCTTCGTGTGCGGCTCCCTCGAAGTGGTCGCCCTGCTGGCGCTGGAAGACGGCGCGCGCCTCGATCATCTCACGGTACCGCTCTCGGATCTCGTTCGCGTTCGATTGCTCTCGGTTTTTCTGACTCATGGGTTAGGCCTCCACTCCACCGTCCGCAGCGACGGTGTTCTCGGTGTTCTCGCCGTTCTGTTCGCGGTTCGCTCGCTCTTCGAGGTACTCGTCCAAGCGGCGGGCGCGACCGGTCAGCAGCACGGTCAGCGAGACTCCCATCCACGCAGCGCCGGCGATGGCGACCGGGAGCGCGGCTCCAGTCGTTCCGGGGACCGCCACCGCGACCGCGCCGGCCACCGTCGTGAGGAGCAGCGAGAGCGCGACGACGTTCCCCACGATCTGCGTCGCCGCCCCGGTCGAGGAACTCTCGGACTCCCGCCGGCGGGCACCTTCCTCGTCGAGGTTCTCCCGGGCGAGGTTCTCGAGGGCCTGACTTCTGTTCCTACTCTCCCGTTCGGCGAACGCATCGATGCGTTCGACGATTTCGGGGTCAAGAGTCGCGCTTATGCGCTTCTTGTCTCCCATATTACCGTGTATTACGGTGGAGGTAGTTATAAGTACGTGGCAAAGTAAGGTGGCCATAACGATGCTGACCGACCGCTCTCGACGAGGTGAAAATCGAAGCCCCGAGAGCGGCGACTGTTGGCTGTCGCTGACTGGTAGAGTGAAGTGCGCCCGGTGGTGGGACACCGGGCTGAAACGAGTTCGACGGCCACGCTACCTTGTACCGGGGAGGCCGCCGAGTCGGCTTTCGTTCAGAGCGAACCCATGCAAACGGCTACCGCTGGGGTTCGTTCGAAAGATCGGTCGGCACACCCATAAATACGCCGGGTATCTCCAACCCGGCTGTTCTCCTCCCCCTGGACGCGGCCGTCGGGGCCTGTCCGCCGCCATGAGCGCGGGCACTACCCCGACAGATGTTTACCGAGAATAACGAGGAAAAAGCTCTCTACGACGACGAGAGCGACGAGAGTATCGACTACGACCACGACGACGTCCACAACTGGGGGACGGCATGAGCAGCAACGCAGCGCGGAACGGCCCCGCTCGGATGCTCGAAAAGGCCGACCCCGACACTCCCCTGGACGAGATCGGACGTCGTCTCCAGAACCTCCCCCACTGGGAGTGTGCGAGCTGCGGGAACGCGAAGTACACGAACCCACCGAACTGCGACGAGTGCGGGGGCGAGACCTTCGAGAAGATTCCAGGAGGTGAGGACGGTGCCTGTTGAGTTCGACGGGAACGTCGGGATCTCCATCGTCGAGGAGGCCGACGACCTGGAAGACTTCAAGTTCGGCGAGGGGGACCGCTTCGTCCGCTGGCACCCCTGGGGGAACCAGCGCGCTGACAACGACGAGTGGGCTGTCGTCGAACGCTCGTTCCAGTACCGTGTCTCCTGGATCCGGGACCGGGACGACATCCCGACGCGAGAGAGTCACCGGACGTACAAGCTGCTCAGCCGCGAGACCTTCAACGAGGTCTACGTCAGCGAGCGGGACCTGAAGCGCGGCGACTGGAGGCACGTCGAGGAGATCGAGGAGGGTCCGGAACGATGAGCACCGGCTACTCCCCGCCCGCCGGCGTCGCCGACGTCTACGTCGAACTCGACGCGACCGAGGGCGCACACCACGATCTCGGTGAGGACGTCCAGGTCACTCGCCACGCCGAGGAGCGCTTCCTGGAACGCGTCAGCGGCCGCGAACCCTTCCCGCGAAGTCGAATCCGCCAGGAGTTCCGGGAGGCCGACGAGGTCGTCCTCGACGACGACCGAATCCGGGACCCAACGCGGGTGCACCCGGAGAGCGGCGTCGCGTACGTCTACGACCCTCGGGACTCCACCGTGATCACCTGCTTCATCCCGACTGAGCAGCAGCTCCAGGGAAACAGGAACGAGGCTGACGCATGACGCGCACCGACTCTGGACGGTCAGTTTTCCAGAGATTTAAGACAGACCGGCGAATGAGTCCATGTAGACCAAAGTCAGGACTAACCAACGAAACTCGCCTGGGAGAAGACTCCCGGGGTGTCAATTCACCCCTTGTCCCTACAGAGTCCTTCTCTCGCCCCGGATGTAAACCTATCGGATGTTGGTTAGCCGTAGGTCCATCCTACCGGGGCGACGTCGCGGTGCGTCGGGCGGTCGCCGCATCGAAACAGCAAATGGAGATCGACGCACCCACAGAGACTGGCCAGTCGCACCGACCGATGATTACCCTCGGGCATCGTTCGTCCCAAGTAGTTGTACGGGTCTTTGGGGGGTCCTCTGAGGGGGAGGGGGGTTTCATAAGAAGAAGGAGTACCCCCCTCCCCCTAGAAAGACCCCCTAGTAACGTGTACAGTATAGAGGGCTCCCACGGGGGGGTGGTCTGAGATGGCGGACGACACCCTCGTCGAGGAGTACCTCGCCGCCGTCACCTCGGAGAACGAGACCGTGGCCGCCAGCGAGGTGATGGACACGCTCGGTGACCGGCTGAAGGAGGCCCAGGGAGCCGGCGACAAGATGCGTGAACTCCTCGCCGCCGGTGACGCAGTTGCCCAGCTCGCCGAACAGGCCGACGACCCGCCGAAGGTCGTGAGTGCAGCCCGAGACGCCGCGGGGGACGCCGCCCAGGTAGCGAGCACCGGGAAGGACCGGATCGTCGAGGCCATCGACGACGCCGTCGGCGACCTGGAAGAACAGGCTATCGAGGAGGCCGGTGGGTACCGTGTTGATCACGGTATCGGTCTCGACCGCTTCCTCGAAGAGAATCTAGAGGAGATCGTCGTTCAGCGCTCCACGGACGCGGTGGACGACCCGGTTCTCCGCTGGCGGTTCGACCAGGGGGAACGTGTCGAAACCGACGACGGCCTCCACTTCGACCACTACCACTTCTTCAAGAAGCTCAGTGCGGCCACCGACCGCCGCCTGGTCACCGAGCTGGCGAGCGAGAAGGCCGAGGACCACTCCGAGAACCGCGAGGAGTACGCGCGAAAGTCCCTCGGCCCGAAGGACCGCCCCTGGAGCCGAGAGAACGACCTCTGGACCCGCGCTATCACCGGCCTCGTCGAAGAACGGTCCCGGACCGAGACCGTTCTCGGGCCCCGTACCGAGGCGTGGGAGTCCATCCGCGCACGGATCGAGTCGGGGCGCGGCGTCCGCGACCTGGACGACGCGGTCACGCACGGGATGATCTACGTCGAGGAGGATCTGGACGAGGTCTGGATCCCGACGGGTATGGTCTCGGACGCGGTCGAGAACGTCGAGACGTCTCGGCGAGCGCTTCAGTCGGAGCTCGCCGAGCGGGGCATCGACAGCAAGGAACTGAGCGGGAACGGCATCTCGGAGGCGGTCAGGAGCGGCTCCTCGGCGGCCCGCTTCTGGCGACTCGACGCGACACACGACGAGGTCCCGGAACTCGAAACGGTCGTGGACGAGGCAGACGACCCGACCGAGCGGTCCGCCGGCGCTGCTGAAGGGGACGACAGGTCGGACGACACCGAGACATCGAACGGGACGGAAACCTTCGGGAGAGCGCCTGACGAAGACGACGAGGACGACGGGGGTGAAGAAGAGTGAGCGACTTCACCGAGATCCCCGATGCGCTGCGGGCGGGACTCCCCGAGGACCTGAAGGACGCCGAACTCGCCGGTGCCGACGTCGCCGGGGCGGACGAGAGCTGTCGGCTGTACGGGCCTCCTGGAACCGGGAAGTCCACGCAGTCGGCGTTCCGCGCGGGGACGCTCGCCATCGAGGAAGGGCTTCGCCCGTCCGATATGACTGTCGTCACCTACCGGAAGGCGCTCGCCGGCGTCGTTCGAAATCGGCTCATCGACTGGGGCGTCTTCGAGACCCCCGATGTTGACCCGGAGAAGGCGGACAGCGCGAACCCGTTCCAATACTGGTGTACGATCCACGCTGCGGCCGCCCGAGCGACTGGGTTCCTCTCGGACCTCAACGACCAGGACGAGGACCTCGCCGGGATGGTCGGCGGGAAGGCAAAGCGGCGGTTCTGCTCCGAACTCGGCATCAAGTTCCTGCCGCCGCGGCCGTGGCTGGAGACGAAGTGGACGGTGTTCTACGACCTGTACACGTACGCGAAGAACAACCTCCTGGACGTCGGTGAGTGGACGCACATCGACACCTCGGGCCTCTCGCCGCTCCGGTCGGACCACGGGGCTGAGCGTCGCCTCGACGCGTTCCGCGACGAGTGGGGTACGGCGGCCTCCTTCGAGAAGGTCGTGGAGAAGTGGGAGGAGTTCAAGCGCGAGAACGACGTCCACGACTTCTACGAGCTCCTGGAGGCCGCGGCCGTCGGCGGGACGCCGCCGACGCGACTGGTGGTGATCGACGAGTACCACGACGCGACGCCGCTGATGGCGGCGGTCTCGGAACGCTGGGTAGAGGCGGCCGAGACGGCCATCGTCGCCGGGGACCCGGACCAGGTTGTCAACGGCTACGCGGGCGCGAGCCCTCGGTTCTTCGAGGAGATCGGCGACCGTGTAGAACGCGACCTCCCGGTCGTCCAGCTGGACCGGAGCTGGCGATGCCCCGATGAACACTACCAGGCGGCCGCCCGTGTCCTCCGTCAGGAGCGCGCTGTGCCGTCGCTGACGACGGCCGGGCCGGGACAGCTCCTTCGGCACTCGTCGCCCGAACTACGTCACGACGGCGACGAGTGGCGGCTTCCTGACCCGGACACGGACGCCGGTCCGGTCAGTCTCTGGAGAGAGTACGGGACCGACCTGATGTACCTCACCCGGACGCAGAAACAGGCCGACGGCGTCGCGGCTGCGCTCGATGAAGAAGGAATCGTGTACGTTTCGCAGGACGACGTCGGCGGTGACTGGGAGCTGCGGCTCACGCTGATGCGGGCTCTCGACACCCTCGAAGGTGTCCGTCCGGAGGAAGCGACGACGTCCACCCGAATCGGTGATTACGGGGGTGCGAGTTCTCCCGGCACGAAGACCCCCGGGAACTACGCGTTCGACGTCGAGGAGGCCCGTGCCCTCTTTCGCCACACGCACGGACGATACCTGTCCGCCGGCCGGGACGAGATCGAGGAGTTCCTCCAGCAGGTCGAATACGACGACGGGGGCGACGACGTGCCTCTCGACACCCTCAGCGAGTACGTGACCGACAAATGGTGGCTGCGGTATGGCGCGGGGCGGTCCTCGATTTCCGAACTCATCCGCCTCGACGACCGGGACCGGGAGTCGATGCGTGCGGCTTGGATTCGGTACGAGACACCGTACACACTCGCTCTCGCGGGCGGAACGCGAGTGCTCACCATCCACGCCTCGAAAGGGGCTGAGGCAACGGATGTCGTCGTCTACGACGGTATCACGGGCCGCATCTCCCGTGACCTGGAGGAGCGCGCGGACGCCCGAGAGAACGAAGCGAGGACCTGGTACGTCGCGCTCACACGGGCATCGAAGCGCCTGCACGTCATCCGGGGGGCGTACGACTGGACCGACCCGTACCTCCCGACAGACCTGGAGCCGCGCGCTGCGAAGGCCGCTCTGGAGGCTGCTGCTGTGGCCGACGGGGGTGAGCAGGATGGGGCTTAAAGAAGACGTTCAGGAGTACCTTCGGCTGGACGACCTCTCCCCACAAGAAGCCTCCACGGCGTCTGTCGCGGGGAAGCTCGGGGTGCACCCGGCGGAGGTTGCTGACGTCCTGGACGACCTCGCTGCTGACGCCCCGCTCGGTGCCGACGATATCCGCGACCACTACCGCCGGGTCGGTGAGGTGTACGACGAGATCGCCGCCCTCGACGAGAAGCCGGACGCGCGAACGGGCGGTGTGATTGACAACTCGCGGTGGTACGACTCACGGGCACGCCTCGACCTTCCAGATTCGGGATATGACCGAGTCGGAAACCCGAAGCTTCTCCCGGACGCCGCGGCGGAGATAGCGTCTCGGGATGCTGACGGGCGCGTTCTGTACGCGCTCACGACCTACAGTCAGGAGATGGATCGGGAAGCGCAGTTCAAGTGGGTCGAGAAGTCGGACGGAACTCCGACGAGGGAGTGGCGGTCGGGACAGAGCCCGCTCCCGGACTACAACGAGATCGTCGGTCAGGCACTCTTCGCGGACGTGGACGTCGCCGACGAGTACAAGCAACGCCCGCTCCCGGCGGAGATCCGCGACGTCGTCGAGGCCGCCCTCGAAGTGTACGTGGATCGCTTCGCTGACCTTGCCGGGTCACGTGACCACGTCCTGCTTCTGGATTCGGTCGGCGGCGCGTACCCGATGATCCCGCCGTCGGCAACGGTCCCGCTGGCCGAAGAGTTCACCGACGACCGAGATCGAGGGTTGCTCTACGAAGAGCTGTGTGCGCGGATGGACGAGTGGCTGGGTGACGTCTGGGACGAGGTCCAGGAGCGAGTCCCGGCCGCTGAGGAGTATCTCGATCCGGACAACATCAACAACAAGAACCGGCAGTACAAGACCGTACTGAGCGTTCACAAGTCCATCGACGGCGTCGTGACGCCAATCGATGTGGACGACGTTCGCTACGAGCACGTCCCGGTTCGGGAGGTCGGTGACGAGGAGCTCGAAGCCGCGCGGGAGTGGGCTCAGTCACTCACCGACGACCGGCACCGGGAGGCTCTCGCTCCCATCGTCGAGACGCTCTGGCCCGACTACTCAGAGGACGCCGATACGTGGGTTCAGGCCCTTCAGGAGTGGCTCCTCGACAAAGAGAGCGAACGCGTCCGGAAGGAGCAGCAGCGGAAGGAGCGGATGGAAGCCCTCGAAGACGGCGAGGTCATCGAACTGCGGACGTCGGACGTCACGCTCACAACTGACCAGTCCGACGTCGAGGCCGCGCTGGACGCACTCGACCCCGAGCGTGTGATCGAGGATACGATCCTCGGGGCAGGCTGGACCGACCGGCTCTCCGACACGACCGACCGCTCAGGCGACGGCAGGCGAGCGTTCGTTCCTATCTGGGCTGGGTCGTACGAGAGCGGGAACGCGACGTACGTCGGCGTGAGCGGCCCGAAGGCCGGCGTATGGTATGATTCATCGAACGGTTACAAGGGCGGCCTCGTCGAGGCGGCTCTCGTCGCCCGCGCGGGGCGCTCGCCTGGTGCCGGATGGGCCAGCGGTGAGGATTGGCGGGAGGGCGTCGCTATCCTTCGTCGCCTCGGGTACGACATCCCGGTCTGGATTCCGGACGCGGGGTCTCTGGATGAAGACCAGATGCCTCTGTGGGCCCTACGGAAGTTCGCTACTGAGCTCGGCATCGTCGAACGACACGAGCTCGTGGAGCGAACGGGCGACGACGGCTCCTCGTACCTCGGGTTCCGGCCGTCGGACTACCGGCGCGTCGTCCGACGGGCTGAGGGTGCGGGCCTCGATACGGGTCGGACCGATCACCTCGACGACTCGCCCACCTCGGGGTACTACGACGTCGATCTCCAGGGCTACACCGAGACGGAACAGAGCCCGTACGCGGACCCCGACGTGATGCTGGCCGCCTGTCTCCGTGCCCGCGCTGCGGGAGCGGTAGAAGAGGACGCAGAGCCGCCAACGCTGGCGCTCATCCCCATCGTTCGGGACGCCGGAAAGACTGAGAATCCGGGGGACATGGGTCCGGGGCTTCGGTCGATGGCCATCGAGGCCTTCCAGGAGGACTTGACCATCGACGACGTCCAGGACGACGACACGGTCGCGGTCTTCGACTGACCGTCGCCGCGCTGTCGCCCCCGGCTAACCAACGATTCATCGAGCGAGAGGGGAGGTGTTGGTTAGCACACGCGGGGGGCGGTCGGACTCTGAGTCGGTCGGGCGCACTGAGAGCGCGACCATACCGCCACCGAGACTGTGCCCTGTACACTGTGAGTGAAGCGCTGTCCGGCGATTCTAAAGATTTCATCGAACCGAACGCGGCCCCGAGGGGGCGCAGGCGCGTCCCGATGCCGTCCGTCGGGTGTCGCAGTTGGGGTGGAACGAAGACACGTTTTTGGAGAAATGCCGCCGCAGTCGGGCGATTGTCGCCGGTCCTCTCTTGTGTGACAACCGGGGGACGGCGGGCGGGTCGGGGCTGACCCTTTTGGGCGAATCGGCCATATTCCCACGTGATGAAGACAATTCCGTTGAAAGATGACCGGTGGCGAGTGTTCCTCGACACCGACGAGTATCGAACCCTCCTGGAGAGCGCGTACGAACCCCCGAGTCGGAGCGCCCGACAGGTCCGCCTGGAGATGCGGCTGATGGCCTGCTCGATGCGCGTGGACACGGTGAGCGAGCTGCGCTGGCACCAGTTCGAAAAGCGCGAGACGCCGGAAGGCGACCGCTGGGTGTGTACGGTCGAGGCGAAGGATTCTACAGATAGAGAGGCCGAGACGCGACCACGCGCGGTGTTCATCCCGAACGACATCATGGACGACGTCCAGCGGTACGTCGAGAGGCGGAACATCGGTCCCGACGACCTGCTGTTCCCGATCTCGACGCGAACTATCCAGCGCGACGTCACGCGGTCGGCAAACCACGCAGCGACGAAGACCGGCGACGACGACTTCCGCAAGGTTTCGTCGCACGATCTCCGTCGGTACTTCGCCACGCACCTGCTGTTCCGCCACCAGGTCCCCCCGCCGGTTGTGCGCGTGCTCGGGGGTTGGAAGAGCGACGACGCGATGTTCGAATACCTGGTGCTCCCGGACGACGTCCTCTTCGAGCGGCTGGGAGAAGCGGGCCTTCTCGGGACCTCCTACGACAGGCTCTCCCGACACGATCACGCCGAGAAGATCGCCGCGACGACCACTCGGCTGGCGGAGCTGGTCGAGGCCGCGGACGAGGACGACGTCGAGTTCGCGGGTGCGGGTGTGAAGGCGGTCTTCGAGGGAGTCGAAGCCATCACTGTGGACGTCGAGGACGGGACGTACATCGACTCCGACGGGGAGCCGGACCCGGATCAGCTGTCGTTCCAGCGGTTCAACATCGACGAAGAGGGCGTTGCGTATCCGGCAGCGACGGCGAAAGTGGCGTACGTGGCGTGTGTCGTCCTCGCCTCCTGGAGCGCGACATTCGGCACGCTCGGGTAGCTGGGTTTTCAGTCGCCGAACTCCGCGTTCTGTCGGGTCTCACCCTCCCGTCGAGCAATTTCTTCGACTGACGCCAACGACTGACTCACGTCGAGCATATTGAAACCGCCTCAAATGAGCCCGACCCGGCTCTCCTCGCCTAAGAGGGTGTGAATCGCCGATGAATATCGCCGAAATCGTCCAAAGAAAGGGTCGATGCGATATGCACTATCGAAGAGAAAATACCTCGACGGGGTTTCTGACTAACCAACAGATTGGGGTTGTTCTGGTGGGCGTGTTGGTTAGCGTGAAGGCCTGAAGCGGTCAATATCGGCCGATTTGCCCTCGGCATTTAGGCACTTTGAGAGACGTTTTTAGAACTGCCATGTGGCAACGACTCACCGGAGGCGGAGGCGGCGGCAGTGACGACGACAGCGGGTCGTCGTCCTCCGACTCCAGTTCAGACAGTAGCAACGACAGCGGCGACGGAGGCGGCTTCTTCGGCGGCATCTCGGACGCCGTCGATGACGCAGCCGACACCGTCACAGACACCGTAGACGATACGGTAGATTCCGTCACGGGCGGCGGGTCCTCGTCGGGAGGCTCTTCGTCCCGATCACGGGGCGGCCGGTCGCGGTCGTCGAGGAGCTCCTCGTCCCGGTCCAGCAGTTCATCCTCGTCCAGCAGCTCGTCCTCGTCGTCCTCGTCGAACAGCGGCGGGGATGGAGGCGGTGGGGGCGGCGGAGGCGGGCTTCTCGGCGGCCTCGGAGACGTCCGTGACGACGCTATGCAGGGCATCGACGACACGGTGGACCGCGCCGGCGACGCCGTGGACGACACGGTAGACCGGGCGGAAGACACCGCGCGAGACACCGCTCGGGACGTCTCTCGGGGCGTGGACCGGACGGTAGACCGCGCTGAGGACACGGTAGACGAGACGGTGGACCGCGCGCAGGACACCGCTCGGGACGTCTCTCGGGACGTTCAGCGCGGCGCAGACCGGGCGGTGGACCGCGCGACCGACACCGTCGAGGACACCGCGAACCGCGCCGAGAGGACGGTAGACAACACGGTGGACGACGTCACCTCAGACGCACGCAACGCCGTGGACGAGGCGCAGGACACCGCTCGGGACGTTCAGCGCGGCGCAGAGAGGACGGTGGACCGCGCGACCGAGACCGCGAACGACGTCGCGTCGGGCGTCTCCAGGAGCGCCGGCGAGGTTGCCGACGCGACCCGCGACCAGGTCGATCACGCCGGGGAGACCTACGGCGAGATGGGCCGGGAGCTCCAGGAGGGCGACGTCGGCGCAGCCGTGGACACCGCAGTCGGGAGCACCGGCGAGACCTACGACAATCTCGCCCGAGCGGGTGACGCAGCGGCCGGGAGCACCGACGAGTACGTGGGGTCGGCCGAGGTGAACACCGAGGTCACGGACGACCTCACGCGCGGCGGGCTCCTCTCGGAGACCCGCGACTCCAACGACGGCCTGCTCCCGGGCGAAGTCGGGGGGATAAACCTCTCTGAAGAGGGGTTCCGGAGCGGTGCTGAGGACATCAACAACGTGAAGAAGTCGTTCGACGAGAACGACCCGGTGACCGCGCCGGTCGTCGGTGACGCTCCCGAGCGCGTCCTCCAGGGGGCGGCCGGCGTCGGTGTCGATCTCCTGAACTTCCCGCAGCACGTCGTCACGCTGGAAACCGCGGGGGAGGTCGCAACGAACGCGCCCGGAGAGATCCAGGAGCACGGTGTCGGCGAGGTCGCTGAGACGGCCACAGGCGTCGGTGCTGCCATCGGAGGTGCGATGGCCCGGGAAGCGGAGTCGAACCCGCTGGAGTTCGCCAGCGGGGCCGCGTTCGGCTACGTGACCGGCGCAGCAGCAGGCCGGGCTGTCGGGATGGCCGGTCGAGCCCTCAAGGGCCGCGCTGGCAGGGTCGGGAGTACGGACCTCGACGCCGAGGGCTTCTCGCAGGACGAGGTCATCAGGTACGCCGAGACCGACGGTGCTGAAGGGAAGCAGTTCCCCGACGCGCAGGACCCGGAAGGCTACAAGAACGACCCTGCGCAGGCCGTCCGCGAGCAGGCCGACGCGAACACACCCGGAGAGGTTCAGCAGCTCTTCGACGAACGCGGCATCACCGAGGGGACGGTCCTGAAGAAGGCACTCGACGTCGAACCCGATGGGCCGGGTCGTGGCCGCAGCGACACCGGGTTCAAAGCGCCCGAGGAGACGGCGGACAGCTTCGACTACGAGACGCCCGGGTCGTTCTTCGGTCCCGAGCTCTCGCCGAACTTCCTCCGCCTCGGCGACAGCGAGGCCGACTTCAGCCTGCGACCAGGTCTGCCCGACTTCGGGAGTAAACCGACGGGTGTCCTCGCCAAGACCGACGTCGAGAACGCCGACGCCGACACGCTCGAAGGGTTCAACCAGGAGATGCTGGACCGCTCGGGCGACACGACGGCGGTCACGAAGCCAGCCGGCGAGGTGAACACCGGCGAGATCGAGGCGGTCGTCCCGCCGGGCGCGGAGTTCACACCCGTCAGCAGCGGCGGTCCTCTCACGAACGCCGCCCGGAAACTCGGCATCGGGTCCGAGTTCTACACCGAGATCGACGGCCAGACCGTCACGCTGCGGCCGGTCGCACCGTCTGGGAGGAGCAGGTCGCCGGACCTGGATGGTTCCGATGTCGATGCCGACGCCGGCGCTGGCAGCGGGGGCAGTGAACCGCTGGACTACTACGTCCAGCCAGGTGAGCGCGGTGTAGACCGTCCTCTCCCGGTCGCAGGGCCCGGCGGCAGTGCCGGCGCAAGCGGTCAGCAGGAACCGGAGAGTACGCCTCAGTCGCCCGGGACCTTCGACGGGCCCGTGGACGAACTCGGTGGTTTCGGACGCGGATTCTACGACCGTCCAGGCGACACGCGCGGGCCGAGTGACCCGCCGTCGTCGGATCCACCCAGCAGCGGGCCGTCCTCGCCCCCGTTCGACGAACTCGGGCCGAAGTACCCGCCGACGTCGGACCCACCCAGCAGCGGGCCGCCGTCCTCGCCGCCTCTGGACGAGTTCGGCCCGACGTCGCC
>NZ_JQKV01000011.1 GCF_000746205.1 Halorubrum sp. BV1
CCCACTGTGCCCGCTCCGAAACCCTCGGTTCTTGGGTCGTTCGTCAAATCCCGGAGAACGAGGTCGATAGGTCCTCTACTGCCAGATTCTCAAAACGGTTTAGCGACCGCTATTCGGATTCCGTTCATCAGCTTAACGCCCCCCTTCGCGGTCGCCCGGTTTTCATTGTTCTCGGGGGTGATCGGCGGTGAGCCTCGGCTCGCGAGCCAATTCCGACTGTCACCTCACCGCCAACGGTCCGGGTGAGTTCTGGTGTCCGGTCTGCGGCCAACGCTGCACGCGGAACTCGTCGAGTCAGATCGAGTACGGCCACGCGCTCGACTGTCCTGAGAGACCAGCTGAACTCTCGAACCCAAGCAAAAAGTGAACCGGTCAGCTGCGCGCCGGTCCACCTCCCAACGGTTCCGGCTCGATCTCGTCCGCCTCGACACCGCGCTCCAGGTCAAACTCTCCAAGCGGTCGGTGACCTTGTGGTCCGTGAGGTCCGCCGTACGCGGACCGAACGGCACCGACCGCGCACAGGCGACCGAAGGTCGCCAAACGAGCGGCGGTGCTGTCGCGGCTGCGGTCGCGCGCACATCTGGAGGTGAGCGATGAGCGCGCCGGACGAAGCGGGTGCGGATGCGGCTTGGCTTTCCAACGGGACTTACCCCGCGTCGAACGATACAGGCCCTAGCTCTCCGGAACTCTCTCACCGACCGGTCGATCTCCCGACTGTCGATGAACGAGTCCGCGGAATCATCGATCGATACGAAGATCGTGTCTTCGAACCGGTCTCAACAGTCCACGGTCGCAAGCTACGAGAAGAAGTTCTCAAAGAACCGGAGACTGTTCTCCGAACGGTCGAAATCGGTGAGACAGAAGAGAAAATCGTCGAGGAAACCGTTGCCCGTGGCTCCTTGCCGCTGATCGTTGCTATTCAAGAAATGCTGGAATGGTACGAGGGATACAGAGACAAATTCCTCCGGATGGCGCGCGGTTCCAAGGTCCGGAAAGACTACGAGTCGTTCCTCGTCGACATGGACAACAGCCTCACACCGGAATACCAATCCACGCAGTACGCTCGTCTAAAGGCACTCGAACGCCAATTTATGGGTGGAAATTACCCATGTGGACGGACCTGTGAAGCTGAGTTCGCCGAACCCGTGACCGTGCTTTTCGGTCTTACCGCGTCTTCGCTCGACCGCGATGGGTCGTTTCGACCAATCGCTGACCACGACCGGGAAATCCGCGACGCGTGGTCCGGCTCGTCGAACTCGGTGAAGCGAACCCTGCGATACGTGCTCGAAGACACACTCGGTCTATCACCCGGTGAATACGCGTGGTGGTGGCAGTCAGAACCACACCCTGGTCCGCAAAAACCCGCGACAGGATATTCTCACTCACATCCGGTCGTCATCTTTGACGCAGCTGCGATCGCTACCAGTACCAGCGTCGCAACCGACCCAGAAACCTATCGCCCGATCGTGGCGAAACACGTCTCGGAATGCGACGGCGCGGGATGGGCCGCGCACGACCTCGATGAATCAGTTACCGTCCGTAGAGACGACGAAATACAGGATTTCGCCAGTTACGTGTCCGAATATCTCGCCGTGGCTCCCGATCAGGACTTGCTCGAACGCTCCGACGAATACCTCATCTGGGCGGCCTCGCAGTGGGCGACGACGACGCAGAAATACAGTCGTTCGCGATGGGCGACCGCGGCGTGCAAAGCAGACGCCTGCCAGCAGCAGTATTTCGATGAAGAGACGGAGCAGTCGGTTCAACACGCTGATTCTATCGTTCCATCCTCGAAGCCCGGACTGGAATACGAATGTGCAGAGTGTGGCTCGCCGCACGGAATCGACCAAACTGAGAAATCGCTCGCTCGAACTCGGTTGTCGCAGTCGTCGCCTGACCAAGACTCTGAAACCGAGGAGGAACCCGAACGGACACTCGCAGAGCGGTGGCCTTCTGCTCGATCGGCCGGATCGCTCGGGTCTGAAACGCGGGCGCGCAGATGTGATCATCTCGAACCGGACACCTGCCCGCTGTGTGCGACCGAAACTGAAGCGCCGAATCACACGATATCGGGAGAGGTTCCGATACCAGAATCTGCCGAAGCCCCTCCCGCCGAGCGGCAGCGAGACGGGTTCGAACGCCCGCCCGAGTGGGAACCAGACGCTGTTGTGCAACTCTCCACCGAGGAGGAAACTGAAATCGGCTCTCCCGGCGGGACCGCTTACGGAAAGATCGTCGTCGAGGGCGTCGGCTCCATCATGGATACGACTGACCTCCCGTACCTTCCACAGCCAGATCTCCTCGAAGGTCCGAAGCCTTGGGAAAGTACCACATTATTCGATGAATCTGACGTTCGTGCCGGGCGCGTCCCGCCGCCGGAGCTGGTCGCTCGCGAATGGTCCGAAACGGTCCGCGCTAATGGCCGGGTGACTCCAAAACAGTGGTCTGACAGTTGGTACACCGAGCGGTTCGAGAGACAGTCATCGCCCG
Organism: Halorubrum sp. BV1; assembly: GCF_000746205.1. NCBI lineage: Archaea > Methanobacteriati > Methanobacteriota > Halobacteria > Halobacteriales > Haloferacaceae > Halorubrum > Halorubrum sp. BV1. The sequence goes on from NZ_JQKV01000011.1 coordinate 2,491, forward strand.
AACCGGAACTCGGCGAACGCGAACGGATTGCGATTAAAGAACTCGTGAAATCGACTGGCGAAACCTCGCCGATCTCCATCGCCGGGCAGCTCATGCTTCCGCCGTCCGCGCTCGACGAAATCCGCTTGACCGTCAAAAGTACCATATAAAAAGAATAGATGATCGCTTTGCTTGCTACTGTTTCTGAGTTTTACTTTCACTTCGCACAGGTCTCCCATTTATCTACAAATCTCGCACACTAACAATTGTAATGGCGAGCGAAATGCCAAGTGCGCCGGACGGATTCGTTGACGCCGCCGCGCCTACGTCGGATGGATCGGAAGCAATCGAACTCTCGTCCGGTGAAACGTTGTTCGGGCCTGTGCTCGACATCACCGAGGGAGAGGGGGACTACGGCCCGTGGTTCCGTCTCACCATCAAGGACAAAGACCGGGGCGTTGAGGACTACTTCGCCAAAGACGAGGTGAAGACTGCCCTGAAACAGGGCAACCTCGAACGAGGCGATACAGTCTGGATCGCTCGCGGAACCGAGGAGGAGGAGCTGGACGACGGCGGGAGCTACCTCCCGACGTTCTGCAAGATTCAGGGTGATTCCTGATGGCGTCGTCGTACTCGAACTCGATGGGCGACATGGTGTCGGACTACACCAACATTCGCACGATTCCCGCGCTTCTGTCGGTCGCGTTCATCGCCTCCGGCCTCTACCAGTTCGGCGGCATCACCGACATCACGCTCGTGTGGCTCTCGAACTACACGCTCACGGCACAACACGCCACCTTCGTCTCACTCGGTGCGTACGCTGTCGCGTTCGCGTCGTCTGAGACGAAGGATTTCCAATACTACGAGCAGTGGGAGCAGGTCGCGATCTTCGCTGGCCCGCTCCTGATCCTCGGGTACCAGTACGTGCCGCAGATCGCCGACCTCGTGAACACAACCTCGAACGTCGGCCCGATCGTCGCGTTCCTCGTGACGGTCGGCGCATGGGGCGTCGCTGTTCGGTAACCACCCCGCTGTACTCACCATTATGAGTTCCAAAAATGACAACACAACCGCTAGCGGTAACGCCTCTCCGGGCGCTCCTCCTCGGGACGCTCTGGACTCTGACAGTGATGCTGTTCGGTCTGGCTCTCGTCTTGGTCGCCGGACCTTCGTGAAGGGCCTCGGGGCCTCCGCGGTCGCCGCGGCTGGCCTCTCGTACGAACACGGCCCCGTCGGAAACACCCAAGCCGTCGCCCCGCTCGTCGCTGGCGCACTCGCTGCTGGCGCGCTCGGTCTCGGCTGGTCGCTCCGCGACTACGAAATCATCGGTGCTGATGCTCCGGCTGAGGGGCTGACTGCTGATGCGCTTAGACAGCAAATCTACCAGACAGCCAAGACTCGCAAGTCGACGAACGCGAGCACGTTCATCGACAACCAGAACATCCTCGACGGTGTCGAACACACTGCCTACACCGATGCGAAGGTCGCCGCCATCGAGGAGCTAAACGCTGGCTCGGCTGAGTCTGCTGTGCTCGATGCTGCAACTTCTGCCATCGACACCTACGAGACAACAGTCAAAAAGAACCTCCTCAAGTCGTGGAATGAATCGCATCGGGAGTTCGAGGGCATGGTCGCTGCGGTCGCAAGTCACCCTGACCTGAGCCTTCAGACCGAAGATGCTGGCCCATTCTCTCGTGTCGAGCCGGGGGGAACCACGCCTTACGGCGGCTGGACTTTCTCAAATCCTCCGACTGCTGGCACGATTTCTCACACCCTACCCGATGGGTCTACAATCGACGTGCTCGACCGAGATGGTGGTGCTAACCCCTTAGAAGCAGATACTTCCACGTACTCTGTGATTCGGATCAATCCACAGTCCGGGATTCACGACGGACTAAACTACTTCGATCAGGCTGCGTGGCATAGCCTTTTCTCCTCTATCGATACGACGTTCCAAAACGTTCGTAACGGTATCTCGACGTGGGTGACTACTATTTACGGCGACGTTCAGTCCGGCTCGATCGAAGTCTCCGAACTCGTGACGCCTCGCGAACGCGCGTCGATGATGGCCAAAGAAGAGGGCACGAGTCAAGCCATTGCCGACCTCATCGCACTGAACCAGCCTGTCGACCTCAAACGCGAAGCGACCATCACTGTCGACAGCACTGGCGCGACCATGCGCGGATCGTTCGGACTCTCTGACGCCTCGGATGGTCCGCTCGAAGTCGGCGTGACCTACGATCCGTCGACGTTCACGGGTGATGTCTACTTCACCACGGACATGAGTCTCGTCGAGGGCGACTGGACAGCCATCAATACCGCCGTCGACGGCGGCACCATCACCATCACACAGGAACCCTACGAGGGCACTGCCATCGAGGTGGAAACCATCGCTGGCGAGACTGTCTCTGTCCCGGCTGCTGATTGGACGGACAACGGCGATGGTACATGGTCGTACGACGCCTCGGGCGACCTCGAAACCGCCATCACCGAAGTCGCGTCCGCACGGTTCCACGCAACCAGCACTGAGACGCAGTACGAGACGCTGAAACTCGACGGGACGTTCACCGTCGACGACATGGTGAACACCCAAACCGGGGAACCAGCAACCGCGACGACGTTCACCTCGTCGGAACCACAGACTGACAGCAACTACATCACGCAGGAAGAGTGGGACCAGCTCGAACAGCAGAATCAAGAGCTGATCGAACAGTTCGAGAACTCACAATCGAACGGAGGCGGCCTCGACCTCTCCGGCCTCGATATGTTCGGTCTCCCGGGCGAGATCGTCGCCGTCGTCGTGGCCGGAGCCGCCGCACTGTTCGCCTCCTCGAACTAACTCCAATGAACTCCCGTTTTATCCTGATCGCAGTCGTCGCAGTGGCAACCCTCTCCGGCGGCGTCGCCGCCCAAGACGCCACGAACGCGACTGTCCAAACCCCGAACGGTACCGCACAAGCTGACGCCTGTACCCAGCAAATCACTGAGCACATCGACCTCTGCTCGGCCGAGTATGACGGCTCCGCCGCCGTGCTCGTGCTCGACGGCGACCGACGCGAACGCATCACGGTCACCGAGGCCGTCGCCCTGACTGAGCCGCGCGAACTCAACAGGCAGTCGTACGTCGTCGACGGGCGCACGACGATCCGCTTCAGCGTCCAACCCTCGAACGGCGCGGCGGGCGTCACTATCGACGACGGAACCACACTGTACGGTGTCCCGCTGCAAGCCTCCTCGCCGATCGTCGCCGGTCCCTTCACCGCCTCGGACGCACAAGCCGCCGGTCTCGGCGGTGGTCTCGGTGTCGGTCTGGTCACTCTGTACGTCGTCGCGAAGGTCGTCTACGGACGAGATGAGAAATCGGAGCGCATAGCATGACTCAACACCCACAAACCAAACCCGAGACACCCAAGCATCGGCGTTTCATCGAGGCGGCCAAAACCCGCACCCCTGAGATAATCGCTGGTACGTCCCTGCTCGCTGCTGGCGCGATGGTCGTCGGGTTCGACCTCGAAGTCCCGCGCTTCTGGTACATCGCTGGGGTCGCCGCCGTCGCCGTCTCGCCGATCGGCTTCATGGTCGGCCAGAAGGTCACGTCGTGGCTTTACAATCCGTCGTGGATCTACCTGATGGACCTCGACGCTAGCGTCCTCGACGGCGCGATCTACCGACTCCCACCCGACGAGTTCCGCGAAATGGATATCCTCGACGGCGAGGAGTTCAAAAATCCCAGCTACGACATCACCCAGCTGTCCCCAAACCTCTACGTCGGCAAACAGGTTGACCTCGAAGACATGACCGTCGTGGGGACGTGGCGCGGCACACTCGACGATCGTGAGCTGACCCGCGCGCTTCGTGCCGTCCACGAGTGTCGCGGCCAGCTTCAGGACGACGCCCAGCGCGGATTCATCCTCGAAGCCTCCGCGTTCACCGTGGTCCGTCGGGCCACTCGCAACACGGTCGAAAGCGTGATCGACCTGTTTGAGGACGGGTCGCTTCCTGACTCGGGCGACGGTATCGGTCGCGCCATCGACCAGGAACTCGAAGCGTTCGGCCTCGACGACGCGACCGGCGACGATCTCTCCGACCTCGTCGACGATGAAGACCTCGCCGACCTTGACCACAAGTCGGGGTTCGACTTCGGCGACACCGAGCCGCCGACCGACCGCAACGGTCACAGCGAGAAAGTGGAGGTCTCCGCCGATGACTGACGTTGACGAAGGAATGCTCACGGCGGCGAAACTCGCCGAGCAGCTGGCGGGCAACATGGACACCGAACGCGACCTCGCCTCGGGTGCCGGTGCGCTCGACCCTGACGACGTGTCGGCGTCGGTGTTCCTCGACGAGATTCGCGCCGGGCGCGACCGGCCGTCTGAACTCCTGTCGCTCGTCGACCGGACCCAGCAGTCCCGGCAGGCCTCCGAAGCGATTCGCTCGGGGAACTCGATGCTGCTCTCGCATCTGGTCGGTATTACGGAACAGGACCTCGACGGCTCGGCGCTCCGGCTCCCGCTGCGGCTCGATGAGCTCATGACGAACAACGACGCGACCGCGTTCATCGGCGGTGCCGGGAACCCGAACACGGGGAAAACGAACCTGATGGCGTTGCTCGCTGAACTCCGCTCGGCGACCGTCGACGATCTCCTGATAATCTCGAACTCGCGGACGTGGCCGCTCACGGATATCGTCGTCACGAGCGCACACGACCTCGCGGTCACCTGTATCGAGCATCGCGACCGGCCGAAATTTGTCTTCATCGACGAGGGATCGACGCACTTCGACGCCCGAACGAACAGCTACGAGGTCGCGGCGCAGTTCTCGCCGCTCGCCAAGCGGATGGCGAAGGTCAACGTCGACGTCTTCGGCACCGTGTTCCACACGGGGAAGGACTGCCACCCGGAGCTGAAACGGCTGTTCACGACCGCGTTCTTCAAACACTCGAAGAAAGACGTCGACTTCTTCGATGACTGGCCCGCTGAGGCTGACAAACCGACGAACCAACTGTTCGGCGGGATGGTCGAAAACCTCGAACCGGCGGACGCTGAGCCTGATCCGAACGATGCGGCTCCGTGGGATTGGAACCTTCAATCGGACCTATTCGCGCTCGACCTCGACTGGCCCGATCTACTGGACGCTCTCCGCGATCGTGGTCCGGCCGAGTGACGTTGCTGCTGGTAGGCTGCGTTCGATACTCTGGTTAGGCTGGTCACCTGGTCCAGCTCACACTCACTCGGTCTGCCACCCGCCGACCCACCTCTCTCATGTGGTGGTTTCCATCCTGCGTTGCTGCCCGCGCGACCCCTCCTTGTGGGGGGTCGCGCGGAATCCTCACAGATTAGATAATGTCATCAAGATTTTCAATAAGGCTTTCAACGGTATATTTTCCAACAACTAGTGTTGAACATAAGTGGATGGTTTCTAATACAAAAAGCTCCCAGTCCGGTGTATTAGCTAAAACAGTATTTATCACGCTCATTGTAGTGAAAATCGGAATTATTGTTCCAATAGTCAACAAAAATAGAGAATTATATAGTACTGATTTGGATGGGTTTTTATTAACCATATCTGGCGTTAATATGTCGGAGCCATCAATTGCCATCACATTCATAAAGCCATCTATAAATAGATCTTCGGATATGTCATCAGGCAAATTGAGTTCATTTTGTTTGTCTGTCCCCAGATACAGAACTTGGGCAGCTTCTTCACTTGCTGTTTGTACCATATCGTGTGCAAATGCGTAATCACTCGTGTCTTTTGCTTTATTTAACTTAGCTTGTATCGAACAGATATATGTGAAAATGTGCTCGTATTCTGAATTGATTTCTGTTTGTGAAACTGTCAACTTTGCAGGCTGTTCAGGCCACCGGTCATCGTTAGAAAAATTTTGCACGATATTTATCACAAAATCGTCGTCAAAACTAGAACTATTTGTGAATTCTTGTTGTAATTCTCCGAGTTCTTCTGATAGCTCATCTATCTTTTCACTGAGCTTTTTATGTCGGACCTGCATCTGTGACTTCCTTACAACGTATATGGAGCCAGCAAATGCAAGTATAAATCCGACAATAGCTCCAACGACTTGTGCAACTGTAGTGAAATAGGTCATGATCAAGTTCTCACTCAATTATATATTGTATGTGTCTATTTCTCCCGTTCACTTTCTGCAAGCCACCAAGCTTTTGTCCCACCCAGTTTTTTTGATTCGACCTTTTCTTTCTCTTCAAGCTTAGTCAACCGCTTGAACATCCCCGGTTGACTATAGGAGAGTGCATCAGCAACTTCACCCGTAGAGAACACGAGATCCTCAGATTCTTTGAAAAAGTCGAGAATCTCCTTATCAGCCGCATCCTCCGGTCGTCCAGCCATACCGTCATCTACTATCACCACCCCTATAACTATCAGGAGTCCGAGATTAAGGGGCTATCAATAACTAATTATTGAGCAATAACTAAATACTATCCCGAATAGAATAGACTCAACGGAAGCTACGGGACGAGAACGACGACTCAGCCAAAAGCGAACCCCGAGATAGGCCCTCGGGTTCGCGTGGGCTTCCGTGACTGAGGCACGAAAGCCATGTCAGCACACACGGTCGGGGGTATTCAATCCCTCTACGACGGACGTGATAGCGCAGTAACCAGAGAACTCGCTCGGCTTCAGTTTCACTTTCACTGTCCGTACAAGGGTTCGGGCTTTTATATGGCCGACCGTCGGCGTGACGTGATGGCCCCAAAAGAACTCGTTCGCATCGAGAACGAGGTCGATCGTTGGCGCTACGTCTGCCCTCTCGGACATCGTACGTGGGAACCCACGAATCACCATTTCTGGTGTCAGCTCTGCGCTCGTCGAGATGATGTCGACGGCGCGTTCCACGAGCTTCGCGATAAGAAGACGGACGCGCTCCTCGTCCGCCACCAGGTGCAGCTCGTCACCCCGACTGGTCCCTACGACGACGATCTCGACGGTGGTGCACGGTGACGACTTCTGACCTCACCACCTGCCCGCTCTGTGACGCCCCGATCGATCCGGAGCCACCAGACGGGTTCACCCCGTACGCCCGACAGGTGGCTGGCTACCTCGATCACTTCACCGAGGAGCACCCGGACCACGAAATCCTCGACACCCCGGAGGGGTACCTGTGAGCGACGACCTCGAACCGATCTCTCCGGTCGACGCCATCGAGATGTTTCACAGTGCGATGGAGGACGAACACTCGGAGTCGACGCGGCGGAGTGAGTACCACCGGCTCCGTTCCTTCATCCAGTTTTGCGATGAGGAGGGGATCGAGAATCTGAACGAGGTGTCCGGTCGTGACCTCTACCAATACCGCACCTGGCGGAGAGAGGGGAAGGGCGACGGGCGCGATCCGATCAAACTCGTCACACTCAAGAGTCAGCTGGCAACGCTTCGCAGATTCCTCCGGTTCGCTGGCGACATCGATGCTGTCGACCCCGAGCTGTACGAACAGCTCAGCCTCCCGACGATGAAGAACGGGGAGGACGTGTCGGAGACCACGCTCAAACCCGAACGGGTTATCGAGATTCTGGACTACCTCGAAAACGCGCAACCCGCGTCTCGCGATCACATCGTCCTCCTCCTACTGTGGGAGACGGGTGCACGGAGCGGCGCGGTCCGTGGTCTCGACCTCGAAGATTGCGACCTCGACGGAACGCATCCTCGTTTCTCTGGTCCCGCCGTCCACTATGTTCACCGTCCGGAGACGGGAACTCCTCTCAAGAACCACGAGTCGGGGACTCGCTGGAATCGAATCAGTCAGAAAACCGCTCGGTACATCGAGGACTACGTCGAGTATCACCGCGACGATGTGACCGACGAGTACGACCGGAACCCGCTGATCACGACGCGGTACGGTCGACCGGCGGGCAACACGTTTCGGAAAACGCTCTATCGGGTGACTCGTCCCTGCTGGCGCGATGAGGGTTGTCCCCACGATCGGGATATCGACTCGTGTGAGGCGACGAACATCGACCACGCGAGCAAGTGCCCGTCGTCGCGATCTCCTCACGACGTGCGGAGTGGGCGGGTGACCTACTACCGGCGGGAGGACGTTCCGCGTCGCATCGTCGAGGATCGGCTGAACGCGAGCGAGGACATTCTGAGTCGGCACTACGATCGGCGGTCCGACCGAGAACAGGCAGAGCAACGCAGCGACTTCCTCCCAGACCTATGAATCCGGAACCCTACGCCGCGAATAACCGGGTCTCTAGACCCCACTGTGCCCG
>NZ_JQKV01000012.1 GCF_000746205.1 Halorubrum sp. BV1
GTCCTCAGACGGGCGTGTACCCGTCCTCGGTCTCCATGATGAGCCCCTTCTCCGAGACCGCGTACTCCAGCGCCTCTTTCGCCCGTTCCGGGCCCATCAGGTCTCGGTCGATGGACGCCGCGACCACGATCTCGCGCTCCTCCAGGGCGATGCCGCGCTGCTCCAGGAGCTCGACGAGACGGCGGGCGTCGGCGAGCATCCCTTCCGCGTCCTCGGGAACGCTGCTGGTCGTGTCGTCCTCGTCGTCGCGCGGAGCGAGGTCGTCCACGACGTCGGGAACCTGGCCGCCGTCGGCCTCGGCCTCGGCCTGTGTGGGCGTCTCGTCCAGTTGTCCCTGCGCGTCTCCCGGTTCCTCGCCCTCGGTGTGGCCGACGCCCTGCTGGATGGTCTGGACGTCTGTGAGCCCCGCGACGGGAGCGAGCTTCCGGGTGCCGTCGTAGTCGTCGTCGTAGACCTCGGCGTTCTCCACGACGACTGTCTCGCCCTCCAGGTCCTCCAGGCGGGCGCTCCAGTCCTCTTCCCACGTCTTCAGGTCCATCGCTCCAGTAGTGTCCTTCAGGATGGCCTTCACGCCGTTGCCCTCCTCTCCGAGACGCTGGACAGCCGCGACCTCCGCGGTGACCGTCACGTAGCCCGTGAGCGCCTCAGCGGCGCTGCTGATGGACGTCGCACCGAACGCAGCGCGTTCCTTCTCGACCGGGCTCTCGTCGCCGCTGGTGGCGTCCTCGTCGCCGTCGTCGTCGTCGTCGCCGGCCTCTTCGCCCGGGAAGTACCGCTCGATGAGTCGGGGCGACATCAGGTCCTTCGCGTCCTCGTCGAACCGGATGTACCGCCAGCATCGTTCCTGGGTGTCGCCCGGCGTGAGCTTCCGCGTGCGGGCGCTCTCGACGTCGAGGAGCGCCTGCTGGGCTATCTGCCGTTTGAACCCGTCGGCGCTGGCGACGCGCTCGTCCTGCTCCTCACACATCGCCTTGTAGACGTCGAAGGCGTCGTCCTTCAGGATGAGATCGCCCTGGTCGGCCTGCTCCAGGTACTCCAGAGCGAACCGGCGAATCGGGTCGCTGGCCGCCTCGTACAGCTCCCGGCGCTCCTTCGGGCCCTCGGGCATACTGTACTGGCCGTTCGACTCGATGAGCTCCTGAGCGTGCTTCACCGCGAGGAGCAGCAGCCCCTGCATCGCCCTCTCGTCGTCGAGGAGCGACTGGGAGATCCCCGGCGTCTTCTTCTTGTGTTTCGGGTTCTCAGGGTCGTAGGCGTCGTTATCCACGAACCGGTACGGCATCTCGATGGGGTACAGCCGGTCCCCGATCGCGTCGCTCTCCTCGCTGATCCGCGGCGGTTCGTTCGCGCTGAAGAACATCGCCGCCTCGTTCTCGAACTCGTACTGCTTCTCGTACTTCTCGTTCGCCCGGACGGTGCCGCCGCCGGTGAGGGACTTCAGGATGCTCACGTCCCGGATCTCGCTCACCGAGATGTCGTCACCGACGTTCACGAACGCGCCCGGGAGGCCGCCCGTGGCGAAGTTGTCGTCGCCGGTGAGGTCCTGGAGCTCCACACTCGCCGCGTTGTCCTCGCCGACGAACCCGCGGAACAGCTGCCCCATCTGGGTCTTCCCGTTCGACCCCGGCCCGTACGTGATCAGGAAGGCGCGGTAGGGGTGCCCGGGCATCAGACCGTGCGCGAGGTGATCCAGAAGCGTGTCCCGGTCGGCCTCGCGCTTCGTGATGTCGTCGAGGAACTCCACGACGGGCTCCGGGTCGGCCTTCGCGGGTTCGTAGTCCCACTGGAGGCCGCGAGTGAACTTGTACGACGGGTCGTGATCGTGGAGGTCGCCGGTAGCGAGGTCCACGACGCCGTTCCCGACGCAGAGGTAGTGACCGTCCCGAGCGCGGGCGTTCAGCTCCTCCCGGTGGGTCTGGTGGCGGGCCTGGAGACGCGCGAGGACCTCGTCCTTCTGGCTGCGCGAGTAGTGCGTCCCCAGCTCGCGCTCCAGGACGTTCGCCACGAACTGCTCGCCCCAGCGGTTGAAGTACCCGCGGTCCTCGTCGTAGACCCAGAGCGTCTCGGACTCGACGACGAACATCCACGAGTACCGGTCGTCCAGGGCTTCAGCGGCGTAGTACCGCCCCCAGTCGTTCCCCTCTTCGCTGTAGAGGTCGCGGACGTAGTTCCAGGAGACCTCCCACTCGGTCGTCTCCCCGTCGCCTTCGTCGTCGTCGCCGCCGTCTCCCTCCTGTTCTGCCAGTGCTCGCGCCTCTCCGGGCGGTCGCTTGTGCTCGGGGCCCGACGACGTCTTCGGCATCTCCCAGCCGCTCTGACGGGCGTGGTGGATGACCGTCCCGATGGTGCGCCCGCCGCCGCTGCTGGCGTCGCTGATGATGCGTTCGGCGCGTTCTTCAGCCTCGCTGTCCCACTTGCTCCCCCCACGCGACCAGTCCTCGAACACCGAGAGGGCGGTGTGGTCGCTGCTGAAGAAGTCCGCGAGGGCGAAGCCGATGTCGCGCCAGGTGTTGTACTCGACGTCGGGATCGACGTGGTCCAGGGCGTCGCGGATGTCATCCTCGTCGAGGAACTCCTCCCGGTTCGCGCGACCGCCGTCGCTGGCGTCCTCGAAGTCGGCAGACCGTTCCTTCGTCGGGTCCTCACCCGTGACCGCCTTGTGCGCCTCGATCAGCCAGTCCTCGACGTAGTCGCCGGTGTCGGCGACCTCGTCGCCCGAGCCCTGGAGGCGGTCCCCGGTGAACGTGAAGAACTTCTTCCCGTACGCCTCCACGCCCTCGTGCTCTTCATCGGTGAAGTGGACGTCGCGCCACCACTCGGGCGGCTCGAAGCCGACGAGCGGGATATGGATGCCCTCGCCCGACGGCGAGAACTCCATGTACGCGTCCTCGTCGAAGAACGACTGGAGCGACGGGAGCCAGTCCTTCGGGCGACCGTCCTCGTCGGCGCACCCGTCCAGGTCCAGCGCGCCGTAGACGCCCGGAGCGTGGTCGTCGTTCGTGTTCGAGAAGACGTAGCCGATGCCCCACGTCTCGCGCTCCTGCGCGGCCTCGACGGCCTCCTGGAAGGAGTGCCAGTCGTCCGGGTCGGTCCAGCTGACGCTGAAGTTCCCACGCCAGTGCGGGCGACGCGGCGCGTCCGCGGACGCGTCCCACATCAACCACTGGTCGCGCTCCTTCAGCTCCTCGGGGATCTCGTCGGCGGCCACCTCGACCTCAGACATGGACACCACCCCGCGAACATTTCAGAGGGTTGGGGTGTGCTGCCCCCGGGGGGTCGGTGTGCTCCCCCCGGGTGTCACACCTCCGAGGGCGCGAAACGGCGAGAGCGGGCGCGAGAGTCCAGTTTCCGCACCCCGATAGGTGTGTGTGCTGGGTGTGCTGGGTCCAGACCGAACACTTTCCCCTGCGGGTGTGTGGGTGCGTACACTCGCCCGCTACGCGATAGTAGCGTTTAGGGGTAGCACACCCAGCACACAGGGGGGTTCCCCCCTGAGTTCGGCCGGCTCCGGTCTCCTTCCGGCTGTCCTCGTGGGGCGGGGTGTGACACCCCGGGGTGGCACACAGGTGACTCACCCCAGCACACCCGCTGGTCTTCTGTCGCCAGAGAGGCGACAGTAGGCGGTACAGCTCCTCGTCGAGATCGGCAGTGTCGGTGGTTGCGGTCATGTAGTTCGAGTCGGTGACCGCCCGACGCACCGTGACGTCGGCCTCGTTGCGCAGACCTACCGCTAACCAACGAGCGATAGGTTTACGTTGAAGCCGAGAGAAACCCAGATTAGGGACAATGGGGCGGAATCGACCGCCCCGGGAGGTTTCTCCCAGGCGAGTTGTGTTGGTTAGCTCTGTTTGTGTACCGAGACGTATCCACGACATCCTCTTAAACGTAAGGTGTCCCTCCTTCCGATACCGGCGCGACCGTACGACACAGGTCATGCATCGGCCTCTTCAGGGGATCTCGGCAGCTGCTGTTCGGTCGGGATGAAGCACGTGATCACCGTGGAGTCGCGCGGGTCGTAGACGTACGCGACGCCGCTCTCAGGGTGGACTCGGGTCGGGTCGTTGATCCGCGCGTCGTCGAGGACGACCTCCTCGGCTTCCCTGAACTCCTGTCGAATCCGTCCGCGAGGGAACGGTTCGCGCCCGCTGACACGCTCCAGGAAGCGCTCCTCGGCGTGCCGCGTCACCTGGACGTGCTCGCCGAGATCGTGGTGCGCACCTTCGGCGGCGTCGAGTTCGAGGTAGACGTCCGCGATCCCGGCGGACGGGGAGTATCCCGAGCTCATCGGCCCCCACCGTCCTCGGTCTCTTCGACGGGCTTCCACTGCCCGCTGCGCTTCAGGTCGCGCTCGCTGAGGTAGACCTCGTTGAACGTATTCCGGCTGAGCAGCTTGTAGACGCGGTGACTCTCCCGAGTCGGGACGTCGTCTCGTTCTCGGACCCAGGAGACGGTGTACTGGAACGTGCGCTCGACGACAGCCCACTCGTCGCCGTCGGCCCGCTCGTCGCGTCGGGCGTGCCACATCACGAAGCGGTCGCCGCGGTCGAACGCGAACTCCTCCAGGTCGTCGGCCTCGTCGGCGGTGGCGTAGCCGATGCCGCCTCGGAACTCAACTTCCATCGTCCTCCTCTTCGTTCGGGACGACCCGGTCGAACGTCGTCGCGCCGCACTGGCCGCAGTGCGTCGGGTGGACGAAGGTCTCCTTCTCGCAGTCGGTGCACACCCACCGCTTGACGTCCTCCAGGAGCTTCGGGATCTCCTCGACGGGCGTCTCGGGGTCGGCGTTCCAGAGCGCCAGCGCGATGCCGTTCTGGGGTTCTGGTGACGGTACCTCGCGGTCCTCAGTTGTGTCGTTGGTTTCGTGGATAGACATGTCCGAAAACGCCGGACACGGGAGTCACAGCCGCTGGAGGAGCCGTACCTGGAGGGGACGTAAACCTTGAAGGTCGCCGCCCGAGAATCCAGATACGGACACTGGTCCGGCCCTGTGAACCGCCGTGTCCGTGCGTACGTGCAACGCTTCTGCCCGGTGCTTGCGACACCGGGCGACCTTTGCCCCGACCAATCAGCGACAGCCGACAGTCGCCACTCACGGGCTTCGTGGACTCGCTTCGTGAGCGGCTGGTCTGCATCGTTACCCCGGTCTTCTCGCTCCAACTTGTTATAGCTTTGTGTAACTCAAGCGTTTCACTACACAGGGCCAAAGAATAAGAGGGAGGCCCGCATAAACGGGTGTATGGGACGACCAGCCGAAGTAGATGCCCGTGTCCTGGTGACTGAACTCCAAGCAGCGGCCCGGAACCGTAACGACCGGTGCCCGGTCCTGACCGTCTCAGACCTCGCAGAGGCCGTAGACGTGTCCGACCAGTCGGTCCGGAACCAACTCGACGAACTGGAGCAGAAACCCGGTGTTCGCAGCCGGAAAGTCGGTCAGGCGCAGGTCTACTGGTACTCGCAGGCCGACCAGAGCGACAGCACCTCGCTCGACGTCCAGGCAGTGATCGAGGACGCGCAGAAGGAACTCTGGGAGGACGTCGTGAAGAGCCGCGCCGTGTACCTCGACCGCCGCCGCCAGCTGCTCAACGAGTACGAGGACGGCGACGTGCCGGCGCGGAAGCGCCTCGCCGTGCTGGAGGCGCTCATCGACTACCTGCGGAACGGAACGACGCTGCGGGTCCACTGGGCCGACCTCGACGAGGACGGCCACGACGCGTACGACCTGCCCGAGGACGGGCTGTCACGCGAGGCCGCCGAGCGCTACGTCGAGGAGATGGTCCTGTTCAACGACTCCGAGCACGGGAACGTGAAGGGCCTCTCGGGGCTGCTCAGCATCTGGACCACCATCGGGCTGACTGCGACCGACGGTCACGGGAACCGCTCGCTAGACAACATCGACGAGTCGGAGCTGGAGATCCTCGTCCCGTCGGTGGACGCGCTCCTGGCCGCCGGCGACGTCGCCGACCGGTTCGTTCAGCGCCTCCACGCCTACGAGGGGTGGTGACCATGTCGAGCACCGAGGAAGCCCGCGATCCGACGCAGAACGACGAGGTGCGGCAGGCGTACCAGCAGATGGTTCAGGCCCGGAAGGCGTACCGGCGCGCGTCCGGCACCCAGTTCGAGGACAACGCGCACGACAGCTTTCACGACACCGTCTTCGACCTGTACGACGAGCTGCGCGCTCGCCTGAAGCGCCGTGAGGTCACGCAGGAACTCTGGGAGGAAGAGGAGCTCTGGCCGACTGAGCCGGTCTACGTCACCGTTGCGCTCTGCCCGGCGTGTACCGCGTACGACTCTCTGGACGACGAGAGCGCCTACTCGCCGGGCGACATGTGCCCGAACTGCGGCGACGCCGTCCTGGAGCGCGAGACCGTCCCGAAGACGGACGACGAGGGCCAGCTCGTGTACAACCACGTGGAGGGCCTGAGCAGCCTCGACCAGTTTCGGAACCGCGTCGAGGAGTACACCGTCGAGTACAGCGACGCGCTCGGGACCCACGAAGAGGTGCGGACCCAGCAGCAACTGCTGGCCGCGCAGCGCCTGGAGGCCGTCGCCGATCTCCTCGCCGAGTCGATGGAGGTCCTCGGCCTGTTCCCGGACGCTGAGCTGTCGAACGACTTCGACCTCGACGAGGTCCGATAAACCATGAGCAGCAATACAGATTCGGGCGGAGACGCCGACATCCCCGACCGCTCGCTGGAGAACCCGTTCCAGGAGGGCACCTGGATGCAGGAGCTCTTCGAGGACGTCCTCACCCAGGAGCGCGACGTGATCATCATCGTGGACGACTACCGCGCCCGTCGCGGGACCGGGAAGACGGTCTTCAGCCTCCAGCTGGCCGACGCGATGGACCAGACGCCCGAGGGGATCACCGAGGAGAAGGTGAGCATCCAGCCCGAAGAGGTCCGGAACGCGTACTCCTCGCAGCCACGCGGGAGCGGTCTCGTCCTCGACGAGGCAGAGGTCGGGGCCAGCAACCGGGCGGCCATGTCGAAGACGAACCAGGCACTCCGCGAGATCATGTCGATGGGGCGCGTCGAGCAGAAGTACGTCGTCGTGAACGCGCCGGTGCGCGGGTTCATCGATAAGGACATCCAGAAGCTCGCAGACGTCTGGATCTCCATGACGAACCGAGGGAAAGGCCTCGTGCATCACCTCAAGTGGATGCCCTATCAGCAGACGCTGCACACGCCGAAGCAGCAGTATCTCCAGGTGAGCGACATCGAGACCGGGACCGACCTACGCGGCGTCTATAACTACCTCACCCGGAAGAAGCAGCAGCGCATCAAGGGACAGGACGGACAGGAGTTCATCCCCCTGGACGAACATAAGGAGGAGGTCCAGAAGAAGAAGAAAAACGCCCGAAAAGAGTCACGCGACGAGACCATCCGGGCGATCATGAACCACCCAGAGATACAGGAGACCGACATCAGTCAACGAATGGTCGGCGATGCTATCGGTGTCAGCCAGCAGGCAGTTAGTAATATTCTGAACAGTGACTGACCGACGAACAACCTCACAAACAAACAAGCGCCACACACCATTTACTAATAACGCGCATAAGATTCTCAGCGCGGAATTTAGTGAAGCACCCCGGCAGCGGCCGCCTCGGTCCCGTCCCCGTCCCGGTCTCGCTGCGGGAGCTGGCGCTGCGAGGGCGGAGTCGTGAGCGACGACGAGGACCTCGTCGAGGAGCTGCTCGCCGACGTCGGCGCGGAGGCCGCGGGCTGGAACCCGGACGATCTCCCGCCGAGTCAGCAGCGCCTGCGCGACGATCTCCACGCCGCCGGAGCGCCCGAGTGGATGCTGGAGAAGCTGCGCGCGGGGACGTACCACGACTACGCCAGCGACGTCCCGATGCCGAAGGCGTTCCTGGTGGCCGAGTGCGAGCGCGCCGGCCTCGACGAGGTCGCGTTCCGCGCGCGTCGCGGCGACTACGACGCCTAACCAACACACG
>NZ_JQKV01000013.1 GCF_000746205.1 Halorubrum sp. BV1
GAGGACGACACGACCAGCAGCGTTCCCGAGGACGCGGAAGGGATGCTCGCCGACGCCCGCCGTCTCGTCGAGCTCCTGGAGCAGCGCGGCATCGCCCTGGAGGAGCGCGAGATCGTGGTCGCGGCGTCCATCGACCGAGACCTGATGGGCCCGGAACGGGCGAAAGAGGCGCTGGAGTACGCGGTCTCGGAGAAGGGGCTCATCATGGAGACCGAGGACGGGTACACGACCGTCTGAGGACGTCCACCCCACCGCCGTCACTCGCTAACCAACGAATCGTTTCACGCTCCCCGGTGAGTTGGTTAGCCGAGGCGCTGGCGCGCGCAGGTCACTCGCCGCTCGGGGTGTGTCGCGGGGTACTTCTTTGGCTCCTGACACAGCAAAACGCGGCGTTTCCGACCCCTCCGCTGTCCTGCGATTTCCGCCGATTCTTATTGTGTCTCCCGACAGGGGACGCATTAAAACCGCCACACTGCGGCTCCCCGTCGAAACTCTCGCGGACTCGCACCTGTGCCCGGGTAACACCAGCACACAGTAAGACGTACCAGATTGCTTAACCTAACCCATTAAAATGACTCGTAACTAAACATACTATGGCACGCTGGACAGAATACGACGTAGAAGACTTCTGCGACCACTACTGGGAGGTGATCGCGCCCGCCCTCCAGGAGGACGGCCTCGATCCCTCCGAACCGCCGACGCACAACTGGCTGCTGGAGAACGGCTACACGGGCTTCTGCCAGGCCGTCCAGTACCACCTCGACAAGACGTTCCTCCAGTTCTGCAACCAGGACCTCGACATCCAGCGGGGGAACGGGCACATCTACGAGATCGACGTCGATCACGCCCGGACGCAGGAACTCGCGTACCGGTGGGCCGAACGCCACCGCCTCGGGAGGAAGAACCTCGCGCTGGCGACCGCGAAGACCGACCTCCAGGGCATCGACCGCATCGCGGGGGCGCTTCGGGAGGTGCACGGCGACGACGATCTCCTCCACCTCGGGAGCGACGACGTCACCGAACCCGAGGCCTTCGAGGTCTACCTGGACGCGTTCGACTACCTCGACGAACGGTACAACGAGCGGACGATGAAGGTCATCCACACGGCGCTGAAGCTCTTCTACCGGTATCTGAAGAAGCGCCGGAACCCGGTGACGTTCAACCCGATGCTCGGGCTGCGCGACGAGTACAGCTGGAACGAACTGGAGGTAGACCCTGAGGGCCTCCCGCCGGAGACCGTGAACGCGCTGGCCCGCGTCGCCGAGACGGTCGAGGAGAAGACCATCGTCGTCCTGCTCTGCGCGGCCGGGCTGCGTCGCGCCGAGGTCGCGCGGATGCACCGCGACATGATCAACTTCGACCCCGAGTTCGTCGATACGCCGCTCATCGAGTTCGACACCCGGAAGAACGGCCCCTCGACGGTGAACCTCGTCTTCGGCGTGGACACCCTCCAGGAGCGGATCGAGCAGCTGGAAGACGAGCACGGCGACGACTGGGACGGCTACCTGTTCCCGTCGCCGTACCGGTACAAGGACCACTTCGCGGTGAGCACCATCGGGAAGAAGCTCGACGAGCTCGCCGAGCGCGCCCTGGAGGAGACCGACGTCGACGTCCACCTGGAGGACGGCCGCCTCCCGACCCCGCAGACGGCGCGGCGGTTCTGGTACAACCAGTACAGCATGGGCGTGGACTTCCTTGCCGAGGTCGCCCGGAGCATCGCCAGCGAACAGGGGAGTCGAGACCCGCAGGTCGTCCTCACGAACTACCTCTCCGAACGTCGCCGCGTCCAGATCCTCCGCGACCACATGGCTGAGACGCTCGCCGAGGCGTTCGCCGGCACCGACATCTCACCCGCCGCGCCCGACCGAATCCGCCCGGACGTCGAGGACGCCGTGGACGAGATCACGCCGGAGCGCGACGTGGACGTCGTCGAGGACGACGCCGGCGACGTGGAGACGCCCATCGACCGGTTCCTTCAGGAGAACACCGAGACCACCACCGAGGAGGACAGCAGCGGCTGGCTCTCGGACCTGGAGAACGACGAGAGCGGGTTTTTCCACTCGGGAGCGGCGACGAAGGCGACGGTGATCGGGACCGTCGTCTCGCTCGTTTCGCAGCTGGTCCCGTTCTTCTAACTAACCAACATCGGGCGTCTTCTGTAGAAGTGTGTTGGTTAGCGAGAGGGCTTCAGACGCTCGTTTTCGGGGGAGGGGGACATCTCGTTTTACGGGCGGCTGATACGTCTGTCTGAACTGCCATGTGGCAACGACTCACCGGAGGTGGAGGCGGCGGTGGCGACGACGACAGCGGGTCGTCGTCCTCGTCGTCGTCTTCCTCCAGTTCAGACAGTAGCAACGACAGCGGCGGTGGAGGCGGCTTCTTCGGCGGCATCTCGGACGCCGTCGGGGACGCTGCGGACACCGTCAGCGACACAGTCAGCGACACCGTGGACGACGTGACCGGCGGCGGGTCCTCGTCGGGGGGCTCCTCGTCCCGATCACGGCGCGGCCGGTCGCGCTCGTCGAGGAGCTCCTCGTCCGGGTCCAGCAGCTCGTCGTCGTCGTCGTCCTCGTCGAACAGCGGCGGGGGCGGAGGCGGCGGAGGCGGCGGAGGCGGCCTTCTCGGCGGCCTCGGGAACGCCGGCGAGGACGCGATGCAGGGCATCGACGACACGATGGACCGCGCCGGCGACGCCGTGGACGACACGGTAGATCGGGCGGAGGACACCGCGCGAGACACCGCTCGGGACGTCTCTCGGGGCGTGGACCGGACGGTGGACCGCGCTGAGGACACGGTAGACAACACGGTGAACGACGTCACCTCGGGCGCACGCAACGCCGTGGACGAGGCGCAGGAGACCGCTCGGGACGTTCAGCGGGGCGTAGACCGGACGGTGGACCAGGCGACCGACACGGCCGACGACGTCGCCTCGAACGTCTCCAGGAGCGCCGGCGAGGTCGCCGACGCGACCCGCGACCAGGTCGATCACGCCACGGAGACCTACGGCGAGATGGGGCGGGAGCTCCAGGACGGCGACGTCGGCGCAGCGGTGGACACCGCCGTCGAGAGCACCGGCGAGACCTACGACAACATCGCCAGGGCCGGCGACGCAGCGGCCGGTTCGACGGACGAGTGGGTCGGGTCGGCCGAGGTGAACACCGAGGTCTCCGACGACCTCACACGCGGCGGCTTCCTCTCCGAGACCCGCGACTCCAACGAGGGGCTCCTCCCCGGAGAAGTCGGGTGGGTGAACCTCTCCGAGGAGGGGCTTCGCAGCGGCGCTGAGGACATCAACGACTACAAGAAGACCTTCGACGAGAACGAGCCGGTCACGTTCATGGGGAGCGACGCCCCGGAGCGCGTTCTCCAGGGCGCAGCTGGCGTCGGCGTGGACCTCCTGAACTTCCCGCAGCACGCTCAGACGCTGGAGACGGGCGCGGAGGTCGCACAGAACGCCCCCGGAGAGATCCAGGAGCACGGCTTCGGAGAAGTCGCTGAGACGGCCACAGGCGTCGGTACGGCCATCGGTGGTGCGATGGCCCGCGAGGCGGAGGCGAACCCGCTGGAGTTCGCCAGCGGGGCCGTGTTCGGCTACGCGACCGGCGCGGCCGCCGGCCGGATCGTCGGGAAGGCCGGCCGAGCGACGAGGGACCGTGTCCGCACCGCTGGCGGGACGAAGGTCGATGCTGAGGGCGGCCTCGCCGGAAGCGACGTCGTCCGCTACACCGAGACCGACGGCGCAGAAGGCCAGCAGTTCCCCGGCGCACGAGACCCGGACACGTACGAGTCAGACCCTGCGAAGGCCGTTCAGGAGCAGGCCGACGAGTTCACGCCCCAGCAGATAGAGGGCTTCTTCGACGAACGCGGCGTCACCGAGGGATCGGTCCTGAAGAAGGCGCTCGACGTCGAACCGGACGGCCCCGGCAGCGGCCGCAGCGACACCGGGTTCACGTCCGCTCCCGACGAGGTGGACGGCGACTTCGCGTACGAGACGCCCGGGTCGTTCTTCGGTCCCGAGCTCTCCCCGAACTTCCTCCGGGTCGGCGGCGGTGAGAGCAGCTTCAGCGCCCGACCTGGCCTCCCGGACTTCGGGAACAAGCCGACCGGCGTCCTCGCGCGCACCGACGTCGAGAACACCGACGCCGACACGCTCCAGCAGTTCAACCAGGAGATGCTGGACCGCTCGGGCGACACGACCGCCGTCACGAAGCCGGCCGACGAGGTGAACACCGGCGAGATCGAGGCGGTCGTCCCGCCCGGAGCCGAGTTCTCGCCCGTCGGGAGCGGCGGTCTCACCGGCGTCGCTCGCCGCCTCGGAATCGGCTCCGACTTCTACACCGAGGTCGGCGGCCGCCGCGTCCCGCTGCGCCCGGTCGCCCCGAAGGACCGCTCGCCGGACGCAGACGCCCCGGACTCGCCGAACGCTGGAAGCCCCGACGGCAGCGGCAGCGGTAAGCCTCTGGACTACTACGTCCAGAACCCCGAGCAGCCCGTAGACCGGCCTCTCCCGGTCGCTGGTCCCGGTGGTGGGGGCGCAGGTGGCGAGGAAGAGCAGACGTCCTCGCCGGGCACCTTCGACGGCCCCGTGGACGAGCTCGGCGGCTTCGGCGGCTTCTACGACACGCCGCCGACGCAGGCCGGCCCGTCGTCACCGCCGCTGGACGAGTTCGGCCCGACGTCGTCGCAGCCGCCGAGCTCTCCGCCGTCGTCGCAGCCGCCGAGCAGCGGCCCGACGTCGTTCCCCACCTTCGACGAACTCGGGCCGACGTCGCCGCCGGGCAGCCGGCCTGGAGACGGGCCGTCGTCCACGCCGACGTCGCCGCCGCTGGACGAGTTCGGCCCGACGTCACCGCCGAGCTCCCCGCCGT
The DNA here is from genome assembly GCF_000746205.1 of Halorubrum sp. BV1. NCBI lineage: Archaea > Methanobacteriati > Methanobacteriota > Halobacteria > Halobacteriales > Haloferacaceae > Halorubrum > Halorubrum sp. BV1. Next base: position 4,869 of record NZ_JQKV01000013.1, read on the forward strand.
CGTCGCAGCCGCCGAGCGGGGGCATACCGTCCTCGCCGCCGCTGGACGAGTTCGGCCCGACGTCGCCGCCGTCGTCCCCACCGGGAAGCGGTGGCCCGTCGCAGCCGCCGAGCAGCGGGCCGCCGTCCTCGCCGCCGGGATCTCCGCCGCCGTGGTCACCGCCGGGGAGCCCGAGCGGCTCCTCGACGTCGTCGCCGCCGGGGTCGCCCGGCGGGGGAGGCGGGAGCAGCGGGTTCGGCCCGTCACCGTTCGACCCGACGCAGCAGCAGCGCCGCCGCGACTTCGACGACGAACGGAAGAAGGACGAGGAGGAGTTCGCGCCGCCCGCGTACGGCGTCTTCGACGTGGACTTCCAGAACCCCATCGCCAGCGGGGCTCAGGTCCTGTTCGGTGGAGGCGGCGGCTTCGGAAGCGGCTTCGGTGCCCTCGACGAGAGCGGCGGGCTCCAGGACGCCGGCGGCTTCGGTGACGAGCTGTCGCAGGGGGGCATGATCGACGAGACGGGTGGGCTCGCTTCGTTCGGTCAGCCCATCGACGAGACGGGCGGCCTCGACGAGTGGACGCCGTTCTGAACCACCCGCGAAAACGCTCATCCTCTCTTTTCGCGCTCGTAGCCCGGTGAGGAGTGCCATCTTCGGCACGCTACCCCTGGGGTGAGAGGCGGGGAAACCGGGTTGCAGAACGGTGGAATCGGGGGACGCAGGGCTAACCAACGAGTCGTCGGCGAAGAAGGAGGGTGTTGGTTAGAATCGCTCCCCGAGTTCGATGAGCTCCTGCTGGGAGAGCTCTCTCTGTGGGAGCGCGACGTCGGTGACGTCCTCGGGGAGCCGGTGGACGTGGCGCTTCAGGTGTGGCGTCGTGTCCTCGACCTCCGCAGCGGTGAGGAGACGGCAGGACCACACCAGAACCGGCTGGTCGCCGGGTTCGATGTACATCTTCTCGACCTGCTTCACGAGCGCGCCCTCGTCGATCTCGACCGTCTCCCCCGTCCGGTTGGCGAGCAGCCGCGCCTCTTCCCGGTCCGGCGTCACCAGGAACGCGAGCGCGTGCTCGCTGGGGCCCTTCCCCTCCGGGTCGGGATCGACGAGCCACACCGACGGCGGCGACGCGCCGAGCGACGGGAGGCCGGGCCGCCACCGGCTGATGAAGCCGGCGACGTCGTCGAGGAGGCTCACGCTGACCCCCCGTCGTCGGGCCAGTGCCAGACGACGTCTTCGCCGTCGAGCTCCAGGACGCCGTCCCGCTCGGCCTGCTCGTAGGCCGCCATCAGCGGCGTGAACCCGACGCGCTTCCCCGTCTTCGCGGTGAACACCCGCGAGTAGGCGGACAGGAGACGCCGGCGACGCCACCGCGTCCGCAGCTCCTGGAGGCGGTCGCGGAGCGTCACGCGAGACCAGCCTCCTCGAAGGCGTCGTCCACGACCTGCGGCGTCGGGGCGTTCAGGTACGGTTCGATGGCCTGGAAGGAGTCCCAGCCGCCGACCTGCATCACGACGCGCGGGTTCATCTGGCGGTCCACGAGGAGCCGCTGCGCGAACCGACGGCGGAGATCGTGCGAGCTGACGTAGTGGAAGTCCTCGTCGCCGGTCTCCTCTGCCGCCCGCTTCGCGGTCCGCTTCACGACGTCGCGGACGCCGCGCTCGGTGAGCTCGACGAGCGGGTCGCCGGGAGCGACGTCCTCGGCGTTCTGGTACTGGTGGATGGCCCGCTCGACGTCGGCCGGGAGGTAGGCGTCGCGGGGCTTCCCCCCGCTCCCAGTCGTGTCCTTCCCCTCGGGAACGCGCAGACGGTAGTGTTCGCCGCCCGAGGTGCGCTTCACGTGCTTCGGGCACACCTGCGGGATCTCGAAGGCCCGGAGGCCGACGTAGCCGCCCAGCTGGACGATCAGGTCGTCGCGGGGGCCGCTGACCGACCGGCGGAGCGTGTCGATCTCCTCGTCGGTCATCCAGACCTTGTACTCGTCCTCCTTCGCTGTCGCCTCTAAGCGCATGTGAGTTTCCTACAGAAGATTGCACTTTATAGCCCGATGTCCCCCCGAACCGAGACGCCGAGCAGCGTGATCACGCCGGGTCAGCGGGGGCGCGTCGCGTTCGGCTTCCGACTTGTGTGATAAGTCGTCACTCGTCGGCGGGCGGCTCCAACGGGACCCGGTCGGGATCGACCTCCTCGTACGCTTTGTCCGACGAGAGGATGGGGAGACCGCGCGTCTCGGCGGTCGCTGCGTGGAAGGAGTCGAACGGCGTCATGCCGTCCTCGAAGTAGGCGACCGCCTTCAGAACGACCTGCTGCTCGGTCTCGTCGCCGACCGGGACGACGTCGAGGAGATTGGCGAACAGGCGGACGTAGTCGAACTGGTGGCGCTCCAGGACGAGGAGCAGCTCCAGGTACGCGAAC
>NZ_JQKV01000014.1 GCF_000746205.1 Halorubrum sp. BV1
TCCGCGACCGGCCCCTTGTTCGCGAGCACGACGTGGCGGTCTCGCTCCAGCGCCGCGGTGACGTGCGAGAACCCCGGCTCGGCGTCCCCGAGCGTCGTCGGCGTCGCCTCCACCAGCGCATCGTACTCCGCCGCGAGCGCGTCCGCGGGATCGCCGTCGCCGACGATTCCCCGTTCGGCCTTGCGGGCCACCACGGCGTCGGCGTCGACGCCCGGCGCTCGATCGCCCGTTCCGTCCGCGACGACGGCGCTCGACGAGTCCGCGACGGCGACGACCTCGTGGCCGTACTCGTCCGCCAACTCGACGACGGAGCGTCCGACCGCGCCCGCACCGACGACGGCGAGCCTCACGCTTCTACCCCCACGAGCGGTTCGACCACCCGCAGTCCCTTCGCTCCGGCCACGTCTCGCACCGCCGCGAGCGCCGTCTCCGTCTCGCCCGCGCGGGCCTCGACGCGGAGCCGGGCGCTCGACGATTCTTCGGTCCCCTGCGGAGCCGCGAGCGACACGTCGGCCACCGAGGCCGACTCGCAGGCCTCGATCTGCGAGAGGGTGTCCGACAGGTCGGTGTCGATAAGGTGGCCGAAAAGCAGCAGCGTCACCTCTTCCGCGTACCGCTCCGTCCCGGCCTGCATCACGTTCACCCCTTCGCTGCGGAGCGCCTCGACGATCCCCTCGAAGCGGTCCTGTGTCGCCTCGAAATCGACCTCGACCGGGATCCGCCCGCGAGGCGTCTTGTTCCCCCGCTCGTGGTAAATCGAGAGGAGGTTGCCGCCGTTGTCCGCGATCGGGTAGAGCGCGTCGAGCAACTGGCCGGGCTCGTCGGCGAGTTCGAGCCGGACCGTGTGGGTCGACGGCGTCGTGGCGGCGTGGCCGCCATCGACTTCGGGTACTCCGTCCTCTGTGGGCTCTCCGTCGCGGCGATCGCTCACGCGACCACCCCCGTCGCGGGAGCGGTGCACCGAGCGGGAGTCGTACCGGTCTGCATACTTCAACGGAGCCGGACGATTCGGTATAAGCCTTCGGCGCTGGCAGACGTTGCCTCGCCGCGGCGTCTGCTTCTGGTTCACTCGTCGAACCGATCAGTGACGGCGCAAACTCACGAAGAAAAACGAAACGGAAACGGAACCGCGCGGCCGAGTTAGATGTAGTCGATGGAGCTGGCCAGCTCGAGCTTCATCCCCTTTCGCTCGCGGATCTCCATGATCTTCTCGCGCTGGAGGTTGTCGACGAGCACGCGGAAGCCCGCGTTCTCGGTGTTCCACGATGCGCGGCCCTCGGTGGCAGAGCGGATGTCGGAGGAGAATCCGATCATCTCTTCGACGGGTGCGATGCCCTCGACGACCATCAGATCGCCTTCTTGGTACATGTCGTCGACGCGGCCGCGGCGGCCCTGGATCTCGCCGGACGCCGCGCCCATGTGTTCGCTGGGCACGTCGATCCGCACGTCCTGGATCGGCTCCAGCAGGCGGACCTCGCCGTCGATCAGCGCGCGGTGGACCGCGTCGCGGACGGCGGGGATGACCTGCGCCGGACCGCGGTGGATGGTGTCCTCGTGGAGCTTCGCGTCGTGGAGGCGGAACAGCGACCCCTGGACCGGCTCTGCGGCGAGCGGCCCGTCGTCGAGCGCCTCCTGGAGCCCCTCAAGCACGAGTTCCATCGTCTCGTTGAGGTGCTGGATACCCTTCGTGTCGTCGATGAGGATGTTCGTCCGGTGGATGTCCTCGACGTTCTGAGAGGTGTCCTTGTCCATGCCGGCCTCCTGAAGCGCCTCGCGGCGCTCCAGTTCGGGCATGTCCATCGACACCTCGCCGAGCTGGATGGCGTCGACGATATCCTGGGCCATCGGCTCGACCGTGATGTAGAACTTGTTGTGGCGGTTCGGCGACTGCCCTTCGACCTCACGCGAGGCCTCCTGCGGCTGTTCGCGGTAGACGACGATCGGTTCGCCGGTGATGACCGGAATGCCCTGGTTGTCGCGGATCCGCTGGGTGATCACTTCGAGGTGGAGCTCGCCCTGACCGCTGATGAGGTGCTCGCCCGTGTCCTCGTTGATCTCGATCTGAATCGTCGGATCCTCTTTTGCGACCTGCTGGAGCGTCTCGATGAGCTTCGGCAGATCGTCCATGTTCTGGGCCTCGACGGACTTCGTGATGACCGGCTCGGAGATGTGCTCAATCGACTCGAACGGCGTCATCTCCACGGAGGAGACCGTCGAGCCGGCGATGGCGTCACGGAGGCCGGTGACAGACGCAATGTTCCCGGCGGGAACGTGCTCCACTTCCTCGCGTTCCGACCCCATGAACAGGCCGACGCTCTGGATGCGGTTCTTGCCCGCGGTCCCGGAGACGTACAGCTCTTGGCCCTTCTCTAACGTCCCGGAGAAGACGCGGCCCGTCGCGATCTCGCCCGCGTGCGGGTCCATCGAGATGTCGGTGACCATGAAGACCACGTCGCCGTCCTCGTCGACCAGCTGCATCCCCTCGGCCAGTTCGGTGTCGGGGTCGCCGCGCCAGATGCGCGGGACACGACGCGGCTGGGCGTCCACGGGGTTCGGGAAGTGCTCACAGACCATATCGAGCACGACGTCCGACAGCGGCGTGCGCTCGTGGAGCTCGTCGCGCTTGTCGTTCTGTTCGAGCTCCATGATGTCGCCGAAGTCCATCCCGGTCCGCTGCATCGACGGCATCGAGACGCCCCACTTGTAGAGTGCGGAGCCGAACCCGACCGTGCCGTCCTCGACGGAGACGGTCCAGTCTTCGGGGATGTCGTCCATGTTCTCGGCCATCCCGCGGATGAGCTCGTTGACGTCGGCGATGACGGACATGAGCCGCTCTTGCATCTCCTGTGGTCCCTCCTGCAGTTCGGAGATGAGGCGGTCAACCTTGTTGATGAAAAGCGTCGGCTTCACGCCCTCGCGGAGCGCCTGCCGGAGCACCGTCTCCGTCTGGGGCATCGCGCCCTCGACGGCGTCGACGACCACCAACGCGCCGTCGACCGCGCGCATCGCGCGGGTGACGTCGCCCCCGAAGTCCACGTGGCCCGGGGTGTCGATGAGGTTGATGAGGTGGTTGGTGTCCTCGTACTCGTGGGTCATCGAGACGTTTGCCGCGTCGATGGTGATCCCACGCTCCTGTTCGTCTTCTTTCGTGTCCATCGCGAGCTGCTCGCCGGCGGTGTCCTGGGAGATCATGCCAGCACCCGCAAGCAGGTTGTCGGACAGCGTCGTCTTGCCGTGGTCGACGTGGGCGGCGATGGCGATGTTCCGGATGTGCTCCGGATTGTCCATCAGCCGCTCGCACTCTTGAACGATCTTCTTGCGTCGGCCCATTATACCGGTTGGTACCGACAGCAGGGTCAAAAGGGTAGTGTTTCGCTCCGGCCGTTTCGAGGTGGATCGGCCCGGATCGACGCCGATCCGCCGCTTTTTGCGTGCCGGTAGGTCACACGATCGGTATGCGGCCACATAGCACAGACATCCCACTGACTCGCAGGCATCCCGCTGACTCGCAGGCACCCCACTGACTCGACGTGGATCCGTAACGCGACTCGCGCGCCCGCCAACGCGAGGCCCACGCGCGTCGGTCACGGTTTCGTGCTCGGCCACGGTTTCTGCCCGCGGCGTCGCCGACCGCGTCACGCATCCCGGCCGGCGCGCGGTGTCGGTGTCACGCGGATTTAAGTGTTCACTCGGAAACGGACGAACATGAACGAAACGCTCTCGCGGATCGTCGACAGCGGCGTCGTGGCGGTGTTACGCGGCGTGCCGGCCGACCAGCTCATCGAGATCGCGGCGGCGCTTCACGACGGCGGCGTCTCCGCCATCGAGATCACGGCCGATACGCCGGATGTCGCAGACCTCATCGGCGAAGTCACCGGTTCGTTCGACGACGAAGTCGTCGTCGGCACCGGGACCGTCCTCGACAGCGAGACCGCGCGGACGACGCTTCTGGCCGGCGCGGAGTTCGTCGTCTCGCCGAGCCTCCACGAGGACGTGATCGAGACGTGCAACCGCTACGGAGCCGTGAGCGCCCCCGGCGTGATGACGCCCACGGAGGCGATCCGCGGCTACGAGGCCGGAGCGGACTTCGTGAAGGTGTTCCCGGCGAAGACTGTCGGTCCGGACCACATCGGCGCGATGAAGGGTCCGCTCGGGCAGATTCCCATGATGCCGACCGGCGGCGTCGGCCCCGACAACGCCGCTGACTACATCGACGCCGGCGCGTTCGCCGTCGGCGCGGGTGGAGCGCTCGTGGACTACGACGCGGCCGCCCGGGGGGAATACGAGACGATCACGGAGACGGCCCGCGAGTTCACGCAGGTCGTCGAGGAAGCCCGCACCGACGACTGACAGCAGACGGCGGTAGAGACCGCTATTGCGGCAGACGACGACACAGGCCGGCGGCACCGCCGACCCCGGCGCGACCCCCTTTCAGGGTGTGTCCGATCCACCGTCTCGGGAACGGGGAACCACCGAATCCTCACGAACGTTTAAGTCAATCCGCCGGGATACTATATAAATGCGATGACACGGCCCACCCGGCAACGGGATCACGACCGGCAGCGCGTGCGGGACGAGGACGTCGACGAGAGCGAGACCGACCCAGAAGAGGTGGACCCTGAAGATCTTGACCCCGAAGACTTCGATCCCGAGGACCTCACTCGGACGGCCGACGGCGAACTGATACACGAAGAGACCGGACTCATCGTCGAAGAAGAACAGATAGATCCCGGTCCGGAGTGGCGAGCGTTCAACCACTCGGAGCGGCAGTCGAAGTCGCGCGTCGGTGCCCCCACGACGAAGACGATGCACGACAAGGGGCTGACGACGACGATAGACTGGAAGGACAAGGACGCGTACGGCCGCTCTATCTCCTCGAAGAAGCGGTCGCAGATGCACCGGCTGCGCAAGTGGCAAGAGCGGATCCGAACGAAGGACGCGGGCGAGCGGAACCTCCAGTTCGCGCTCTCTGAGATCGACCGGATGGCGAGCGCGCTCGGCGTGCCGCGTTCCGTGCGCGAGGTGGCCTCGGTGATCTACCGCCGCGCGTTGAACGAGGACCTGATCCGCGGCCGCTCCATCGAAGGCGTCTCGACCGCCGCCCTCTACGCCGCCTGTCGCAAGGAGGGGATTCCCCGCTCGCTCGAAGAGATATCCGACGTGTCTCGCGTCGACCGGAAAGAGATCGGTCGGACGTACCGGTAC
>NZ_JQKV01000015.1 GCF_000746205.1 Halorubrum sp. BV1
CCCGCCGTTCTCGATGTCCAGCTCGGAGTGTGCGTAGACGTTCGCGTTTCGGCCGCTGCTGCTCTCCTGGTCGTCCTCGACGTCGTCCCGAACCGGCGCGTCCGGTTCGTCCTGCGGTGGCGGCGTCGGTGCCGGCGGCGTGTCGTCACCAGCAGCGTCCTCCAGGTCGTCGGGACGCGACCCGTCGTCGCTCATGTACTCGCGCCCGTGGTCGAGGCCAGCATCCTCGATGGCCGCGAGAGCGTGGTTGTACGTCTCCTTCCCCGGGAATCGCAGGTAGCCACCCCGCTCGCTCTGTGCACGGATGAACGCCTCCTCGGGAAGCACTCCGAGCGCGACGGCGGCCTTCCTCACCGCCCAGTACGGCATCTGCTCGTACTCTTCGCCGTCGGCGTTCTGCGAGTTCGCGTCGGGCGTCCAGACGGGGATCTCGAAGCCCATCTCCCGCAGGTACTCCAGGCCGCGCCGCCAGTCGTCGCCGGACGGCGTCTTCCCGCGGTCCCAGTTCTCCTCGGCGATGAGCGCCATCTTCACCGGGCCGCCGCTGTAGTCGTCGCCCGTATCGACCCAGATCCCGGCGTCGGTATCGACGAAGTTCGCGTTCCCGCTCTCGGCGTTCGGGCCCCAGACGGGCACGAACGCGCGCTTCCCGCCGCCGGAGTTGTCGCGCATCCCGCTCGCGCGGTCGGTCCACTGGTGGACGATGGTGCGGTCGGCGACGTCCTCGCCGTCGAGCGCGTCCAGGGCGTCGAAGACGTCGCTGATGAACGGCGTCACCGGCGCGCCCTCGACACCGCCACCCATCTGTTCCTTGCGCTGGCGACGGCGCTCACGCGCGCGCTGACGGGCTTCTTCCTGCCGCTCCTCGCGTTCCCGTTCCTCTTCGACCCACGCCTCCAGCGCGGCCTCCCAGCTGTCGTGTGCCTCGTACTCGTCGGGCCAGAGCCGCTTCACCAGCGTTTCGGCGCGGGAGCGGTACTCGGTGCTGGTGAGGTCGGCCGCCCAGCTGACCGTGTCCTCGACGAGGTCCTCATCAACGTCGTCGAACGGGACGACCTCGTACGTCGGGGCCTCGGTGTCCAGCGGGACGACGACCGCGTCGTGGTCCGTGTGGAGCGACAGCGGGGCTTTGTACTGCCGGTTGCAGTTGTTCACCCAGTCCGGGTCGATGACCTCAGCAGCGCCGTCTACGCGCTCCTCCACCCGCTCCTGCGCTTCCTTCAGCCAGTCGTTCGACCGGTCCACGAACGCCTCCATCACGCGCTCGCGTGCGTCGTGGTCGCCCTCGAAGACGTCGGCGATGGGGAGCGTCGCGGCGGGCGCGCCCATCACGTACGATCCGCCGACGCTGTCCAGGGCGAAGACGGCGTCGCGGTCCCCGTACAGGCGCGCGTACTCCTCGATGTAGGCCGCGAGGGTCTCCTCGATCACCTGCTGGGTTTCCTCGTCGAGGTCGCCGCGCTGCGGCTTCAGCTCGTCAGCGAGGTCGATGTCGCCCCAGGCCATCACGCCCCGGAGGTCGCCGTAGCCGGGCGTCGGGCTGTCGTTCATCCACTCGGTCTGCCCGTCCTCGATGGTGCAGGGCTCCCAGTCCATGAACGCGTCCCGCGATTTGTACGTCGTCAGCGCGTAGAGCGCGCGCTCGATCCGGCCGGAGACGGTGTCGTAGTCCTGCGCGAGGGTCGCACACCGGGCTTCCTGCTCGTAGCCTTCCTCCAGGACGTCGAAGTCGTCGTGGTCGCGTCGGACGTACCAGCCGCTGTAGTCGTTCAGGCCGATGGTGAGGTGACCGTCCAGGTCGGCGAGCTCCTCGACCACCGGCGCGATCTTCTCGTAGTGCGCGCGGACTTTCTCGACGTCGAGTTCGCTCATGCGACCACCCCGATCTCGGCGTTGCCGTCAAATTGACACCCCGTTTGACGGCAGGGGGGTGAAATCACCCCCTCGCCGTCCTGCGGTTTGACGGATTTGACGGATTTGACGGCAGTTGTGAGGGGTGTGGGTAAGAGCCCGAGCGGGTGCGGGTGCGGGTGCGGGCGGGCGCTCGCCACGTACACCCCCATCTCAGTAGGCGTCAAATCCGTCAAACGTGTCAAGTCCCCTCTGCCGTCCCGCGGTTTTTCGTTTGACACCTGAGAAATCGAACCGTCAAACGCGTCAAACGGGCCGCGGTGCTCGGAGAGATCGTCCTCGGTCAGCTGTACGTCGGTCGTGGTGCTATCGGTAGTGTCCTTCATGATCTTCGACACGGTGACTGCCCGACGCACCGCGACGTCGGCCCCGCTGCGCAGACCTACCGCTAACCAACGAGCGATAGGTTTACGTTGGAGCCGAGAGAAGACGTGTGTAGGGAAACAGGGGCGGAATCGACCGCCCCGGGAGTCTTCTCCCAGGCGAGATTTGTTGGTTAGCCTTGCTTGTCTGCCGTGACTTAGCCGCGACACCCTCTTAAACGTAAGGTGTCCCCTGCTCCTGTACCGGGGAGAGGGTCTGACACCGGTCATGCGTCCCCCTCGCGTTCGATTAGGTGCGCGAGGTGATCGGGGCAGACGACCCGAGTTCCGTACCCGTCGATGGTCACCCGAGAGAGGGGTTCGTCCACCCGACACCCGAGCGCGGCGCAGCAGCAGGCTTCGACGACCTCGACGGTGACTCCGGGGACGTCCACCGTGATCGTGTCGGAGCTGCCGAGGTCCTCGACGATCTCCGCCGCCGAGCTGCCCTGGGACGTCCCCGCGCTCATCGGTCACCACCCGCCTCCTGGTCGTCCTCGATCTCCTCGGCGTGTTTCCACTGCCCGCTGCGCTTCAGGTCGCGCTCGCTGAGGTAGACCTCGTTGAACGTATTCCGGCTGAGCAGTTTGTAGACGCGGTGACTCTCCCGAGTCGGGACGTCGTCTCGTTCTCGGACCCACGAGACGGTGTACTGGAACGAGAGCTCGACGACAGCCCATTCGTCGCCGTCGGCGCGCTCGTCGCGCCGGGCGTGCCACATCACGAAGCGGTCGCCGCGGTCGAACGCGAACTCCTCCAGGTCGTCGGCCTCGTCGGCGGTGGCGTAGCCGATGCCGCCTCG
>NZ_JQKV01000016.1 GCF_000746205.1 Halorubrum sp. BV1
GTGTCCAGTGCACCCAGCGACCTGGATGACACCGAACGACCACGGCTCACATCAGATTTCCTCTTACGCCGGAGCGCAGGGGGCGAAATCCTCATGTTGGTGAGTCGGCCAAACCGACTCTGCGAAACCGGGCCGAGTTGAACGGCCCGAATCCGCGGTGCGTTCTTCGCGTCTTGACCGAACGGGCTTATACACTTAAGCACGTCGGAACGCTTCGACCGGCCGACGAGCGGCCAGTCCGTGCCCCCCTCGACGGGGGACCTTCGCATTAGTCACGAATGCCGGGTTGTATTTAACCCCGTCGAAGCATCGGCGCTACGTCATGCGGTTTCAATGGGACAAGTTGCCACGACGGCCACCGCGTGGAGAGGCGAGATCGACTGTAATGCAAGCTGCAATGCGCTCGTGTTTCTGGACGTAGCTCGGATTAATACCACGTACGTGTCAGTTCCTCTCGGCAATACGTTCGGCACGAACCGTACGCAGACAACATCAAAAGTGGAAGAGATAGCAGACGTCAGAGGTGGTGTCGTGTGGTGAGAACGTGGTGGCTACATTCGGTATCGAGTAGCAAGTAGTGTTGGAGAACCGGGAAACGCGTTTTCCGCGCGGAGAGTGACGCTCACCGAGACAGAACACCGACGAACGGGTTCCGTAGTCATACATCGAATCTGACACTGATGCCCGTCGGAAGCGAGACGGAAACACCGACCAGCGATCCGGCTGTTTATACCACGGGCGTTTATAAGGGAGGGGTTCACATATAAAAGCGAACGATGACGAACCCTGCAGATTCGATCGAGATACAGAACGTAGTTGCATCGACGGGGATCGGCCAGGAACTTGACTTGGAGGCGCTCGCGGAGGATCTTCCCGGTGCCGATTTTAATCCGGATAACTTTCCCGGTCTCGTCTACCGGACGCAGGAGCCGAAGGCGGCCGCACTTATCTTCCGCTCCGGGAAGATCGTGTGCACGGGCGCAAAGAGTATCAACGACGTTCACGAGGCCCTCGGGATCATCTTCGAGAAACTCCGCGGACTGCAGATTCCCGTCGAAGACGACCCCGAGATCACCGTCCAGAACATCGTGTCGAGCGCCGACCTCGGACATAATCTGAACCTCAACGCGCTTGCGATCGGTCTCGGGTTAGAAGACGTGGAGTACGAGCCGGAACAGTTCCCCGGTCTCGTGTACCGGATGGACGAGCCCGAAGTTGTGATTCTGTTGTTCGGGAGCGGAAAGATCGTCATCACGGGCGGCAAGCGTACAGACGACGCCGAAGAGGCGGTAGAGGAGATCGTCGAGCGGATCGAGGGGCTCGGACTGCTCGGGTGACTCCGCAAGCAATCCACCGGCCAAACGAATAGACCGCTCCGTCAGACGCGCTGTCGGACGTCACGGTCTGAGCACTGATCCGGTCGATTTCGTCACGTCCGTCGCGTCGTTATGAATACGAGTCTCTCGTTCGGAGAAGAGATCGAACATCTCAGGGCTCGACACTGAAGCGATTCTGGCTGCTTTTCTGTCGGTATGTCCCCGGCTACTCTTCTGTCAGTACATCCTTGACTACGCTCGGATCTTCTAGCAGCTGGTGTTTCGTGTAGCTTCCCTCGGCGCTTCCGCCGCTGTGTTTCGACTGTTCGATGATGTCGAGAAACGCGTGTTCTTTGAGCAGGTCACGGACGCGCCGGAGAGAGAGGCTGTCTGATCCCTCTTGGCGGCAGATGTTCTCGTATATTTCGTACACGCGGCTCGTTCGAAACCCGTCTTGACGGCCCGAAGAGAGCGAAAGCAGTGCGAGCGCTTGAAGCACGTATCGCGAGTGAGGGGTCGATCCCCGGATGAGTTCGCGAAATCTGTCCGTTTCCGCGCGCTCGCGCGCCTGCGTAACGAATCCCTCCCTCACAGTCGGCTCACCGTTCGATTGGGCGATCTCGCCCGCGTATCTGAGAATGTCGATGGCCTTTCGAGCGTCGCCGTGTTCGCGGGCTGCGAGGGCTGCTGCACGCGGGATCGTCGACGGTTCGAGGACATCGTCGTGAAACGCATCGGCACGGGCCTGCATGATCTCTCTGAGCTGATTCGCATCGTAGGGGGGAAAAACGAACTCGCGTTCACAGAGGCTCGATTTGACCCGTTCGTCCATGCGGTCTTTGTACTGAATCTTGTTACTGATCCCGATGACGCCGAGCTTGCAGTCCGTGATCTTTCCCGCCTCGCCGGCTCGCGAGAGCTGCATCAGAATGGCGTCGTCGTCCAGTTTGTCGATCTCGTCGAGAATGATGAGAACGACGTCGTAGCGTTGATCGAGGATGCGCCAGAGTCGCTTGTAGTACGTCGACGTGGACAGGCCTTTATCGGGAACGTTGATTCCGGTCGCGTCGGGATCGTTGACGCCGTCTGCGATGGTTTGAACGGCCTGTGTCTCAGTCGTATCTTGGGCACAGTCGACGTACGCAAAGGTCGCGTTGACGCCCTCTTCGCCCGCTGTCGAGACGAGTCGTTTCGAGACGTACTTCGCACAGAGCGACTTCCCGGTACCCGTTTTCCCGTAAATGAGAACGTTGCTCGGACTTTGGCCGAAGATCGCGGGATTAACCGCCGTGGCGAGGTTCGATATCTCGTCGTCGCGGCCGACAATCCGCCCCTCTCCGGGGAGGTGACTGATCTCGAGGAGTTCCTTGTTGGCGAATATTGGATCCTCTCTGGTGAAGAGGTCATCCGCTGCGTCCATGGAAGAGACACCGTGTTTCCGGTGAAATGTATTCCGCTTTGGGCAGGGTGTTTTGATTTGAGACACACACCGGGTTTCCGGTGAAATACGTTGTTGGGGGGGTGGGTGATGATGGCGGCACGGGAGGGGCGGGTGAGAAGAGAGTGACAGGAGGAGAGAAGAGAGTGACAGGAGGAGA
>NZ_JQKV01000017.1 GCF_000746205.1 Halorubrum sp. BV1
TGGTCGGCGGGTCCGACGACGGCGGGTACTTCGGCCCGAGTTCGTCGAACGGGGGCGAGGACGGCCCGCTGCTCGGCGGGTCCGACGACGGCGGGTCACTCGGCGCGCGTGTGTCGCCTGGACGGTCGTAGAACCCGCGGCCAAAGCCACCGAGTTCGTCCACGGGGCCGTCGAAGGTCCCGGGCGACTGAGGCGTGCTCTCCGGCTCCTGCTGGCTGCTTGCGCCGGCACTCCCGCCGGGGCCTGCGACCGGGAGAGGACGATCCACCGCCTGCTCACCTGGCTGGACGTAGTAGTCCAGCGGTTCACTGCTCCCGCTGCCAGCGCCGGCGTCGGCGTCCGAGCCGTCCAGGTCCGGTGACCGGCTCCTCCCGGAGGGCGCGACCGGGCGCATCGTGACGGTCTGGCCGTCGATCTCGGTGTAGAACTCGGACCCGATGCCGAGTTTCCGGGCGGCGTTCGTGAGCGGGCCGCCGCTGCTGACGGGCGTGAACTCCGCGCCGGGCGGGACGACCGCCTCGATCTCGCCGGTGTTCACCTCATCGGCGGGCTTCGTGACCGCCGTCGTGTCGCCCGAGCGGTCCAGCATCTCCTGGTTGAACCCTTCGAGCGTGTCCGCGTCTGTGTTCTCGACGTCGGTCTTTGCGAGAACGCCCGTCGGCTTGCTCCCGAAGTCGGGGAGGCCTGGACGCAGACTGAAGTCGGCCTCGCTGTCGCCGAGGCGGAGGAAGTTCGGGGAGAGCTCGGGACCGAAGAACGACCCGGGCGTCTCGTAGTCGAAGCTGTCCGCCGTCTCCTCGGGCGCTTTGAACCCGGTGTCGCTGCGGCCTCGGCCCGGTCCCTCGGGTTCGACGTCGAGTGCCTTCTTCAGGACCGTTCCCTCGGTGATGCCGCGTTCGTCGAAGAGCTGCTGAACCTCTTCGGGCGTGTTGGCGTCGGCCTGCTCGCGGACGGCCTGCGCAGGGTCGTTCTTGTAGCCTTCCGGATCCTGCGCGTCGGGGAACTTCTTCCCTTCAGCGCCGTCGGTCTCGGCGTGCTTGATGACCTCCTCCTGCGAGAGGCCCTCGGCGTCGAGCTTCGTACTCCCGACCCTTCCAGCGCGCCCCTTGAGGGTTCGACCGGCCATCCCGACAGCCCGGCCGGCGGCTGCGCCGGTCACGTAGCCGAACGCGGCCCCGCTGGCGAACTCCAGCGGGTTCGACTTCGCCTCGTTCGCCATCGCACCACCGACCGCTGCACCGACGCCTGTCGCCGTCTTAGCGACCTCGCCGACGCCGTGTTCCTGGATCTCTCCAGGCGCGTTCGTTGCGACCTCCCCCGCGGTTTCCAGCGTGACGACGTGCTGCGGGAAGTTCAGGAGATCGACACCGACTCCGGCCGCCCCCTGGAGGACGCGCTCAGGAGCATCACCGACGACCGGCGCGGTCACCGGGTCGTTCTCGTCGAACGACTTCTTCACGTTGTTGATGTCCTCAGCCCCGCTCCGGAACCCCTCTTCGGAGAGGTTCACACCGGCGACTTCGCCGGGGAGCAGGCCGTCGTTGGAGTCGCGCGTCTCCGAGAGGAGACCGCCGCGCGTGAGGTCGTCGGTGACCTCGGTGTTCACGTCGGCCGATCCGACGTACTCGTCGGTGCTCCCGGCCGCTGCATCGCCCGCTCGGGCGAGGTTGTCGTAGGTCTCGCCGGTGCTCTCGACCGCAGTGTCCACGGCTGCGCCGACGTCGCCGTCCTGGAGCTCCCGCCCCATCTCGCCGTAGGTCTCCGCGGCGTGATCGACCTGGTCGCGCGTCGCGTCGGCGACCTCGCCGGCGCTCCTGGAGACGCCCGAGGCGACGTCGTCAGCCGTGTTGGTCGCCTGGTCCACCGTCCGGTCTACGCCGCGCTGAACGTCCCGAGCGGTGTCCTGGGCCTCGTCCACGGCGTTGCGTGCGTCCGAGGTGACGTCGTCCACCGTGTTGTCTACCGTCCGCTCGGCGCGGTCCACGGTGTCCTCGACGGTGTCCTGCGCGCGGTCCACCGCCCGGTCTGCGCCGCGCTGAACGTCCCGAGAGACGTCCCGAGCGGTGTCCTGCGCGCGGTCCACCGTGTTGTCTACCGTGTCCTCGGCGCGGTCTACCGTCCGGTCCACGCCCTGAGAGACGTCCCGAGCGGTGTCTCGCGCGGTGTCCTCCGCCCGGTCTACCGTGTCGTCCACGGCGTCGCCGGCGCGGTCAACCGTGTTGTCGATGCCCTGCATGGCGTCGTCGCGGACGTCTCCGAGGCCGCCGAGGAGGCCGCCTCCGCCGCCTCCACCGCCCCCGCCGCC
>NZ_JQKV01000018.1 GCF_000746205.1 Halorubrum sp. BV1
CGATGCCGCGCTGCTCCAGGAGCTCGACGAGACGGCGGGCGTCGGCGAGCATCCCTTCCGCGTCCTCGGGAACGCTGCTGGTCGTGTCGTCCTCGACGTCGTCCTCGTCGTCGCGCGGAGCGAGGTCGTCCACGACGTCGGGGACCTGGCCGCCGTCGGCCTCGGCTGTCTGGTCCGAAGACGCTTCGAGTTGCCCCTGGTCCTCGTCCGGAGTCACACCGGCCGTGTCGCCTGCGCCCAGCTGAGCACGCTCCACAGCGGTGTTGCTGCCGACGACGAGTTGGAGCTTCCCGTCGTACTCGCCCGTCTCCGCGCCCTTCACGTGGAGCGCGTCAGCGTCGAACAGGCCGGTCGAGTCGTACATCTGCGGGATGTCTTCTTCGTTCCAGACGACGAGTTCGGCCTCGCCGGTCTTGTCGGACAGCGTCGCCGTCCACGCTGGCGTCCCTTCCTGAGTGCTGCGACCGTCGAACTTTCCGAACTCGACCGTGCCGATCACCGACGCGACGTCCTGCTTGCTCGGGTCGATCTCTCCGATGGGTACGGCGTCGGGGTGATCGGGCCGGGACCCGCCGTCGTCATCGTCGTCGCCACCGCTCTCGACGGCTTTCTCGTCCCGCGGTTCCGCACCGAACCCGAGACGGCTGAACTCCAGCTGGTCCTCCGCCAACTCGGTGTCAATCCGTGCGCACCGGGCGAGGGGCGGTGTGTACTGCGAGTGCGTGACGACGTACGAGTCGAAGTCATCGGCCTCTTCGCTCATCCGGTCACGGTAGTCCTTCGCCGTGTTCAGCAGGTCCTCACCTTCGAGGCCGTGGTCCCGGACGTACTTCGAGACGCGGTCGTGGACGCTGGAGAGCTTCAGAGCCAGCTGCTCGTCGGCCTCGCCGGCGTTCACGAAGGTGAAGTGCTTCCCCTCTTCGAGGTAGTCCTCGGTCGCCGCGCGGGACGCGAGTTCCATGAACCGGTCCAGGTGCGACTTCCGCGACCCGCCGTCACCGAACTGCTCGGCGATGTAGAGCATCGCCTCGTTGAGTTCCTCGTCAGTCGGGAGGTCGAGGTCGTCCACCGATAGACCGGCCTCGTCGGCCATCTGCTCGGCGAAGCGACGGTACAGGGCCATCCCGAAGTGGACCGTCTGGATGCCCTGTCGCGGGAGATCGTCCACGCCGGTGACGTCGTTCGCGGTGAGCAGTTCCCGAACGTGTTCCCGAGACTCCAGCCAGAGGGCCTTCAGCGTCTCCTCGTCCTGCCGGAGGACGAACTGGTAGTAGGCGAGGGCGTGCTGTTCCAGGTCGTAGCCTTCAGGCTCTCGCGTCTCTCCACCGGCGTCGTACGCCATCCCGGTGAGGTGAGCGAACGCTTCCTTCGTCGAAGAGCCGGGTTCCTTCACGCCGTCGCGGAAGCGCGTCTGGATGCTCCGCCGCTCCTCGGCCGGCCCCTGGATGGACTGCTCGCCCGAGATCATTAGCGGCGCTTTCAGCTCGTACTCCTCGGTGGACTTGTCGGCGTTCCCGCGGGTGGCGACGCCGCCGCGGGTGGTCGAACGCATCAGGTTCTGGAAGCGGTCTACCTCCCAGTCCTTCATGTCTCCGGGCTTGTACTCGTCGAACCACATCGGGATTGAGTTCGTCGAGGCCATCGACGTCAGCAGGGCGAACTTCGTGTCGTCGCAGGCCATCGGTTCCCCGTTCATCCCGAGGAGCTGCCAGAGGACGCTGAGCGAACTGGACTTCCCCGCTCCCGTCTCGCCGGTGACGTGGAGGGTGTTGAACTGCCCCTCCCAGTCCTGGACGTACGGGCGTAGCGGGGCCGTGTAGAGCCAGCCGACCGCCGGCAGGAACCGCTCGCTGAAGCGCGACTGCGGGACGAGTTCGAGGATCTCGGCGACCTCCTGCGGGTCGTACTCTGTGTGGTCGTCGGGCGTCAGCGACCAGGCGCGTTCGGCGCTGATCTCGCGTTCGATGTACGCCGTCTCGGGGTTGTCGATCCACCCGTCGGCGGTGAGGACGCCCTGCGGTGTCACGAACTCGCCCGTCTCCGGATGCAGACCCATGTGATGCGTTCCTGTACGCACGGGCGCGTTCTGCCCGCCGACGAGCTTTCTGAGTTCGTTCAGGTCCGACGCGTTCCCGTCGAACGTGGTGGTGAGGCCGGTCACGACGTTGTCCCGGAAGCGCCGGACGTCGTTGAAGACCTTCGTCGGGACGGTGAGCTCGTACGACTCTTCACCGGTTCCGGGGACGACGGTCATCTCGATCAGGCGCTCGCCGTCGTTGAAGAAGAACGAC
>NZ_JQKV01000019.1 GCF_000746205.1 Halorubrum sp. BV1
AGCGGTCGCCGCGGTCGAACGCGAACTCCTCCAGGTCGTCGGCCTCGTCGGCGGTGGCGTAGCCGATGCCGCCTCGGAACTCAACTTCCATCGTCATCCTCCTCGTTCGGGACGATCCGGTCGAACGTCGTCGCGCCGCACTCGGCGCAGTGCGTGGGTTTGTTCAGCTTCTCCCTCCCGCAGCCGGTGCAGACCCACCGTTTGACGTCTTCCAGGACCTCCTTCATCGGCGTCTCGGGATCGGCCTTCAGGAGCGCCTGTGCGATGCCGTTCTGTGGGTCCGGTGACGGTACCTCTGGGTCTTCAGTCGTGTCGTTGGTTTCTGGAATAGACATGTCCGGAACCGCCGGACACGGGGGCACAGAAGCTGGAGAACCCGTATCTGGAGGGGGACGTAAACCTTGAAGGTCGCCGCCCGAGAATCCAGATACGGACACTGGTCCGGCCCTGTGAACCGCCGTGTCCGTGTGTACGTGCTACACTTCTGCCCGGTGCTTCCGACACCGGGCGACCTTTGCCCCGACCAATCAGCGACAGCCGACAGTCGCCACTCACGGGCTTCGCGTACTCGCTTCGTGAGCGGCTGGTCTGCATCGTTATCACCCCCTTCTCGCTCCTGCTTGTTATAGCTTTGTGTAACTCAAGGGTTGAACGACGTAGGGCCAAAGAATAAGGGGGAGTAGAGTGTAAGCGGGTGTATGGGACGACCAGCCGAAGTAGACGCGCATGTCCTGGTGACTGAACTGCAAGCAGCAGCCCGGAACCGTAACGACCGGTGCCCGGTCCTGACCGTCTCAGACCTCGCAGAGGCCGTAGACGTGTCCGACCAGTCGGTCCGAAACCAACTCGACGACCTGGAGCAGAAACCCGGTGTCCGCAGCCGGAAGGTGGGTCAGGCGCAGGTGTACTGGTACTCGCAGGCCGCTCAGTCCGACAGCACCTCCCTCGACGTCCAGGCGGTGATCGAGGACGCGCGGCAGGAGCTCTGGGAGGAGATCGTGAAGAACCGCGCCGTGTACCTCGACCGTCGCCGCCAGCTGCTCTCCGAGTACGAGGACGGCGACGTCCCGGCCCGGAAGCGCCTCGCCGTCCTGGAGGCGCTCATCGACTACCTGGAGAACGGAACGGCGCTGCGGGTCCACTGGGCCGACCTCGACGAGGACGGTCACGACGCGTACGACCTGCCCGAGGACGGGCTGTCACGCGAGGCCGCCGAGCGCTACGTCGAGGAGATGGTCCTGTTCACCGACTCCGAACACGGGAACGTAGAGGGCCTCTCGGGGCTGTTCAGCATCTGGACCACCATCGGGCTGACCGCGACCGACGGCCACGGGAACCGGTCGCTCGACAACATCGACGAGTCGGAGCTGGAGATCCTCGTCCCGTCGGTGGACGCGCTCCTGGCCGCCGGCGACGTCGCTGACCGCTTCGTCCAGCGCCTCCACGCCTACGAGGGGTGGTGACCATGTCGAGCACCGAGGAAGCCCGCGACCCGACGAGCAACGACGAGGTGCGGCAGGCGTACCAGCAGATGGTGCAGGCCCGGAAGGCGTACCGACGCGCGGCCGGGACAGAGTTCGAGGACAACGCGCACGAGAGCTTCCACGACGCCGTCTTCGACCTGTACGACGAGCTGCGCGCCCGCCTGAAGCGCCGCGACGTCACACAGGACCTCTGGGAGGAAGAGGAGCTCTGGGCGACTGAGCCGGTCTACATCCCCGTCGCGCTCTGTCCGGCGTGTACCGCGTACTCCTCTCTGGACGACGAGAGCGACTACTCGCCGGGCGACACGTGCCCGAACTGCGGCGACGCCGTCCTGGAGCGCGAGAGCGTCCCGAAGACGGACGACGAGGGGCAGGTCGTGTTCCACCACGTCGAGGGGCTGAGCAGCCTCGACCAGTTCCGGAACCGCGTGGAGGAGTACACCGTCGAGTACAGCGACGCGCTCGGGACGCACGAGGAGACGCGCACCCAGCACAAGCTGCTGGCCGCGCAGCGCCTGGAGGCGGTCGCCGATCTCCTCGCCGAGTCGATGGAGGTGCTGGGGCTGTTCCCGGACGCTGAGATGTCGAACGACTTCGAGCTGGACGAGGTTCGATAAACCATGAGCAGCGATACAGAGAGCGGTGGAGAAGCCGGTATCCCCGACCGGTCGCTGGAAAACCCGTTCCAGGAGGGCACCTGGATGCAGGAGCTCTTCGAGGACGTCCTCACCCAGGAGCGCGACGTGATCATCATCGTGGACGACTACCGCGC
>NZ_JQKV01000020.1 GCF_000746205.1 Halorubrum sp. BV1
TCGTCCACGGCGTTTGCACGTTCGGAGTTCGACAGAGAGGCCGACTCCTCTCGGAGGCGGGTCTCTCAATCGGTCGCTCTACCGCGCAAACTACCTCGGAAGAGGTCATGCTTCGACATGTTTCGGTTGGAACCAGCTGTTGCCGAGCTCGATGGGCCTTTCACCCCTACTCTCGAGTCACGGGAGGGTATTGTAGGACACCAACCCTAACGGGCCTCCACGTGGCTTTCGCCACGCTTCACCCTGCTCCAGAGTAGATCGCTCGGTTCCGGGTCGTATCCCTTCGACTCCCCGCGCTTGAACACGGTGGGCCTGGCAATGCTGCGCCCCTATCGGTTTCCCTGCGCCTTCCCGGATAACCCGGTTAGACTCGCCAAAGAGATACACTCCCTAGTTCGTTTTTCAAAACGTACGACGGAACTTCGGCTCTCCTCTCGTCCTACTGGAGGGTCGCCCCTCGATCGTTTTGAGAGGAGCCTTTTAAGCCCCGTCGCTCTATCGCCGACTGGTTTCATGCCCTATTGCACCGCCCTTCTCGGGGTGCTTTTCAGCGTTCGCTCACGCTACTTGTTCGCTATCGGTCTCGAGGAGTGTTTAGCCTTCGCGGTCGATGCCCGCGACATTCACGAGGGATATCCAACCCCCGCTACTCTGGGTCTGGCGCACACTCTACTGGCCTACGATACGGGACTGTCGCCCTGTTTCGTGCTCTGTTCCAAGAGACTTCTCGTAGGCTGTCGAGTGCTGGTAGCCAGCCCGTACACCACATTTCCTTGCGGATTCGGTTTGGGCTGTATCGCGTTCACTCGCGGTTACTTACGACATCGCAGTTGCTTTCTCTTCCTGTCCTTACTAAGATGTTTCAATTCAGGACGTTCCCTATTGCGCAAAGCAATTGTAGAGGGATTCCCATTCGGAGATCCTCAGTTCTTCGCTTCCATGCAGCTCCCTGAGGCTTATCGCAGCTTGGCACGTCCGTCTTCGGCACTCGAGCCGAGCAATCCATCAGCCGGCATAGTAGCCGTCTGTCGGTAATCGTCTATCGTCGTTCCACTGCAACCCGTTGAACGGGTCCAGTGGGTGCCTGGACTACGCTTACACACGGTCGTCATCGCACGTCCCGTGGGTGTCACGGGAGCGTACGTCGGACCCTTCCCAGACGCGCTCTCGCGGTCTGGTGCATCGGTCGGTCTGGATTCCATCGTACTCCCGTCGGGCATATAACCCGCACGGTTTCCTTCTATCCGACATGGACTCGCGGGGATTCGAACCCCGGGCATCCTCCTTGCAAAGGAGGCACTCTCCCACTGAGCTACGAGCCCTATGGAGCCTTGGTAGTTCTAAGGTGCCCGGTCGAACCGGTGGCACCGAACGTGAAAGGTGGGTCTGCCCGAAGGCAGATCCCGGTCTGTGGAGGTGATCCAGCCGCAGATTCCCCTACGGCTACCTTGTTACGACTTAAGCCCCCTTGCGGAGCCCAGATTCGACCTGTTGAACAGGCCTCATCCGGACCCCACTCGGGTGCTTTGACGGGCGGTGTGTGCAAGGAGCAGGGACGTATTCACCGCGCGCTTGTGACACGCGATTACTACCGAATCCAGCTTCATGCGGACGAGTTGCAGTCCGCAATCCGAACTACGACCGAGTTTCTGAGATTACCGCTCCCTCTCGGGGTTGGAACCCATTGTCTCGGCCATTGTAGCCCGCGTGTTGCCCAGCCCATTCGGGGCATACTGACCTACCGTTGCCCGTTCCTTCCTCCGTGTTGGCCACGGCGGTCTCCGTACTGTCCCCAGCTACTGTGAAGTACTGCTGGCAAGTAGGGATGCGGGTCTCGCTCGTTGCCTGACTTAACAGGACGCCTCACGGTACGAGCTGACGGCGGCCATGCACCACCTCTCTACGGCATCGTGGTGAGGTCATCAACCTGACCGTCATCACCGTAGTCGGGGCTGGTAAGGTTACCGGCGTTGAGTCCAATTAAACCGCAGGCTCCTCCGGTTGTAGTGCTCCCCCGCCAATTCCTTTAAGTTTCATCCTTGCGGACGTACTTCCCAGG
>NZ_JQKV01000021.1 GCF_000746205.1 Halorubrum sp. BV1
CCGCCGCCTCCACCGCCCCCGCCGCCGTTCGACGAGGACGAAGAAGAGGACGAGCTGCTGGACCCGGACGAGGAGCTCCTCGACGAGCGCGACCGGCCGCGCCGTGATCGGGACGAAGAGCCTCCCGACGAGGACCCGCCGCCGGTGACGTCGTCCACGGTGTCGCTGACTGTGTCTGTGACGGTGTCGGCTGCGTCATCGACGGCGTCCGAGATGCCGCCGAAGAAGCCGCCTCCGCCGCCGCTGTCGTTGCTACTGTCTGAGCTGGAGCCGGAGGACGACGACCCGCTGTCGTCGTCACCACCGCCGCCTCCACCTCCGGTGAGTCGTTGCCACATGGCAGTTCAGACAGACGTCTCAGCCGCCCGTAAAACGAGATGTCCCCCTCCCCCGAGAACGAACGTCTGAAGCCCTCTCGCTAACCAACACGGCTGTACAGGAATCGGGAGATGTTGGTTAGTCAGAGGAACGGGGCCAGCTGCGAGACGAGCGAGACGACGGTCCCGATGACCGTCGCCTTCGTCGCCGCTCCCGAGTGGAAGAACCCGCTCTCGTCGTTCTCCAGCTCCGAGAGCCAGCCGCTGCTGTCCTCCTCGGTGGTGTCCTCGCTGCTGTCCTCCTGGAGGAAGCGGTCGATCGGTGTCTCCACGTCGCCGGCGTCGTCCTCGACGACGTCCACGTCGCGCCCCGGCGTGATCTCGTCCACCGCGGCCTCGACCTCCGGGCGGCTCCCGTCAGGAGCAGCGGGAGAGATGTCGGTGCCGGCGAACGCCTCGGCGAGCGTCTCAGCCATGTGGTCGCGGAGGATCTGCACCCGGCGGCGTTCGGACAGGTAGTTCGTGAGGACGACCTGCGCGTCTCGACTCCCCTGCTCGCTGGCGATGCTGCGGGCGACCTCGGCGAGGAAGTCCACGCCCATGCTGTACTGGTTGTACCAGAACCGCCGCGCTGTCTGCGGGGTCGGCAGGCGGCCGTCCTCCAGGCGCACATCGACGTCGGTCTCCTCCAGGGCACGCTCGGCGAGGTCGTGGAGCTTCTTCCCGACGGTGGTCACCGCCCAGTGGTCCTTGTACCGGTACGACCCCTGGAACAGGTAGCCGTTCCAGTCGTCGCCGTACTCGTCTTCCAGCTGCTCGATCCGCTCGCGCAGCGTGTCCACGCCGAAGACGAGGTTCACCGTCGAGGGGCCGTTCTTCCGGGTGTCGAACTCGATGAGCGGCGTATCGACGTACTCGGGGTCGAAGTTGATCATGTCGCGGTGCATCCGTGCGACCTCGGCGCGACGCAGCCCGGCCGCGCAGAGCAGGACGACGAGGGTCTTCTCCTCGACGGTCTCGGCGACGCGCGCCAGCGCGTTCACGGTCTCCGGCGGGAGGCCCTCGGGGTCTACCTCCAGTTCGTTCCAGCTGTACTCGTCGCGCAGCCCGAGCATCGGGTTGAACGTCACCGGGTTTCGGCGCTTCTTCAGGTAGCGGTAGAAGAGCTTCAGCGCCGTGTGGACGACCTTCATCGTCCGCTCGTTGTACTGCGCGTCCAGGTGGTCGAACGCGTCCAGGAAGACCTCGAAGGCCTCGGGTTCGGTGACGTCGTCGCTCCCGAGGTGGAGGAGATCGTCGTCGCCGTGAACCTCCCGAAGCGCCCCTGCGACGCGGTCGATCCCCTGGAGGTCGGTCTTCGCGGTCGCCAGCGCGAGGTTCTTTCGCCCGAGGCGGTGGCGTTCGGCCCACCGGTACGCGAGCTCCCGCGTCCGGGCGTGATCGACGTCGATCTCGTAGATGTGCCCGTTCCCCCGCTGGATGTCGAGGTCCTCGTTGCAGAACTGGAGGAACGTCTTGTCGAGGTGGTACGGGAGGGCCTGGCAGAAGCCCGTGTAGCCGTTCTCCAGCATCCAGTCGTGCGTCGGTGGTTCGGAAGGGTCGAGGCCGTCCTCCTGGAGGTCGGGCGCGATCACCTCCCAGTAGTGGTCGCAGAAGTCTTCTACGTCGTATTCTGTCCAGCGTGCCATAGTATGTTTAGTTACGAGTCATTTTAAT
>NZ_JQKV01000022.1 GCF_000746205.1 Halorubrum sp. BV1
GAAGGCGTTCCTGGTGGCCGAGTGCGAGCGCGCCGGCCTCGACGAGGTCGCGTTCCGCGCGCGTCGCGGCGACTACGACGCCTAACCAACACACGCCCTTTCTCGCCTGCCCGACGTTGGTTAGCCGCTGGCTCACCGAGAGCGACGGCGGAGGAAGCTGGTCTGTCGCCTCGAAAGGTGGGGTGTGCGTATCGAAGAACGGGGCGCAGAACGGGAATACCGGGGAGACGGGGCTGTTCGCGGGCTATTCGGTCACGGTGCGACAGTCGCGCGGTCGGTGTCCCGAGCGGCGAGATCGGGGCGGCCGTGCGCCTGGAGGAGCTGCTCGCGCGAGTGGTAGGTCTGGCCGGCGACCTCGTAGACTGTATGTGTCGTCCCGCGATCGGTCCTGATCGTGCGCGCGGTGACGTGGACGTCGTCGAGCGTCACTGGTCTGCCCCCGCGTCGAGTTCGTCCAGGACGTCCTCGACGTCGCTCACAGCGCGGCGCAGGTCCTCGACGTCCTCTTGGTCCACGTCGCCCGCGCCGTGCATCTGGCCGATCACAGCGCCCGCGAGGACGGCCACGCGGTCGCTGGCGTCGTCGAGTCGCAGGGCTGGGTCGTCGTGCGGTTCCTCCGGCGGTTTTACGAGAGTTCGGTCTGTAGTTGACATTGCGTCGTCCGACGCAGGGGTCGGTGTCTTCAGCACCGGCCTCACTTCTGGAGGCGTCCCGCGTCACTCCTCAGTGGGAAGGCCGCCCACATAAATCTATGGCTCTATGTTACTATGGAGATGTAGACTTATGTACCCCACAGTCAACACAGAAGTATGGGACGTACAACGATACAGGTTTCCGACGAGCTGGCCGACGAACTACACGACCGGAAGGGACGCGGTGAGAGCTACGAGGACGTGATCTGGGAACTCATCCACCGGGGCGACGAGGGCGACGTCGAGGACGACCAGGAGCCGTCCGAGACGTGGCCGCCGGAGGACCAGGAGCCAGAACCCCCGCGTCCGACTGACGGCGCTGAGAGCGGCGTGGAGGCGTTCCTGAGCGGCGTCGAGTTCCCGAGCAGCAAGCCACACGAGGAGTGCGTCGAGGCCGTGCGCGCGGCGTACGAGTACCTCCAGGCGAACGGGAAGGCGACGATGCGCGAGTTCGTCCAGGAGGTGATGCCCGAGCACCCGGTCGGCTACGACGTGCCCGACCTGGAGTCGGGCGAGCGGTACCGGGGAGCGTGGTGGCGTCGCGTTGTGAAGCCGGGCCTCGAAGCCCATCCGGACGTCGAGAAGCCAGGAGCGGGCGGGAGCGAGTGGACGTACACCGGTGAGTGAGTCGGTGGTCGGGCATGGCGATCTTCGAGGACCGCCCGATCTGCGAGCGGTGCGGGAACCGGATTCTCTATCCGAATCGCCACGAGGCAACGTGCAACCCGGAACCGACGTTCGACGGCGTCTGTCCGATGTGCGGCGAGGACTACGAGGACGCGGGGTACATGGAACACCTGAGCGAGTGCCCGGCCGACAGGTAGGTTTGGGACGTTCCCCCGGTCTTTGGGATAACTTCTTTGTTCTTGCCACACCTACCGGTGCGTATGTCCGTCGAAACTGACTCGCACGGCCGGCTGTACCTGTCCTCGGAGCTGAGGAAGAAGTACGGCGAGAGGTTCCACGTCGTCGAATACGAGGACCGCATCGAACTCATCCCGATTGACGAGGA
>NZ_JQKV01000023.1 GCF_000746205.1 Halorubrum sp. BV1
GCCGCCACCGACGTCGAGGAGGTGCCCGTTCTCGGGGAGTTCGCGGTCGAGGAAGTGACGCGTCTCCTCATATTCAAGTCGACTGTAGAACCCGCGTTCAAGGCGCTCCCACTCGCGATCACCGTACTCGTCGTAGTGCGCTTCCGGCGTAAA
This sequence comes from Halorubrum sp. BV1, assembly GCF_000746205.1. Classification (NCBI taxonomy): domain Archaea; kingdom Methanobacteriati; phylum Methanobacteriota; class Halobacteria; order Halobacteriales; family Haloferacaceae; genus Halorubrum; species Halorubrum sp. BV1. The sequence goes on from NZ_JQKV01000023.1 coordinate 154, forward strand.
GTCCTCCATGCCCCCGCCTCGGCTGGGAGGCAATTCGTTCTTTTGGTCTGACAGGATGGCTGCTGGACCTGGCGAGGTGGTAACCGGTGAAAAAGGCAGAGTGACTGTACAGAGCGGGACTATCAATTCGCAGGAACTACTTATCGGCTGTTTCACCGCATATTGTAGCGAACTAATAGGTTTCAACAGACTATCGCTCGGAAAGAGTGCGCGATGTCCCTTGACCTCCGCCCACATCAGTTTGATGTGGAAATCCCGCCACGGGATATCAAGCTGAGCGGTTGCTCAGCTCTACGATTTCAAGACGCATACGTTCCAAGCGTCGCCTGCTGGGTTTCAGCATCAGCTTGGCTGTCTTGTGGCCCGGTCAACGAGGCCCCATCCTCAGCCGAGTCATCGTCGTTCTCGTGTTCTCTGGAACGACTCTCTCCGCTGAGGTAGCGATCTGCGATGTTGAGTGCGGCGTTGATGTCTGCCTGGTACTCTTCGATCCAACAGGCGTCGTTGGAGCACATGAACGTCGCCTGTTGGGGCCGGGTTCCCCTCTCACCGCACGCATGGCACTCTTGAGAGGTATTCCGTGGGTCGACTGTCCCAACGGGAATCCCTCTTTCAACAGCTTTGTACGTAATCTGTGCGTGGAGTTTGGCGAATCCCCAGCCGTGAAGCCGGCGATTCATTGACTCAGCGTACTCCACCACTTCCCTGGTGACGGTGTGGAGAATATCGTCGATTTGCGCCCACAACTCGTCGCCAAAGGCGTCTGCAATCCGTTCGCTCTCGCGACTCTGGAGTCGCCGCATCGTGGTGAAGTAGCGCTTGCGGAGTCGACGAACAGTCTTCCCCTCATCCGTCCAGAGCTCAGGGTTTGTCGGGGACCCGTGCTCGTCGCGGTGACACACCGTGACGAGACTTGCTTCCCCGATATCGACGCCAATTGGGGTACGTTCTTCGGGAGGAGCCTCGGAGTTGAGCGGGATGTCACGGGTCGCGATGAGATGGAAATACCAGGTTCCCTCCCGCTTGAGCAAGCGACCTTCCCCCACGGCTGCGTCGCCAGCAATTACTGCTTCAAGCCAGTCCCGTTGCTCAGGGTTCGGCTGTGCTGGTACCCAGAGGTGGTAGTCCTCGTGGTGTGGGATTTTGACGTACCACTCAATCGCGTTTTCGGGCTTGTGGTCGATTTTCACTCCCTCGTTCGTGAAGCGAACAGGATGATTGTCACTGAGTTCGTCTGCTCCATAGGTCGTCGTTAGCTGTGGGACATACCGCTTTAGGGCGTTCTTCGCGTAACTGCTCAGTTGGTAATCACCCACGATGTCGTTCGCTTCCGATAGAGTGGTACAGTTCGCGTCGAAGGCCTCTTGGAGCGCCTGCTGGTAGGCCGCCCGCGTCTCACGGAGCTTCTCCCGCTTGTGTGCGTTCGGGTCTACCAGTTTCAGTTCCAGCGTTTTTGTGAGTTCAGTCACGCCTCATCACCTTCTGATACTGACTGGTCGTC
>NZ_JQKV01000024.1 GCF_000746205.1 Halorubrum sp. BV1
ACACGATCGAACTCACCGTCACCAACGACGCCGGCGAGACCGACACCGCCACCGCCGACCTCGCCGTCGACCCCGGCACAGACGCCGGCGACGGCGCGACCGGCGGTGACGGAACGGACGGTGGAGGTCCGACCGACGAGCCTGCTGGACTCGGTACCATGGCGATCGCGCTGCTCGCGATCCTCGCGGCCCTCGCGGCCGCGGCGGTCGTCTGGGTCCGTCGCAACGGGTAACGCGGCGGACCCCTGCGGTCTGTACGACGCGGACCGCAGGGCGCGAGCGGCCGACCGATCGGTACCGTCTGAGGAATCGTCCGAACGAACGACCACACGAAACCCAACCGATGACAGATCCCACACCCTCGAACCGCACGACGCGATCGACAGACACAGAGCGGCGCACGGCCCGCGCGCCGGCGACCACCGGCGGGCTCGCAGCGCGAGCCACGCGAGCCACCGGAACATCACTCCGAAGGCGGCTCCGCGGAGGGGTAATCGTCCTCCTCGCCGTGCTCGTCGCGACGGCCGCCGTCCCCGGGCTCGCCGCGGGACAGGAGGCCGTCCCGGCGTCGTACTACGGCGACGTGACGGTCAACGGCGAACCGGCCGACCCCGGCACGGAGATCGAAGCGGTCGTCGACGGCACCGTCTACGACACGATCACCGTCGAGGAGGCGGGGTCGTTCGGCGGCTCCGGGCCGTTCGAAGAGAAGCTCACCGTCGAGGAGCCCGACTCCGGTGACACCGTCGAGTTCCGCGTCGGCGACGTGACAGCGGACACGACCGTCCCGTGGGAAGAAGGCGACGTGCGCGAGGTGAGCCTCTCGTTCGAGGGTGTCTCGACAGACGGCAGCGAGGGCGCTGATGGAAGCGACGGCACCGGTGGGGGCGACGGTAGCGACGGTTCGAGTGGCGGTGACGGCGCGAGCGGTGGCGGTGGCGGCGGTGGCGGCGGTGGCGGCGGTGGCGCAGCCGCAGTCGACGAGAGTGACACAGCGTCCGGCGACGGAGCGGTCGTCCAGAGCGCCGAGGCGTCGATCGAGGCCGACGGCGGCGGCGAGGGCGCGCAGGCGACGTTCGACGACGGGTTACCGGTGGAGTCCATCGCCTTCGAGAGCGCCGACGTGCGGGGATCCGTCGACGTGACGACACAGACGTCCGAACCGGCGACCGTCGCCCCGTCGCCGGGCACCGCGGTGCAGGTCTCCGAGATCACCGTCCCCGACGACGCGACCGACGCGCCGGCGACGATCCGCATGCGGGTCTCGGCCGACCGGCTCGACGAGACGGACGCGGCGGCGGACGAACTGCGGGTCACCCGGCTGTCGGGCGGCGAGTGGGAGACGCTCGACACGACCGTCACCGAGGAGACCGCCGATGGCGTGACGCTCGAAGCCGAAACCCCCGGATTCTCGTACTTCGCGGTGAACGCGGTGAGCGAGCCGGAGGCGGCCGCGACGGTCGACCCCGGCACGGTGACCGTCGGTGAGGAAGTCACGCTCGACGGCAGCGGCTCGACGACCGAACACGGCGAGATCGTCGCGTACGACTGGTCGGTCGCCGGCGAGTCGCTCTCCGGCGAGACCGCGACCGCGACGATCGACGAGACGGGCGAGTACACGATCGA
>NZ_JQKV01000025.1 GCF_000746205.1 Halorubrum sp. BV1
GAACGTCAGGTCGAACAGCAGCGTCGGCGACATGGGGACGAGGTTCTTCGCGGAGTACACCGCGATCGTGAACGCGAACACGGTGCCGCCAACGCCGATAGACGCCCAGAACGGCTGTTCGACGGGGCGTCTGGCGCTTCCCTTGTTCAGGAACGGGACGATCGCGATCGTTCCGACGACGACGACGTTCGCCAACACGCCGTAGGTCTTGTCGCTGATGACTTTCTCGCCACCTAAGGCGGCCAGATCAGGGTTCAGCGGCCCGAGTTTCAGGAGGCCGAACGACCAGTAGAGGTACCAGTCGGGCAGGATGACCGAGGGGGTCACACTCCGGTTTGCGGGGTCGCCGATGTGGGGCGGGAGCGTCGCCGCCAACAACAGGAGCATGCCGACGAAAAACGCCGCCAGTGCGAGGTTACGGACGAGCTCGTGCGGCCAGGCCGGGAAGCCGAGGACGTCGCGCTCGACGTACGTCGACGCCTCGCGGAGGTCCTGATCCTCACGGCGAGCACGCTCGAAGTACTCGTAGGTCAACCGGGGCAGCCCGGCGCGTCGGCGCTTGCGTTCGCCCCACGTCGGCGTCTCGTCGTCCGGGGAGACGATGTTCGCTCCGGCGCCGTCGGTTCGTGGTTCGTTGTCGGGTTGGTCGTCTGCTGTGGGCTCTGGCATCGCTTGGAGGGTGGTGATTGCGTTTCGAGCGCCATCACTCGCGGGCGCTCGAGTTGTGCATACAGCGGGAGCGTATCGACCGAGTGGAGGGCCGAATTGCGTGCTTGGTTCGAGGTCCGGTTCACTCCTACAGCCGCGGGGACCGTAAGGGCTCGCAGGAACGCGCTCCTGTTAACTATCGGATAAATCGTCGACAGACGCGATATACCCGAGCCGGGGTCGGGCCACCGCAGTTGGCGTCGTCGGATTCCAGAATACTGATTGGTACGCCGCTTGAAGCTTGACGGAATGTCTCCCGAACAACAGGTCCGGCAACGCCCGGCAGACGTGTTCGCCCTCCTCGCGAACGACATTCGGATGGATATCCTCCACACCCTCTGGGACGCCGCCCCCGAGTCCCTCTCGTTCTCCGAACTCCGCGGCCGGGTCGGCGTCGAAGACTCGGGCACGTTCAACTACCACCTCGATCAGCTGTGCCCCGAGTTCGTGACCAAGGACGGCGAGTGTTACACGCTCACGTACGCCGGCCGCCAGACCGTCGGAAGTGTCGTCTCCGGCCGGTTCAGCGGCGCCGAAGCGACCGATGTCGGCCCTCTTGCAGCAGGCGACTGCATGCACTGTGACGGTCCCGCAGAGGCGCGGTACGAGGACGGGGCCGTCGTCGTCGAGTGTCCGGCGTGTGCGGGGCTGATTATCAAGATGTCCGTGCCGCCGGTCGTCGTCGCGAACACCGATCCGTCCACCTTCCTGGAGGTGTTTAACAAGCACGTGCTGACACGGGCCGACCGTCTGAGCCGCGGGTTCTGCCCGCTCTGTCGCGGCCGCGTCGACGCCACGCTCACTGTCGAGTCCGACGCGGAGTCGATCACCCACCGATCGGCGTTGGACGTTCGATTCACGTGTCGCGAGT
>NZ_JQKV01000026.1 GCF_000746205.1 Halorubrum sp. BV1
AATATAAATTACTGGATTTCGGGGAGGGAGTCATCAATGGGATTTTCAGTAGGCTTGGTTCAGCACGGACTTTCAGAGTCGTTGGGTTCCTAGCACTGCTGGCTCTGTTTACATTCGCTGGATTGGTAGAATTGTGGTGTTGGTTAACGCTTGGTGGCGAGTTCCTAGGGATTGCGAATAACTCCTGTATGCATCTGTTCAGCAGAAGCTACATCCAACACGCGACCGAGTTGTCGTTCTCATTGACGGGCTTCCTATTCGTCGGTGTTTCAGTTGTCGCGGTAATCACTCGCCAGTCAAGTGATGAGCCTACACAGACGGCGGAGCTAACTATCGTAACAGGAGAAGAAATACCTGAGGTTGAGGGCACCTATTCGCTCTACAGGGATGAGATAGAACGCTATGTGGGAGGCAGTAGGATTGATAGTACGTTGATCGGCTGGTCCGTAGTCAGCAACTCTCCAGAGTCTCTTATTGCATACCGAGAACAAAAACTCCCAGTAGAGCCCCCAGATGGCACATATGAGATCTGGAATAGTATAACAGGTCCCACACCCACTGAGGGAGATGCATGGCGCCTTCACGAGACGACTGATCAACAGAGGGATGATGAGCCACTCCCGGATTGGCTACAGGGGCCAAATGGTGAGATTGATTGGTGGATCGTACCTGATACCGAGCCACAGCTTGAGGCGTTCAAGTTGAAACTCAAACGTGCTGTAGGCTACGCCGTATCGGCGTCAATACTTGGCGTGATAATACAGTCGTACCCATGGAATCTAAGTACTGATCCAGATCCCTGGCTTGAGACCCTCCCGATGCACCAACACCTGCTCTATGGCATATTAGCAACCATCTTTACATTCGTGTTTATCGGGATGGCGTGGACCTCGATCGGTCTACTCGAATTAATCCAGAAGTCACGATCTGCGGACTAAGAAGTGGCAATAATTTCATATGTACAAGATCCAAACGCCATGTAGATTTGAGTCGCAGCTAAGAAGGATTGTTTAGGATTGATTCGGTGTCGAAGGCACCGCAGGCAGCTGGGGGCTGAGTAGATCTCGGAGACTCTTCATTGCCTTCTGTTTTCCACCGGGTCGAAGCGGTACGTGCTGTACTTCAAAATCGCGGACCGTTTGGCGCTGTGCCGGGCGTTCTTTCTCTGCATACAGGATACTCCCCGTCTGATCAACTGAGAGGAGATCGAGGATATATGTGAGGAATCGCTGATAATCCGAGAGCTGGAGCGAATCCCAACTTTTCGATTTGGCGTCTCCGATCCAGACGAGTTTATCGTCCACTACTAAGGCGAAATCGGGGCGCCCAGCTCCGACTTCGAATGCAGAGGTCAGGTAGTTGCTGTATCGATAGACGCTGCTATTGTACAAAAGCGTCACATCTGGGGTAATGGTATACGTGCCGGCGATCTGACCCGCGTCTGGGGACGTTTGATAGATCTCCTCGAAGAATTCGAGTAAGACGCCAAGACACCAGAGTTCGTAGATCTTGCTAATCGGTTTGACCGCTGTATTGAGCTGATCCTCAATCCGAGTTTCGAGGCGTCGGCCAC
>NZ_JQKV01000027.1 GCF_000746205.1 Halorubrum sp. BV1
ACGCCAATCGGTGCAGCCTGCAGGCGATCCTCCATCGTCACTCCCTCGTATTGAACCGGAGCTCGATTCGTGCACCGCCGCGATCACTTTCCGTGACTGAGACCGACCAGTCGTGTAATTCGGCGATCCGGTCGACGATCGCGAGCCCGAGTCCGGTGCCACCCTCGTCAACCGTATACCCTGGCGTGAAGATATTCGCCTGCTCGCCGGGCGGAATACCGGGGCCGTCATCGGCGATGAACACACCGGCAGTCTCGCCGGCAAGCGTCCCCACCCATACGCGCTGGCCGTTAGCCGCGTGCTCAATGCTGTTCCCGTCAGTCTGACAGCAGCCAGTCGAGGCGTGTTCGACACTGTTCCGAAACAAGTTCTCGAAAAGTCGCTGCAGCCGGTCGGCGTCGGCCTCGACTGTCGGGAGCGACTCGTCGACGGTGAGCGTCCACGTCTCGGTCTCGACAGTCTGCCACGCGCGTTTGGCGACATCTCGAATTGAGACCTCCGGCTGACGGTTCAGCACCACCTCACCCTGAGCCAGCGTCAGCACTTCTTGAACGATCCGTTCCATCCGGTCATGGGCGGCGGCGACCGCGTCAAAGTGTTCACTCGCTCCGGTCTCACGTGCAGCTTCGAGGTGTGCCCCGGCGACATCGAGGGGATTCCGAAGATCGTGACTGATCGCGCTTGCAACCTGTGCCACCTCGACACTCTCCGTGAACGTCTCGGCGGAGTCGCGTTCAGTGAACAGTATTGTCCCGCCGTCAGTATCGGGCGCGAGAACGTGAGCTACGTACGTGTCCTCGGCTGATCGCATTACGAACTCGACAGGTTTGCCGGCGCGGAGCTGTGTTTCCAGTGGCTTCTGACTCGGCGACTCCACTGTGTCGAACTGCTCGAAGACATCTATGACTGGAGCCGCCTCAACGGTGCCAAACGCTATCTCGAATGCGTCGTTGATCGCAGTTACCGTGGGGATCCCCTCGCGCATCTTGTACTGGAGCACAGGACTGGGGTGGGACGCGAGCGAAACTTGCATCGCGTTTGATTCGCTCATCGTCGCCACCGTAGCGTCGGCTGCGTCGGTCGGACGGCCATCTCGATATCGAGTGTGAACGCGACCGGTTTAATGTCTCTCCACCGTTGCTGAGGTTGCGACACGGACGAGGTTCGAACTCAGGAGACGTGCCAGTACGGAACCCGTGTTTCAGGAACAGAAACGATGGGGGTAGAGCCTTTTCAGTGGCGGTGTCACGATTTGGTGTCCAATGAAACTGGAAGAGTTTGTCGACGCGAACGCACCTGACGAAAACGGCACCGGGTTTCGAAAAGTCAACAAGCGGCTGCTAGAGATTCCTTTTGACGGGATAGCAATGGTGAAAGCCGGGTCGATGATTGCCTACACCGGCGACGCGACGTTCACCGGGAAATCTTCTGCTGAGGGCGGGATCACTGGATTCGTCAAGGAGGCCGTGAGCGGAGAGGGAACGCCCATTATGGAGGCCGAGGGATCCGGCACACTCTATGTGGCCGATCAGG
>NZ_JQKV01000028.1 GCF_000746205.1 Halorubrum sp. BV1
CCGGCACTCGTGGCCGTCCCGGTCGAGGACAGCCTGTCTGACTTCCCGCCACTCACTGTCTACGTAGTCGCCAGACTGCGAATCCGCCTCACTACTCATCGTTCACCCTCGTGTAGATGTAATCGTCGCCGTCCATCTCCACGCCAGGCAGCTGCGTGAGCGTGTTGAAGCCACGTCCCTGCGACTCGTTCTTCTTCACCCAGTTTCCCCAGAACGAACCGAACGACGCGTAGGCGACGTCGAGGTCGCGGTCCTCGACGAGCACCTCCAGGTCTCCCTTCGACACGCGTTCGCCCGCGTGCTCGCGCAGATACTCGTAGAACGCCAGCACAGTCTCTACGCGCGCTTCATACTTCGACCCGCTGCCCGGGAGGTCCAGAGACCGAAGAAGCGCCTCGACGTCCATGTCGTCGTCTACTACCCCCTCTTCCTCGGGTTGAGGGGCGGGTGTAAGCGCTGGGTCTTCCCGACTCTCCTCGGTCTCACTCGCCGGCTCAGCGCCACCTACGTCCGCCTGCTCGATGAGCCGCCAAATAACGTCCTCGTACGTCTCACCGCGCTTCTTCCGGTCGAACAACTCGTCGGCCAGTTCCTCCGTCACTCGGATACTGGTGTCTTCGCCCATACGTTCCGAGTCTTGTTGTATGCTCATAATGCTACGTATGCAGAGTATGCCCAGAAGAGTATAGTAGTTATGCAAGTATGCTATGCATACTTTTTTCATGCTGGGGGGCAGAGTGGGTAGTGACGCGGGACGCCTCCAGAAGTGAGGCCGGTGCTACAACACCGACCCTGCGTCGGACGACGCAATGTCAGCTACAGACCGCACTCTCGTAAAACCGCCGGAGGAACCGCACGACGACCCAGCCCTGCGACTCGACGATGCCAGCGACCGCGTCGTCGTTCTCGCGGGCGACGTGATCGACCAGCTGCACGGTACGGGTGACGTGGACCAGGAGGACGTCGAGGACCTGCGCGCCGCGCTCACCGACGCCGAGGACGTCCTGGACGAACTCGACGCGGGGGCGGGCCAGTGACGCTCGACGACGTCCGCGTCACCGCGCGCACGATCAGGACCGAGCGCGGGACGACGCACACCGTCTACGAGGTCGCCGGCCAGACCTACCACTCGCGCGAGCAGCTCCTCCAGGAGCACGGCCGCCCCGATCTCGCCGGCCGGGACACCGACCGCGCGACTGCCGCGCCGTGAGCGAATAGCCCGCGAACAGCCCCGTCTCCCCGGTATTCCCGTTCTGCGACCCGATCCTCGTACGCTTACCCCTACCCTCGGAGCCCGAAGACCGGCTTCCTCCGACGTCGTCTCGGTGAGCCAGCGGCTAACCAACGTCGGACAGGCGAGAAAGCACGTGTGTTGGTTAGGCGTCGTAGTCGCCGCGACGCGCGCGGAACGCGACCTCGTCGAGGCCGGCGCGCTCGCACTCGGCCACCAGGAACGCCTTC
>NZ_JQKV01000029.1 GCF_000746205.1 Halorubrum sp. BV1
GTCCTGCTCAACCTCTCGGTCACACTCCTCCCGACCAACGGTGTCGTCGGGATTGATGCCTCCGGATTCGACCGCAGTCACGCCTCAAAACACTACACCAAGCGAACGAAGTTGACGATTCAGCAGTTGAAAGTCACGCTCCTCGTAGACACGAGATTGAACGCGATCATCGACTTACACGTGACAACGACACGAAAACACGACTCGCAAATTGCGCCGTCGCTCATCAAGCGAAATACCAGTGATGTAGCGATTCTCCTCGGCGACAAGGGATACGATGACCAGAAGATTCGTGCATTAGCTCACGAAGAGAATGTTCGTCCGGTCATCAAGCATCGAGAGTTCTCGTCACTTCACAGGGCGTGGAATGCTCGACTGGATGCTGATCTCTACGGTCAACGCAGTCAGAACGAGACGGTGAACTCTCGGCTTAAACGAAAATATGGCGCATTCGTCCGCTCACGACACTGGTGGAAGCAGTTCCGTGAACTCGTTGTCGGCTGTTTCACTCACAACATCGACAAGGCACTCTAAGCGTTAGATATAGACGACTCACTAATGAAGACCATCGTTGTCCGCGTACTTGTCGTTGCGTCTGGGGGAATAGGGGGTCAGTTCACCGTCTTTGTTATGCTGTCGGTGGCTCCGTCGTCGTCTGTGACTATCAGTTTCACCTCTGTCCCTGCTGGCACTTTGGCCTTAACAGTTTGACCGGTTTCATCGATTGTTCCATCCGCGCCTATGTCCCATTCGTATGTGACGATAGACCCGTCAGAGTCACTGGATGGCGCGGCGTCCAAGTCAACATTATCCGAACTTCCCTTCCTGTCCGTCGTGAAGTCGGCTGTCGGGGGACTGTTCGAGGGCGTGGGAGTCGCTGTTGGTGTCGGGGTAGGGGTAGGCGTCGGCGTAGGGGTCGCCGTGGGTGTCGGCGTCGGGGTTGCCGTTGGTGTAGGCGTCGGCGTTGCTGTTGGTGTCGGTGTCGCAGTGGGTGTCGGCGTAGACGTGGGCGTCGTCGGTGTCGGCGTCGGAGTTGACGCACCCTCGTCACCGAAGACTTGACCTTGGAAGAGTATAGCAGAACGACCATTCGACCGCCATACAACCGATAAATCACCACTTGGCGCTCCTGAAATCTGACACTCTGTTCCCGGTTTCACCGTCGAAATCGTCGTATCGCAGGCCTGTCCGTTGGTACCGGCATAGTTGCCTAACCAGCCGCCCGACCCGGATACGATGTACACGGCTTCTCCGTCGAGGGTGTCCCCACCAGCATGAGTGAGGGTAACTGTCGTTCCGTCTTGGTTCATTCGGAAGTCGACCAGTGGTTCACCTTCGGCCAAGTCACCGGCGAACCCAAGTACGAACGTACCGATGGTAGCCGCCAGTATAACCGTCACGGCGACCATA
>NZ_JQKV01000030.1 GCF_000746205.1 Halorubrum sp. BV1
TCGGGGCATACTGACCTACCGTTGCCCGTTCCTTCCTCCGTGTTGGCCACGGCGGTCTCCGTACTGTCCCCAGCTACTGTGAAGTACTGCTGGCAAGTAGGGATGCGGGTCTCGCTCGTTGCCTGACTTAACAGGACGCCTCACGGTACGAGCTGACGGCGGCCATGCACCTCCTCTCTGAAACTCGGACAAGGTCATCAACCTGGTCGTCATTATTACAGTCGATGCTGGTGAGATGTCCGGCGTTGAGTCCAATTAAACCGCAGGCTCCTCCGGTTGTAGTGCTCCCCCGCCAATTCCTTTAAGTTTCATCCTTGCGGACGTACTTCCCAGGCGGTCTGTTTAGCGGCTTCCCTACGGCACAGCACCCACTCGTAGTGGGAGCCACACCTAACAGACATTGTTTACGGCCAGGACTACCCGGGTATCTAATCCGGTTCGAGACCCTGGCTTTCGTCCCTCACTGTCGGATCCGTTTTCGCGACGTGCTTTCGCCATCGGCGGTCCGTCCAGGATTACGGGATTTCACTCCTACCCCGGACGTACCCGTCGCGCCTTCCGGTCCCAAGCCACACAGTTTCCACCGGGCGTCCACCTGTTGGGCAGGTGGATTTCCCGATGGACTTGTGCGGCCAGCTACGGACGCTTTAGGCCCAATAAGATCGGCCATCACTTGGGCTGCCGGTATTACCGCGGCGGCTGGCACCGGTCTTGCCCAGCCCTTATTCGTACACCGCCCTAGGGTACACAAAAGCACAGGCTCTATGCCTGTGCACTTGGGATTCCCTTATCGCACTGTCGTGCAGTGTAAAGGTTTCGCGCCTGCTGCGCCCCGTAGGGCCCGGAATCTTGTCTCAGATTCCGTCTCCGGGTTCTCACTCTCATGACCCGTACCGATTATTGGCACGGTGGGCCGTTACCCCACCGTCTACCTAATCGGCCGCAGCCACATCCTTCGGCGCCGGAGCGTTTGGCACAGTCCTCATTCCAGGTGGACTGTGGTGTCCACTATTAGCCTCAGTTTCCCGAGGGTATTGTGGTCCGAAGGGTAGTTTGGCCACGTGTTACTGAGCTATTCGCCACGAGTATGAACTCGTACGACTAGCATGGCTAAATCGAATCCCAATAGCAATGGCCTCCGGCAGGATCAACCGGAATGTATACCTCTGTACCTGGTTCCCGGCACAGAGGGGGTGTTGGCGGGTGTTGACACGATGTCAACACACCATTGCATGGTCTATATGGTGTCCAGTGCACCCAGCGACCTGGATGACACCGAACGACCACGGCTCACATCAGATTTCCTCTTACGCCGGAGCGCAGGGGGCGAAATCCTCAT
>NZ_JQKV01000031.1 GCF_000746205.1 Halorubrum sp. BV1
GACGGCGAGAAGTCCAGTCCCGTCCCCGAGAACACCTCGACGACGGCGGGCGTCACGCGATCGACGAGCACGTAGAACAGCACGTACCCGAGCGCAGCCTCGAGCGGTCCGTACGCGGGGAAGCGCTCGTCGGGGGTCGGCTCCCGCGTAGTACCGGCCTGCATGCCCGTTCTTGGAAGCGCGAAGTAATTAATACGGCGACATTCTCGCTGGACGGCTTTAGATCCGGGCTCGCACGCCACTCACAGGTGTCACGGGCAGCGAACTTATGCTGAGCCGGACCCAACGTTGGTGTGGCATGTCTCAACAAGAAGTGAACCAGGAGCTGTACGTCGATCAGTACACGCTCGGACTCGTCGGGCCGGACCAGGAGTGGGCCGGCACCGTCGCCGACGGTGGGACGATCACCACGTACACCCCGCCGGGCTGCTGGGGCCCGATGATCACCCCCTCGTTCCGCGGCGGCCACGAGGTGACCCGGCCGATACGCGTCGATGGTGCCGAGGTCGGCGACGCCGTCGCCATCCACATCCGCGACGTGGAGGTGACGAGCATGGCGACGAGCACGGGCTCGATGGCCGAACGCGAGGGTGCGTTCACGGACGACCCGTTCGTCGACCACCGCTGTCCCGAGTGCGGGACGACGTGGCCCGACTCGGTCGTCGAGGGGACCGGCGAGGACGCCATCCGGTGTGCGGAGTGTGGCGCGAACGCCTCCTCGTTCGGCTTCGAGTACGGCTACACGGTCGCGTTCGACCACGAGAACGCGGTCGGGATCACCCTCGATACGGACGGCGCTCACGAACTCGCGACGAACGCCGAGGCGGTGATGGACATCCCCGAGAACTCCCGTCAGCACCCGATCCTGCTGTACGAGCCCGACGGGATGCCAGGGACGCTCGGGCGCCTCCGACCCTTCATCGGGAACATCGGCACGACCCCGTCGGTCACGATGCCCGACTCCCACAACGCCGGCGACTTCGGGCAGAACTTGATCGGCGCCGAGCACGACTACGGCGTCAACACCGAGGCGGACCTCGAGAAGCGGACTGACGGCCACATGGACATCCCAGAGGTCCGCGCGGGCGCGACGCTGCTCTGTCCCGTCGACGTCGACGGCGGCGGGATCTACGTCGGCGACCTGCACGCCAACCAGGGCGACGGCGAGCTCTCGCTGCACACGACTGACGTAAGCGGCACCGTCACGATGGACGTGGAAGTAATCGAGGACCTCGAACTCGACGGGCCGATCCTGCTGCCCAACGAGGAGGACCTCCCGTTCATCAGCCAGCCCTACAGCGACGACGAGCGTGACG
>NZ_JQKV01000032.1 GCF_000746205.1 Halorubrum sp. BV1
ACGTTGTCTGCCGATTCCTTCAGTTCCTCAAGTGCTGGGCCCCAGTCTACAGTTACCACAACCAACAGTCGAGGAGATGTAGGAAAAAATAACCTGGTGCTTTCGACGACTAGTAAACACTACAGGGTAACACATTATGCTCCATGACCGCAGCAGTAGTCACGGAAAGAGGGCCCACGTGATGACTGCCCCACGCTGGTGATGTGGATGGCATAGTCCATCGAACTCTGCGATCTCTGCGACTTCCGTGTCAAAGTCGTACCAAAACCCGACATCCTGAGCAAGCTTCTCCGCAACATTCTCAGCGCTCATTTGCTGATAGGTCTCGTTCTCTTGTTCGTAGTAGAGCGCAAGTAGCCCACTAGTGCCTTCGAAAGAAGACTTCGTGAGTTTCTTCGCGTCCGTGAGCAGTGAAGACGATGACTCCTCTGGGAACGGAGTGAACAGTCGAGCGTAGCTTTGGGGATCGATATTCCCGTTATCGTAGTGGAACCGCGCGAGCTTTGCTTCGACAGGCACAGTGACTTCGTCCTCACTCACAACGAGGTCACAGCGTTGCCCACCGTTGGGGTATGTCTTTTCGGACTCGACTGACCAAGATCGCGATTCTTGGGTTTCCTCGATAAGTGCGTCGAGCTGGGTCTCTTCTTCAAATGGACCGATCCCCGGCTGCCAACGATCGTGCACGAGAGACTTATCGACGACCGGTACTGCGGCAGCGAAATCTTCGGCGACTTGCCGCAGTAACGCCAGTTCCTCTTCAGACACACTCTGTCAAGTCCGGCAGTACGGTAGTGTCTTGCCGTTCCCGAGGCAGAATATGCTGTCATCACGGCAGAGTGCCAACCTCATCGTCGTCTTTCTACTCGTGATCCTCAGTACTCCTTGTCAGTTGGGGGACTGACCTCGTGGAACGCAACAGTGTAGTTGTCCGGGAGATCGTCGATTCGCACCTTGGCTTTGAGCACTCGATGCTCGACTGCGAACTGCTCCATTGTCTCTATCTGATGGCGTTGGAACGATGCATCCCCGGTCTTGATCTCGCACCAATAGCGCTCTAGAAGTTCGCCGTTCCATCCATCTGTTGCCTCAATCTGACAATCAGGGATCCACCGAATCTGCTTGTCCTCTTGATCTGTTGCAGTGATTGCTTCCGAGTACTCAATGTCAATTTTG
>NZ_JQKV01000033.1 GCF_000746205.1 Halorubrum sp. BV1
TGCCGGACTTCCAAAGGCGATCACATCTCCGGGCTGGAGTGTGACACGCTCCGAGAGGAATGCAATGATCTCTGCTGGTGTAAAGAGCATCTCACTAGTATTGCCCGTCTGTCGGACGTCGCCTCCCACAGTGGTCTTCATATCCAAATTCTGCGGTGAGACGTCTGTCTCGATCCACGGCCCGACAGGTGCCCCATTGTCGAACACTTTCATTGCGGCACCGGGCTGACCAATAGCATCCAAGTCGTTTAGGATGGTATACCCACGTACCACAGAGTCGACATCTGGGATTGGAACATTCTTTGCTTTCTCGTCGATGACTGCAGCGAGTTCACCGGCGTATCCGAGACCGTCCGCAAAGGTAGGATAGGGAATCTGAGCCCCATCAGGGCAAACAGCAGTTGACGGTTTGAGGAAGAAGTGGGGTTGCTCGGGTTTTTCGTTTCCTTTGTGTTCGAGGTAGTCCTCGTAGTTTCGCCCTGCACAGTAGACGGTGGTTGGCTTACTCGGCGGTAGCAACTCGGCCTCGTCGCCCAGCTCGTATTCACCATTATCTGTGCTTAGAACTCCATCGTTGTACGTCCCAGTAACAACACCATCCTCTGTATCTGCTCTCGCAAGTCGCATGTGCTATCACTATAACCAGCCCCCCTTAGTGTTTCCCTCGCCGGTATTACTAAATAGATGACCTCGCAATCGCTCGTTCATGGAAATCACATCTGTTGAGGCAATTCCCCTCTCTTGCCCCTTAGAAGAAGAGTACGTTGTCTCTGGGAGAGGTGACCCGGTTCCAGAACGACCGATGACCCTTCTCAAGGTGGAAGATAACGATGGAACAGTCGGATGGGGTGAAGCGTTCGGGCCTCCGAAAACGAATGCTGCTATCTGTGAGGAATTGGTCGCTGATTCCGTTCTCGGGATAGACCCGTTCGAGGTTGAATCTCTGATGGAGCGCGCCTACGCCGGCCAGTACCACTTCTCCAGGCGTGGCCCCCTCCAATGTGTTCTTGCCGGACTCGATATGGCGATCTGGGATCTGATCGGGAAGCAGCTCGGTAAGCCGGTTCATGAATTGCTGGGGGGACCGAACCGGGAGGAAGTCGTGCCGTACGCATCGCT
>NZ_JQKV01000034.1 GCF_000746205.1 Halorubrum sp. BV1
ATCGAGGTCGACACAGACGAGTTCGTCCGTGAGGTCAAAGCCACGGGTAGCGACACGGAGGTCGTCGTCCTCGACGGCGACGAGACCTACACGCTGGCGGAGTAGGCGTCGACGGCGCGCTGTCGGCGCCGACCGCCCTCGGCCGGGGCAGCAAGATTTAGGCCGCGACCGGACCAACTTCGGATCGCGATGAGCAAACAAGTCACCACAGTCTCAGAGGACGGCTACGCTTCCACGACCGAGGTCCGCGATTTCTCCGTCGACATCGACCCCGGCGGCGAGTCCGCACCCGACACGCTGGAGTCCCTGCTCGCTTCCTACGGCGCCTGCTACGTGCCGGCGCTGCGCGTCGGCGCGAAGCAGCGCGACGTGGGCGAACTCGGAAAGGTCGAACTCTCGATCACGGGCGAACTCAACGACGACGACAAACTCGCCAGCATCCACTTCGACATCGCCGTCGAGAACGACGTGAGCGAGGCCGACGGCGAAGAGGCGATCGACCGCGCGTTCGACCTCTGTAAGGTCCACGACGCGCTCAAGGGCGATCTCCACGCTGAGACGACGTTCGAAGGCGACGCTTTCTGAGCCGGCGACCGCCCTCGCGGCTCAGCTCTCGATTTTTGTGACCCGTTCGCGCTCTACCGAGGCTGCCTCCCGGTCGCGCCGGTACTCCCCGTAGGTCATCGCCTCGCCGTCACAGATGACGAGGTCGGTGCCGACAGGTGATAGATCCGGACCGCGATCGCGCGGCGGCGAGTCGCGGACGACGGGTGGTATGCTACTGGTACCCATACGTAGGGCTACGAGGGAGACTGGATAAGTCTTTGCCCAATACTCCCCTGAGAGCCCGTTTCGCGGCCGTTTTGGGGAGTGCCCACTCGGGTGAAGCTTTTTCCCCACGCGGGTGCCACCGCCACCCGTGCCGGCGCTTTCAGTCCACCTCAACCGAGATCGGCCGCGCGACATCGACGCGCCGGCGTCGTACGTGGCCGACGGGCCGTTCGACGTGGCCCTCGAAAACCACGGGGCGGGCTCACACGTCCACCTCAAACTGGACACGTCGCTCTCGCGAG
>NZ_JQKV01000035.1 GCF_000746205.1 Halorubrum sp. BV1
GACGACGATCTCGACCCAAGGAATCGCCGCCATCACAAAAACCAGTCCGTATTGCGTAATCCCGTTCGCATCTCGCAAGGTTTCGGCGATGGATGCCTCAAGAAACGGAATGGATAGCGCACTGAAGACGAGGTCGGTGCCGACCGTAGCTGCGGCAGACTGTGACAGAAACAGGATCGTTCCAACGATCAGTCCGACTGCCCAGAGGAACACACCAACTATTCCCAAAAACGGTTGGCGAACGCCACCCCCTGCTTCGCTGCTCATACGATAGGGTGAGGGTGGTATCGCTAAAGCCGTTATCAAAACAAGATGTTCGATTCTCGGGTTGTACTTACCAATCGGGGGGGGGGAATCCGGCGTGGTAACGTGACTGTAGTAGACACGAGGGACAGTACACGCTCCACTACAGCCATTGGGGTGCAGCGAACCTGAAGCTCAAGCACCGAATCTCGGCTGAATCGCCGTTCGGTGGCGACGACACCGACTCCAAGTGGGCGAAACAGCTCCTCGCAGAGCTGGCCGATGGCCTCGAGGCAGATTCCGTCGACGGCTACCTCGCCGGCGAGGATCGACCATCGACGGTCGTCGAGCCGAAGCCCCGCGCCACCGGGCTCACGCTCGACGAGATCGTGGCTGACCATCTCGACTATCTCCACCACGAGGCGTTCTTCGTGGTGTCGACGACGTTCGAGGTGACCGCCTATCGGACGCTGTGGTTCGGCCTCCAGTACGACTCGGAGACGGTCGAACAGGGAGAGACAGTCGGGAACGGCGCGCTCGCGACGGTGCGTTGGTACGACGGCGAGCCGGTCGGCGATGGCCACCTCCAAGGACAGTTTGCGGCCCTCAAAGACGTCGTCGGCGATATGCTCGACAAGGGCGTCTTCACGCCGTCGACGGCGAGACAGTACCTGAAACGGAAGCTGGCCGAGCGAGTCGGAGACCGACAGGAGCTGCTCATTCCGACCGGGGAATCACCCTTCGAGAAGGCGAGCCTGAACCACTCCTAGTTCGATCTGCTTCGTGGCAGCTGCTGTTTTTCAGGGGCCGGAATGGGTGAGCCCCGCCAAAGGCTCGTGA
>NZ_JQKV01000036.1 GCF_000746205.1 Halorubrum sp. BV1
TCAGGCTTCCGAGATGCAAACTGGTGGGAACAAGCGGTCGCAGGCAAATGGTGACCACGGCGACTTCGTGGAAGAAACTCATCAATCAACAGACGTGGATTCAGAGCGGTATCGTAAGGCGGCACGAACGTACCACACAATCGAGAAGGTTGCCCGGGAGAATTCATTGCCCGGTCTACAGGCACGTGCGTTCGTCCAGCGTCAGGATATGCACTGGAAACGTTATGCTGAGGAGGCAACAACTGCTTCCAACCTCACACTCGGGGCCTGGGGCCGCTGGGTACGTACATCTGTCGCCCGGTTAACGTTACTCTATGGTGAGAGCCCCTGGCGAATACTGGCAGCCGCACTGTTTGTTATCGTCCTTGGGGGCTTGAGTTACCCTCTTAGTGGAATTCAACCATCTGGAGCAGACGGAGTAGCTCAACCGACAACAATACCGGAGTATCTGTCTCTTCTTCCCGATACTCTCTATTTCAGCACACTTACGTTTACAACTCTAGGATTCGGTGGCTTCGAACCGATTGGCTGGAGTCGTTGGATCGCAACTATCGAGACGGGGTTAGGTGCCTCCCTCATGGCACTACTCGTGTTTGTTCTTGGTCGACGAGCAGCACGCTAAGATTATTCAAAAGTGTAACCAACTTCAATAGCGGCTCGACAAGGCGATGTAGCTGGCCGTTTTCCACCGTGACTGGACGGCCGGCCGCCCCGCCGACGGAGAAGGTGAGTGATGCAGCAAACCCTCGTCGGCTGTGCGTTCTGCGACGCGCCCCCTGGTACCGAGACTGGCGAAGCCCACACTTGGGGGCAGGACGAGCGGGTCACCCACCCGATCTGTGTCGACTGCGCGATTCAGACGGAGCCGGATCCCGACGAGCGCGATCACGTTGCCTGTGACGGCTGTGGGCTCGTCGTCGACGCCCTCGCCGCGCTGACGCGCTTCCGTGTCGAACTGGGGCGTCTCGAAGGCCCGTTGCAGCTATGCGAGCGCTGTAGCCCGGGCGGGCTCGCGACGTACTGGACACGTGACCTCAGCCCCCATCTCGTCTCGGACTGACGCACCGAGCAACCGTCGTCACG
>NZ_JQKV01000037.1 GCF_000746205.1 Halorubrum sp. BV1
ACGGAGGCGGGAACTGGACTGTAGATCCGGCCACCGCCGGGCTTGATGTACTGGTCGATGGCCTGATCGAGGTCGACACAGTGGTCGATCGCCAGTCGGACGTCGCGCTTGGCACACTCCCCCTCGTTCTGGTTGAACGCGGCGAACTGGTAGCTCAGCGAGGGCCCCTCGATCACGTCGGCGTCCGACATGTTCTGGACGGTGCTCCAGAACTGCGGCGGGATGCGGTTGATCACGTCCTGCTCGCCGGTCTGGAGCTGGGTCACGCGGTTGGTGGGCTCGTTGATCGGCGTGAACGTCACCTCGTCGAGGTGGGGGCTGCCGTTCCCCCAGTAGTCGTCCCATCCCGCCATCGTGACCTTTTCGTTCTCCTGGAAATCCGTCACTTCGAACGGCCCGGAACCGACGAACGTGTCGATACCGAACCCTTCGGGGTCCTCCTCGCGGACGCTCTTCGGTGCGACCGGGTGCGCGATGGCGTGGAGGATCGGGACGTACGGTTCGGTCAGCGTGAAGTGCTCGATGGTGTCGACGATGCTGAAGTTGGAGGCGTAGCTGGTCTGCTCCTCGACAGTCGCCTCGAACGTGTACTTCACGTCCTCTGCGGTGACCTGATCCCCGTTGTGGAACGTCGCGTCGGCATCGAGATTGAGCGTGAACTCGTTGCCTTCGAGCGTCGGGATCTCCTCGGCCAGGATCGGGACGAGGTTGGTGTTCCGGTCGTAGCCGAGCACCGGCGAGTACACCAGGTTCTTCAGCATGATGGAGTAGTTCCCGCCGTTGTTGTTGACGGGGTCGAGCTCCACCGGCGACGACGTCTGAGCGAACTTCAGCGAGCCGCCGCGCATCGGCGTCGCCGTTTGGGCGTCGGTGTCGTCGTCGCCCCCGGACGAGTCTGAATCGGTCTCAGTCGGCGTCTCCGTGCCGTCTCCACCAGTACAGCCAGCGAGTCCTACGAGGCCAGCCGACGCGGCCGCCTGTAGGAACTTCCGGCGGTTGTCTTGCCAATCACTCTCAGGCATGGCTGTAACCTACCACCATGCTTATTTAAATGTTTGTCATGAGGCAGCCCGTTGTCGA
>NZ_JQKV01000038.1 GCF_000746205.1 Halorubrum sp. BV1
CGGCCATGTCGACAGACAATACAAACCACAATTTGGGGCGGGCTACCCTCTTTGGCGGGCCATTTGACGACGGAAAACCGGGGCTCGATGACAGCGAAATAGAGGGTTACATGTCTCTCTGAGATGCCGGGTTCTCATTCAGCGATCGACAGATCGCTCCTTATTGAAACTGCCTCGGCGTTTCACGATCTGTCCGGCGACTACGATTATGAGATCCTCGCCACCACCCTCCGGTATCTCCAGCAGCAGAAAACCTCGATTACGGTGGCGGACCTTCGTGTTGAGCTCGACGTCCATCCCCCTGACCACGAACTAGAGAACTTACTGGACCACCTTCGATATCACCAGTACATCGGTACTGATGCTGATCGGGCTAGAACGCGAGCCCTTCCGGCGGTTGGGCATACTGCGGAAGTACTACAAGAACGCCAGGAGATTTCACCGGCAGTCGATCTATTGGCGACGTTCCCCGATGATGAGGCGCTTTCGACGGACGGGTTTGATGATCTCCTTACGGGCGTTCTTGAGGTCATCAAAGATGCCTCGTCGCATGTGTGGATCGTCAGTCCATTCCTCTCTGCCGAAGCCTTTGACCGACTTCGTCCCGCCCTCTTGTCGGCGGTTGATAAGGGGAGCACTATCTCTCTCGTAACTCGATACCTCACTTATGGTGGCGATGATGGTGAGTATAATCGTGAGTTCACTCGTCAGTTATTGGACTCTCCATGTGGCGACAATGTTTCGCTGTACGAGTACGTCAACGATGAAACTTGGTCAACGTTCCATGCCAAGGTTGTGGCTACTGACAATGATGAGGCGTACCTCGGAACCGCAAATGTGACTGGGAAGGGATTTCTGTCAAACCTTGAATTGGGCGTGCGATTCGAGCGCGCCGCCGCTCGAGAATTGATCGCACTGCTGGAGTCGCTCAGAGGGTCTGACCATTTTCACGAGGTCGAGAGGGTCGCCGGTGGGTTTGATCGAACCACCTGAGGGCACGAATTCGTGCGTGCTCAATACCCGTCGTTAGTCCCCTTCAGCGAGCCGCAGA
>NZ_JQKV01000039.1 GCF_000746205.1 Halorubrum sp. BV1
CAGCCGTGTGGCAGCCTCGTCGACGATGTGATCGTTGACGATGAGGCGACGATAGGGGAGGTCGCCGTCGCGGACAAAGGTCATGAACGCCCGCGAGACTGCGTGCATCTGATCTTCTGGGTTGAATAATGCGTACAGGAACTTCGGCCCGACGACGACCTGATGGCGGACGTGCCCCGGGCGAAAATGCTCGGGTGAGATCGTCCCAATCGGGGTTTCGACTGGTTCAGCCATCCAAATTCAGGATTGCGCAGATGGGTCATCAGCGAGCGTGAACGATTCGTCGCTGCCATCCCACTCCTCGACGATATCGTCTTCCTCGCGGGCATCCGTCGCCGCCGACACTGGGAGCGAATCGTCCTCGAGGTCGTCGAGGACTGTGAACGCCGGGTCGTTGGGGTCGGCTTGCTGTTGGCGTTCGACCCACTCGACCAGCGCCTCGTGGCCGGCTTCTTTGAGCGAGAGGCCGTGCTCTCGCGCGAACTCCTGGAAGCGTTCGTATTCGTCCTCGTTCAGTTCCGTTTGCACGTGCTTGGTGTCGTTGCTGCTCATTGGGACCCCCGTTACTACTCCCATCTACTTTCTCATGAAGTATAAGATGTTCGCATGAGATTGTTCATGGGCCATACTCAAACGAGAGACAGGGCGGACTACTGGCCCTGAAATTGAAATACGAAATCGAGACAAACCACACCAACCGATGCGTGATCGCTATCTGGATTTCGAGGAACTGCGGCCAACCGGTGAGGCGTCCCACGTTCCGGACACGAGGCTGGACGACGAGTACGAAGGTGACCCCCGGCGGCAACGCGTTGCGACGAGCGCTGGGGGCTACCCTGATGCGCCGACGACCACCGACGGCGAGTGCCGGTCCTGTGGGGCGTCAGTCCCGGACGGACAGACGAAATGCCGATTCTGCCTCACCAACCATCTCGGAAGTGACGCGACTAGCACGGACGAGTCAGCGTGGACGACGTTCCTCGGCATCGTCCACCTGGTCGTCGAGTCGACCACGTTCTACGGCGCCGTCGCGAAGGGCGGCGCCGCGGCGAACCTCCTCTCTGCCAACGAG
>NZ_JQKV01000040.1 GCF_000746205.1 Halorubrum sp. BV1
CTACTTCACGCTCGGCGTCGTCGACGTCGCGCCGAACATGGACCTCTACAACGCTGTCGCTCACGCGCTCACCACGCTCCCGACGGGCGGGTTCTCGCCGGAGGCCCGCAGCGCGGAGGCGTTCGCGCCGGCGATCCAGTGGGCGATGATGCCCTTTATGCTGATCGCGGGGACCAACTTCGCGCTGTTCTGGCACGTGTTCAAAGGGGAGCCCCGTCACCTGACCGACAACGCGGAGTTCCGCGCGTACCTGCTCGTCGTCGCGGGGTTCGGTGCGGTCGTCTCCGCAGTCCTGTTCGCGGGCGTCGGGATGGCCGAGACGCCGACGAACGTCGACGCCGTCGCCGGCAACCTCGAGAACGCGCTCCGGCAGGGGCTCTTCCAGGTGATCGCGATCGTCACCACCACCGGCTACGCGAGTATGGACTTCAACACGTGGGACGCTTCCGCACAGACGATCCTGCTGTTCGCGTACTTCCTCGGCGGGTCTGCCGGCTCTGCCGCGGGGTCGATCAAGATCGTGCGCTGGGTGATCGCCAAGCGGGCGACGGATCGCTCGCTGTTCGTGGCCGCCCACCCCGAGGCCGTCAGGCCGGTCCGGCTGAACGACGAGGTCGTCGACGAGACCACCATCCGCGAGGTGTTCGTGTTCGTGACAGTGTTCGTCGTGCTGTTCGCCGTCTCCACGATGCTGCTCTACCTCGACAGCTACCGCACCCCGGAGCTCGCGCTCTCGGGGCTGGAGGCGATGAGCGTCGCCATCGCGACGCTGGGCAACGTCGGCCCGGGGTTCGGCCCCGTCGGCCCGATGAACAGCTTCCTGCCGTTCTCCGACGCGGCGAAGCTGTACATGGTGTTCCTCATGTGGATCGGCCGACTGGAGATCCTCTCGGTGCTGGTGCTGTTCACGCCGTCGTTCTGGACGCGCTAGTACCCCAGTTCGGCCAGCGTCGCCCGAATCGGTTCGCGGTACTCGGCGCCGAAGTGACGCAGATGCACCAGCAGCGGCAGTA
>NZ_JQKV01000041.1 GCF_000746205.1 Halorubrum sp. BV1
GGCCGGAGCGACTGTCCGACGAAGCTCCGGCGTCGGCGTCAGCCGAGCGTTCGGCGGCAGCCGGCTGGGCCGACTTCTCACGGCGCGTCGGTGTCTCGCCGTCGACGACGGGCGAGGTCTCCGTGGCCCCGGGGCGTGAGCCCCCGGTCGCGACTTCGCGGGCGGACTCTGGGTCGCCCGCCTGCCGGGCGCGTTCGTACACCTCGTACGGCGTTTTCTCCCGGAGCGCCGCGAGCAGTTCGCCGCGCTGGAGCTCCTCGACCGACTCGCCCTCGGGCGCGAACGCGACGAAGTCCAAGTTCCCGGAGGATGAGCTGGCCACCGCGGTCGCCGTCGAGGAAGGCGGTGGTCGTTCGGGCTTCGGTGAGTTCGGCGACGGCGTCGGGGACGTTCGTCCCCTCGACGGCGACGGCGTTTTTCACGCCGAACTCGAGCAGTCGGGCCACGTCCGCCCGCCCCTCGACGACGACGATGGCGTCACCGTCTTCGACGTTGGGGCCGGCGGGGTAGCCCTCGTACTCGTTCATCTCGCCGGCGCGGACTGACTCCCTGACTTCCTCGTGGAGTTCGTCGCTGGTGAGAACCGTCTCCTGGAAGGAGTTCGCGAGCAGTTCCTTGGCGCGTTGGACGACGATACGGCGCTTTGCGGCGCGGACGTCCTCGATGTTCGTCACTTCGAGGCGGGCCTGACAGGGGCCGACTCTGGAGATCGTCTCCAGTGACGCTGCGAGGATCGCGGTCTCGACTTTGTCGAGCGAGGAGGCGATGGTCACGTCGCCGAAGGACTGGCCGCCCTCGGTTTCGACGCTCACGTCGATGCGGCCGACCTTCGAGGAGTCCTGCAGGTCACGCAGGTCCATCTCGTCGCCGAGTAGGCCCTCGGTCTGGCCGAACACCGCGCCGACGACGTCGCTCCGCTCGACGACGCCGTCCGCCGATAGTTTCGCGTGGATGAGGTATTTTGCTGTGTCTTGCATGATGAGTGCCCGATCCGGGCTGAATG
>NZ_JQKV01000042.1 GCF_000746205.1 Halorubrum sp. BV1
CGGCACTCCTCCGGCGAGGCATGACACTCGTCACCGTGCTGTCGATGGATCCGATGGACATCGACACGAGCCGCGGCCACGCTGTTCGCGAGGCCGTCCTGGCCCAGTACGGTACGATCGAACAGAGTAGATCAACCGATGATCGCTTTACTGAATCCGAATCATGAGTACAACTGAGAGCGACGAGAGTGAGGAACTGGGCGGCGAAGAGCAAGACCTGCTGGACGTCGCAGCGACGGACCTGCAGTCGGCCAAGCACGCTCGCCGCGTGCTCCAACGGAAGTACGACTACGAGGAGGAGGAGCTCCCATGATCCGCCGAGGCAGCGACGTCAGCGTTCTCGAGAACAGCCCGGAGCTGCTTCGCCAGCTCGGGGTTCTCGACGATGTCGTCGAGGATGTCGTCGGTGACGTTCTCCTCGGCTTCGTTCGCTCCAGCGGTCAGGGGCGCCGAGCAGCCGGGGCAGAAGTCGTGGTTGGGCTGCAGCGCAGTCTGACACCGGGGGCACTGCTCGAGGTCGGGTCGCTCGGAGTTGGCCTCGTGGTCGAGGTCGTAGTGGCTGAGGATCTGGTCGTTGAACTCCTCGTCACGGACACCCGAGTAGACCTCGAGCATATCGGAGTCGACCGTCCAGCAGGCGCGGTGTTTGATGGCCTGTTCGGAGAGGCCCTCTCGGATCCACCGGCTGATCGCCGTCTTCCGGAAGTTGTGAGTGTTGACGCGGTCGCGGTCGATGCCGGCCTCCCCGGCGAGATCCTTGATGCGCCGGCTGAGGTACTGGTAGTCGAGGGCGCCGTCGTCATCCCCGTCGTAGTACCCACCGTTCTGGTGGAGCAGGGCCGCGTTCTCGACGTTCCGGCGCGGGTGGACGTTGAGGTAGGACGTGACGTAGCCCTCACTCCACGTGAGGGGCATGGTGCCATGGGCGTCCTTGACGTTCGCCTCCTCGTTGATCGTGATCATGGCGTTCTGCCCGGAGAGGTCGACGTCGCGGATCCGC
>NZ_JQKV01000043.1 GCF_000746205.1 Halorubrum sp. BV1
ACGAATAAGGGCTGGGCAAGACCGGTGCCAGCCGCCGCGGTAATACCGGCAGCCCAAGTGATGGCCGATCTTATTGGGCCTAAAGCGTCCGTAGCTGGCCGCACAAGTCCATCGGGAAATCCACCTGCCCAACAGGTGGACGCCCGGTGGAAACTGTGTGGCTTGGGACCGGAAGGCGCGACGGGTACGTCCGGGGTAGGAGTGAAATCCCGTAATCCTGGACGGACCGCCGATGGCGAAAGCACGTCGCGAAAACGGATCCGACAGTGAGGGACGAAAGCCAGGGTCTCGAACCGGATTAGATACCCGGGTAGTCCTGGCCGTAAACAATGTCTGTTAGGTGTGGCTCCCACTACGAGTGGGTGCTGTGCCGTAGGGAAGCCGCTAAACAGACCGCCTGGGAAGTACGTCCGCAAGGATGAAACTTAAAGGAATTGGCGGGGGAGCACTACAACCGGAGGAGCCTGCGGTTTAATTGGACTCAACGCCGGACATCTCACCAGCATCGACTGTAATAATGACGACCAGGTTGATGACCTTGTCCGAGTTTCAGAGAGGAGGTGCATGGCCGCCGTCAGCTCGTACCGTGAGGCGTCCTGTTAAGTCAGGCAACGAGCGAGACCCGCATCCCTACTTGCCAGCAGTACTTCACAGTAGCTGGGGACAGTACGGAGACCGCCGTGGCCAACACGGAGGAAGGAACGGGCAACGGTAGGTCAGTATGCCCCGAATGTGCTGGGCAACACGCGGGCTACAATGGTCAGGACAAAGGGTTCCAACTCCGAAAGGAGACGGTAATCTCAGAAACCTGATCGTAGTTCGGATTGTGGGCTGCAACTCGCCCACATGAAGCTGGATTCGGTAGTAATCGCGTGTCACAAGCGCGCGGTGAATACGTCCCTGCTCCTTGCACACACCGCCCGTCAAAGCACCCGAGTGAGGTCCGGATGAGGCACGTTCCACGTGTCGAATCTGGGCTTCGCAAGGGGGCTTAAGTCGTAACAAGGTAGCCGTAGGGGAATCTGCGGCTGGATCACCTCCACCGACCCGAGACCTCTCACACGAGAGGCTCACCTTAGACCGTTCACCAGAACGGTCACCACTCATGCATGGCTCGTGTCCA
>NZ_KN050825.1:0-188640 GCF_000746205.1 Halorubrum sp. BV1
CGGATGATGTTCGACTGCTTGTCACCCTCCGCCTGCTCGACCGCGGAGCGACGCTCTCCCTGCGCCTCCAAGATCATCGCGCGGCGGCGGCGCTCGGCGGAAGTCTGTTGTTCCATCGCCTGCTGGACGTCCTTCGAGGGGTTGACCTCGCGGACCTCGACGCTCTCCACGCGGATCCCCCACTCGTCGGTCGGCTCGTCTAACTCCTTGCGGATCTTCGCGTTGATCTCTTGGCGCTTGTTCAGCGTGTCGTCGAGTTCCATGTCGCCGAGGACCGCGCGCAGCGTGGTCTGTGCCAGGTTCGAGACGGCCTTCTTGTAGTCGTCCACTTCGAGAAACGCCTTCTTCGCGTCCATCACCTTGATGTAGACGACCGCATCCGCGGTGACCGGCGAGTTGTCCCGCGTGATCGCCTCTTGGCGGGGGACGTCGAGCGTCTGCGTCCGCATGTCGAACGGGTACGTGCGGGAGACGAACGGCGGGATGAGGTTGATGCCCGGTTCGAGCAGCTTCCGGTACTCGCCGAACACCGTGAGCGTCTTCTTCTCGTAGGCGTCGACGATCTCGACCGATTGCCACAGGGTGATGATCGCCAGAAACAAAAAGAGCAGACCGACGCTCACCAGCCCAAAGCCGAGACCGGATTGGAGGGTAATCGGGCCCATACCGAGGGTTAGGCCATCGGACGCTTAATACTTCGGCCGCCGTCCGTCGATCGATCTGCCGGTCTCGACGGCGATCTGCGATCTGTCGCTGTACCGCCCCGTCGACGATAATAAACCCTAAACCCCGGCTCGTCGACCGATCCGGTATGCACCTGCGGTTCGTCGAGCGGTTGGGACTCGCAGACGCGGTGACGGTGGCGAACGCGGCGGTGGGCTTTCTCGCCGTCGTGGCCGCGACCGTCGACGCCACGCTCGCAGCCCGACTGATCCTCCTCGCCGCGGTCGCGGACGGGCTCGACGGCGTCGTCGCCCGACACCGCGGCTCAACGGACGCCGGTCCGTACCTCGACTCGCTTGCCGACGTGGCGTCGTTTGGTGTCGCTCCCGCCGGATTGGTCGCGTTCCTCGTCCTCGACGCGAGGTCGTTCGCGACCGACCCCCTGTTCGTCGGCGGCGGCATGGCGGCGACGGCGCTTTTCGTCGCGGCCGCGGTCGCTCGATTGGGAATGTACACCGCCTACGACAGCGACAGCCGCGAGACGGTCGGCGTGCCGACCACGCTCGCCGCGACGGTGTTGGCCGCGGGGGTCGTCGCCGGATACACCGCACCAGGGCTGCTCGCCGCGGTCACGGCCGTGTTCGCTCTGCTTATGGGGTCGACGATCACCTATCCCGACCTCCACGCGCAGGACGCGCTCGTCATGGGCGTCGTGCAGGTCGCCGTGATCCTCACACCAGCGGCGCACATGGCGACGGCGCGGCTCCCGCCGTGGATCGGCGAGGGGTTCGCGTTCGCGCTGTTGTTTCTCTCGTGTGGCTACCTGCTCCTCGGTCCGCGGTTCTACTGGGGCGACGGGATCCGGTCGCCAGAGGAGACGACGGAACGACGAGTGTGAGCGCAGGCTGCGAGGTCACGACCGTCGAGAGAACTCGCGAACATCAGGAGAAATCACGAACGCCGGGAAAAAACAGATCCGGTAGACGCGACCGCGCCTACAGCAGCTCGTCGAACTCCTTGTAGCGGGTGATGTCGACGCCCTCGTCGGTGACGACGGCGACGTTGATCCCGTTGCCGGACGCGAGGTCGCGCTCGACGGCGGACTGGATCGCCTTGGCGGCGACGCTCTTCGCCTCGTCGACGGTGAGGTCGTCGTGGTACTCCTGTTCTAAGACACCGAGGGCGTACTGCGAGCCGGAGCCGGTGACGGTGTACTCCTCTTCGGTCGTGCCGCCGAGGGCGTCAATGGAGTAGATGTGTGCGCCGTCGTCGTCGACGCCGCCCAAGATCGGCTGGACGATGAAGAACGCGCCCGTCCGGAGGAGGTTGCCGGTGAGCGTCGAGAGCGCCTCCATCGACATGTCCTTGCCGCGACGGGTCTCGTAGAGGCTCGTCTCGGCTTTGAGCGTGGAGATCAGGTTCTGAGCCGCCGAGACGGATCCGGCGATGGTGAGCGCGCCGCGGGGATGGACCTCCTCGACCTTCTGAACGTCCTTCGAAGAGACCATGCCGCCCATCGAGGCGCGCATGTCGGTCGCCATCACGACGCCGTCGGCGGTGCGGATGCCGACGGTCGTCGTGCCGGTTTTCATCTCGCCTTCGCCGTCGGCCTGTGCCGCACGGCGCTCGCTGTGTTCGAACTCGCCGATCTCCGGTCCGAAGACGGGCTGGTCGCGGCCCAACTCGTCGACCGGGCTGCTGGAGAGATCGCCAGTCGGTGATCGCATTAGGCGTGCGTTGGCCCGGCGCGCTGATAAAGGCAACCCTTCGGGGACCGACCGCCGGTTCCGACGGGACTATCAGTCCACTCTCGACAGCGCAACCGAGGACGGAACCCGGCAGTCGGGCGCGGTGACGCGCTGTGTGTCGTCACTCCTCGGCGTTCTCGTACGCGGAGCCGGTGGTCTCGACGAGCCGGCCGATGGGAACGTTGATGCCGAGTCGGTTGCGCGCGAAGACGGCGACTGGGAACAGCGAGATGCCGATGGCGACGGTCGCCTGGTGCAGCCCGAAGAGGGCCGCCGAACGGATGCGGTCGAACATTGGTCGTCACCCGAGCCGAGCAGCGGGATGTATATATACTTTCCGTGGCGCTCGCCGATTCGAACTCTTCGCAGTCGTGCGATTTTGGAAATTCGTATATCTGTTCTGAAATGACCTGACCGGTCGGCCGAGGCCGCCATATCACAGGCCGTGTGGACCCCGTTCGTTTCCATAAGTTATGTGAATTACCACCGACTCGTGCGCCTCGCTTCACGTCGTGCGGTTCGGGAGGCCGGACTGAGAGCGGCGCTCGGCGTCGTCGCCGAGGGCGGTCCAGATCAGCCGGGTGAGAGCGGACCGAACGGGATATATCCGGGCGCGCGCCTATGGGTTCGCGTGCAGAACGTTACGGACCGGACCCGCAACCCGTTCGGGATGCGGCCCGACTGTCAGACGTACGTTCCCGGCTACGGCGACGCCAACGCGGACTTTCACCTCGTCGGCGACCACCCTGGCGTCCACGGCGGCGTCGAGACGGGCGTCCCGTTCACCGGCGAACCGTGGTCTGCAGCCTTCCTGTCGGCGTTGACCGACGCCGGGCTGATCGCGGGGTTCGATTCTGACGCCGCGTCAGCGGCCAACGAGACGCCGGTTCGAACCGAGCGGTCGTTCTTCTCGTACCTCCACATGTGTGCGGCGGCGGGAACGCCGAGCGAGGACGACTACGCCGACATGGAGCGGTTCTTCGACGCGGAACTCCGAGCGATCGCGGCCCACGTTCTGCTCCCGGTCGGCGCGCGGGCGACTGACCACGTCCTCCGACAGTACACCGCGCAGGCGCAGACGACCGACGTCGACATGCAATCGCTCCACGCCGAGGAGATCCTCGGCTCCGGCTGGCTCGTCGTCCCGATCAGAGACCCCGCCCAGTGGGCGGACGGCGACGCGGACCGGCTCGTCGACTCGCTCCGGGAGCTTCAGTCGACCGACTTCCGCCGAGAGAGCGACCTCGGTCGGTTCATCGCCGGCAGCGATCCGTATCTGGTCAGATGATCCAGACTCTGTCGCGCGCTCCGAACCTCGGCAGGCGACCCGGTCCCCGCAGGGCGATCCGAACCTCGGCAGGCGACCGGCGTCAGAGTCGAGGGGCTTCGAGCGATGTCGGCTCGCCGCGACGACCGCCGAACCCAGTGGATCGCGCCGATTCGCTGCCTGATGCATGTGGAGTTCCGGCGGCGCTCCGGGTCGGAAATCGGATCGTTCGACAAGAACCGACGCATGGACAGCCCGATCGTCAGCAATTTCGTGCGTAGGATAGCTATATTTGTCACTACTGCCCGAATTTTATAACGGTCACCGCTATCTCACAGCAGACGCCCGAACGATCGGGCGTCGGCCGTAGGACTGGTACTCCATACGGCGGCTTGGTCAGCCGGCCCTCACGGGCCATTTTTCATTCGAGATACTCAGCCGTCACTCACCAGCTCGTCGAGATACCGCCCGACGTGGTCGTCCATCCGCCGCTTGAACCCCGCCTGCCGCGCGAGTCGGTCGAGTTCGCGCGAAGCGTACGTCCCGTACTGGACCGCCTTCTTGTCGGCGACACGAACCGACTCCGGGACGCGGCCCGCCGCGGCGCGGCGCAGGGCGATCTTCCGCTCGCCGCCGGCGGACAGGAGCGCTCCGGGGAGCGCGAGCGCGGCGTCGACGATCCGGTCGTCGAGAAGGGGTGCGACCGGCTCCGTTCCCGCGGCCCGGATCGCGAGCACGTCCCGTTCGAGCTGGTCCGGGAGCGTGCGGACCGTCTCGGTCCGCGCCCCGCGGACGGTGTCCGCGTCGACGCGGTGGTCGTCGGCCGGATCGACGACCTTGCTGTAGCCGCCGAACAGCTCGTCTGCGCCCTGTCCGACCGCGAGTCGATCGAACCCGTCTTCGGCGGCCGCCTCGGCCACGAGGTACAGCGGGACCGCGATTGCGACATCCATCGGGTTCCGTCGCCCCGTCGCGTGAGCGACCGCGCGGACGGCGCGGATCAGCTCCTCGTGCGTGATCTCGACGACACGGAGGTCGACCGCTCGGTCGGCCGCCGCGGCCGCCTCGCGCGCTGCCGCGATGTCGTGACACCCCTCGAATCCGGCGACGTAGCGGGGAGCGTTCGGCACCGCGGCGGCGACGACGCCGGAGTCGACGCCGCCGGAGAACGCGACGGCGAGGTTGCCGGCCTCGCTCTCGCCGCCCGAACCGCCGCCGGCTCCGTCGTCCGAACCGCCGTCGCGAGCGAGGTCGGCGAGGACGTCGTCGAGCGCGGCGTCAACGGTCGCCTGCCCGGCGTCCGGATCGACGGGTCCGTCGTCGGGGAGGGTCCAGACGCGCTCCGTCCCCTCGGCGGACGCGACGCCGCCGGCGGGAACTGACACCGGATCGTCGAGATCGTGCCGGTCGAAGCTCCAGTTGGTCGGAGCGGTCGGATCGCGGTCGGAAGTGGGTGGGTCACGGTCGGTCTCGGGCGTCGCGCCGCGGTCGACGAAGATCGGCTCGCGGCCGAGCACGTCGCGGACGAGGACGGGGCCGGACCGACCGGGAGGATCGGCGATCCGTCCCGCGAAGCCGCGGCCGCCTGGAAGCGGGTCGCGCGTCCTGAGGGCCTCCCGAACGCGGTCGGCCGGCGCGCCGCGGAGCGTGGGCGTCCGCGTCATCGGCGTCAGCGAAGCCCCCGGAGCGCGCGGAGCGCGCGTCGCTTCGCGCCGCCACCGAACTGCCGGAGCGAGACGCGCCACGGCGTCCGCTTTCCGACGACGCTGGTCCGCCCCTCCCGGATCGCGTCGAGGATCGCGTCGGCGGACCGCTCCTCGGCCGCGACCTCGGTCACCGCCTGTCCGACCATCTCGGAGATGTGCGCGTCGCTTCCGGCGGTCATCGGGAGTCCGTGGCGTATCGCGAACGTCTCCGCCTGTCGGTTCGAGCGGCCGGTGAACAGCCGGGAGTTGTACACTTCGAGGGCGTCGGCGCTCGCCAGTCGCTCGTCGGAGATGTGAGCGGCGACGCCGTGGCGGGACTTCTGGAAGGGATGGGGAACGACCGCGATACCGCCCATCTCGCGGATGCGGTCAAGCGTCTCGTCGAAGGGGAGGCCGCTCTCGACGCGCTCGTCGATGCCGAACGCGAGGACGTGGCCCGCCGCGCAGGTCACCTCCATGCCGACGATGCCGACGAGCCCGTAGTCGGCGGCCTTCTCGGCCGCCTCGATGCTGGCGTCGATCTCGTCGTGGTCCGTGACGGCGAGCGCGTCGAGGCCGACGCCGGCCGCCTGCTCCAAGAGGAGGTCGACCGGGTCGCGCCCGTCGTACGAGAGCGCCGAGTGCGCGTGCAGCTCGACCGATAGCACGCGCTCACCTTCGCGAGTCGACTTAAAAAGCGCCTCGGTCCGGAGCGGCCGGCCCCGTTCCGGCGGCACCCCGGCGTTCGGCGGCCGGCACAGGTCGGTGACGCCGGGGAAGGCCGGCGGTGCCGACCGGTCAGAACGCGCTCTCGCCGACCGTCTCGCGGTAGGTGCCCGTGCCGCGGCGCTCGCCCGCGTCCCACGTCTCGACCTCGACGAGCACGCGGGTGTCCACCGCGTCGGCCGGTGCCTCCCCGATCTGCAGCGCCGAGTCGCCGATGCGGGCGATCGCGGTCTCGCCCTCGCGACCCGTCACCATCACTTCGATCGTCTCGCCCGGCTCGTAGGCCGGCGTCGAACTCCGGAACGACCAGCCGGCGAGGAACTTCTCGAAGACGCTCATGCGCGCGACACCTCCTCGGAGGTCCGGTCCGGGATGTACTCCCGCCCGAAGCCGGTCACGGCGGCGATCAGGAAGACGATCACGAGGAACCAGCCGTGGAAGACGTACGGCACGGCCTGTATCGGGTTGACGACCATCTCGGGGCCGTACTCCGCGCCGAGGCCGTTCGGCCCGACCATCACCTGATAGCCGACGAGGACGCCGCCGGCCCACGGGAAGATGTACCCGAGCGCCGACGTGTTGGCGTCGAGAATGTTCGCCCGTCGGTAGCCGTTGATGTTGAACTTCTCGCCGATCCGCGCGATGTACGGCGCGATCGCGATCTCGGCCGCCGTGTTGATCGTTATCATGCCGTTGATCGCGGCGGTGCCGAGCACCATCGTCACCTCGGCGCGGCGGACGGTCGTCGCGACGGAGTTCAACAGGAACTCCAAGATCGCCTCGAAGCCGCCGCCGCGGATCATGATCCGCGCCATCCCGACGATCAGGAGGGTGAGGACGATGAGCGGGAAAAAGCCGATCGCACCGGCGTAGAGGCTCCCGCCGACGCCCGCCGTCTCGCCGACGGCGACGAACGGGAGCGAGCTGAACGCGCCCTGTTCGGTCACCGTGAACACGAGGATGTCGGACACGGAAGAGAGCCCGAACGCGAGGTTGAACGCGATCGCGACGATCAGCCCCCACGAGATCGCCTCGACGATGTGGCGACCGGCGACCGCGGTCGCGATGACCACGCCCATCGAGATCAGGTGGACCAGTCCGGGCGCGGTCGCGGACTCGCGGAGCGCGGCCGCGCCTTCAAGGCTCGCGCCGGAGAGGACGGACCCCATCACGAGGTACGCGACGAACGCGGGCACCGCGGCGAGGATCGCGTACTTGAACCGCGAGGCGACCACGCCGCCGATGTCGGCGTTTTGCGTCACCGCGCTCACGATCGTGGTGTCGCTCACGGGCGCGAGGTTGTCACCGAAGACGGCACCCGACAGAATCGCGGCGAAGAGCAGGACGGGGTTCGCGCCGATGAGGACGCCCGCGGGGAAAAACAACGTCACGAACGCGACGGTCGCGCCGTAGCCGGTCCCGATCCCCGTCGCGAGCAGGCCACAGAGGACGAACGCGGCCGCCGGGAACGTCGCCGCCCCGACGTTCAACGCGTCGGCGGCGTAGATGAGTCCCTCGACGAACCCGCCGACCTGCAGCGTCTCAGCGAACATGCCCGCCCACAGCCACGCGACGATCGCCGTGGCCGCGACGCGCTGGGTCATCCCCTCGAAGATGGTGTTCGCGTACGCCTTCCAGTCGCCGCGCACGAAGAACATCCCGAGGATGGTGCCGAGAAGCGCGCCGATCACGAGGCCGTTGGTGTCGCCGATGCCGAGGACGCCGCTCTGGAAGATCGCCCAGAGGATGAACACGACGAGCGGGATCGTGCTGGCCCACTTCCCGCCGTAAAAGGAGATCCGCGGGCCGACCGCGGCGTCCGGGTCGTCCGCGAACCCGCCGTCCGCGACGGCGACCGGCTCGTCGTCGGTGGTCGTCTCGGCTCCGCCACCGCCGCTCCGTGGTTCGTCGCCGCGCGGCGCGTCGCCCGTTGGCGCGTCGTCGGTTCGATCCGTCGAATCGTCGTCGGGTGGGTTGATCATGTGTCGCTCCTACACCTCCTGTGCCCGACGATCCACCTAAATCCTCGTTTCTGTGCCGCGGCCGAGCCACACGAACACGCTTAAGAACCTCGGCGGCGACCGGTCGGACGGGAACAGCACAGCCGCAGATCCGACTCGCCGGGGTATTTTCGCCCGCGGCTTGGGAATGTGGCAGTGCGCCGACGCCTCCGGCGTCGCGGCCGGGATGGGTCCGCGCTCGCGAACCCGTCCGCGGGTCGCTCGCAGCCGCGAGCACCCGGTAGCCGCGTCGCCCGGAGCCGCACGTTGTGGTTGTGCCGTTCCAATTTCGAAACAATGGCACGAATGCACACGCGCCGTCGCGGTTCGTCCGGTTCGGACAAGCCGGCGACGGACGAGAACCCGGAGTGGAGCGACGTCGACGCGGAGGACATCGAGTCCCGCGTCGTCGAACTAGCGGAGCAGGGCCACGACCCAAGCGTCATCGGACTCAAACTCCGTGACGAGGGCGTCAAGGGCGTCCCGGTCCCCGACGTGAAGCTGGCGACCGGCAAGAAGCTCACCGAGATCCTCGAAGAGCACGACGCCGACTCGGAGTACCCCGAGGACCTCCGCAACCTGATGGCACAGGCCGTCCGCCTGCGCGAGCACATGGAAGAGAACGGCCAGGACTACCAGAACAAGCGCGCGCTCCAGAACACCGAGTCGAAGATCCGCCGTCTCGCGAACTACTACCGCGGCGACGAGATCGACGAGGAGTTCACGTACACCTACGAGCGCGCCGCAGAGCTACTCGCCGACGAGTAACACAGACAGATCCACCTGCGACGACAGACACGGCCCATCTCGACCATGACCGAAGCGACATCCGCCGCGCCAGCCCCCGACGCCCTCGCCGGCGTCCTCGCCGACGCGCCGTTCGTCCGGCTCGTCGCGACCGACGACGGCGACGCGCTCGCAGCCGCCGGGCTGCTTGCCAAGGGACTCAGAGCGGCCGGCACGCCGTTTCAAGTCCGCGTCGACCGCGACCCGATTCCCGACGACGTCGACGACGGGGTCGCGGTGACGGTCGGCGTCGATCGGGGGGCACACGCAATACCGGGAACGACTCGGCCGGCGAGCGCGGACGCGTTCGCCGTCGTCCGACGGCTGGGCGTCGACCCGGATCCGGTGGTCGCGCTCGCGGGCGTTGTCGCCGCCGGATCCGTCCCCGGAACGGACGGGTCCGGCGACGCGCTCGACGCCGCCGATCGAGACGGGCTGGTCGAGCGACGTCCGGGAGTCGCGGTCCCGACCGCGGACCTCGCGGACGGTCTCGCCGCCTCGACGCTCGTTCGGACGCCGTACTCCGGCGACCCGGAGGCGGCTCGCGCGGCCCTCGCCGACCTCGGCCTCCCTGCCGAGATGGACGGCGACGCGCACCGGCGGCTCGCGTCGCTCGTCGCCGTCGACGTCGTCGGCGGCGAGGAGGCGGCCGCGCGCTCGGCCTCGGCGGTCGAGCGCGCGCTCCGTCCGTACGCGATTGCGGGAGCTGCCGCACCGGTCGAGACGGTCGGCGGCTACGCCGACGTGCTCGACGCGCTCGCCCGCGAGGCCCCCGGAACCGGTATCGCGCTGGCGATCGCCGCCGACCCGAGCGCCGCGGTGCGCACCGCGGCGATCGAGGCGTGGCGGGCGCACGGGATCGCGGCACACCGCGCGTTAGACGCCGCGACGGTCAGCCGATACGACGGCTGCGTCGTCGCCCGCGTCGGAGGGCGCGAACCGGCAGACGACGCCGGCACGCCGCGCGCCGTCCTCCCGACAGTCGCACGGCTGCTGCGCGACTTCCGGTCGCCGGAGCCGGTCGCGGTCGCGGTCGACGAGTCCGACGACCGGCTCGCGGCGGCCGCGACCGAGCCGACGGGTCTCGGCGACGCCTGCCGGTCGGTCGCGGCCGAACTCGACGCCAACGGCTGGGGGACCGCCGACCGCGGCGGGATCGCGGTCGGCGAGAGCGACGGAGGCGGGAAAGCCGAGTCCGGCGCCGACATCACGGGCGCGCTCGCCGCGCTCAGGGAGGCGATATGACCGTGACGGGGTCCGACTCGTCCCGGACAGCGATCGTCCGGACGACGCACGCCGACGCCGCGCTCGTCGCGGCCGCGCTCGCGCCCGACGACACCGAGTCGATGGCGACCCGAGTCGACGGGGACGCGATCGCCTGTGAGATCGAGCGAGAGACGACCGGCGGGCTGCAGTCGACCGTCGACGACTACGTCGTGAACCTACACGTCGCAGACCGGATCGCGGAGCGCGCGCGGGCACACCGCGCCGCTCGCGGTTCGGACACAGACACAGCAGACACCACGAACACTGCAGACACAGCAGACACCACGAACACTGCAGACACAGCAGACACCACAGACACCAACACATGAGCGAACGATCCGTATCCAAGAGCAGAGAACAGAAGCGCTGGTACTCCGTGCTAGCGCCCGAACAGTTCGACCGACAGGAGATCGGCGAGACCCTCGCCGAGGAGCCTCAGCAGGTCGTCGGCCGCACGATCACGACGACGCTCGGCGAACTCACCGGCGACTCCGGCGCGAACAACACCAAGCTGACGTTCAAGATCACCGACGTCGGCAGCGACTCGGCGTACACCGAGTTCATCAAGTACGAGCTGACGCGCGATTACCTGCGCTCTCTCGTCCGCCGCGGAGCCTCGAAGGTTGAGGCGTCGATCACCGTGCTGACGACGGACGACTACCGGATCCGCGTCCAGCCCGTCGCGCTGACGACGAAGAAGGCCGACCGGTCCCAGGAGAAGGCGATCCGCCGCGTCATGATCGACAAGGTCAACGCGGCCGCCGCGGACCGGACCTTCGAGTCGTTCGTCGACGCGATCGTCGAGGGTAACCTCTCGTCTGCGGTCTACGGCGAGGCGAAGACGATCTACCCGCTGCGCCGCGTCGAGGTCCAGAAGCTGACCCTCGAAGCGCGTCCGTCCGAGGTCGCCGCCGAAGAGGAGGCCGCCGTCGACGTCGACGCCGACGAAGTGGCGGTCGACGCCGACGAGTAACCGGTTTCGCCGGCACGGCTTCTCTCCTTATTTCCGCCGCCGAGCGGTGACACTGGAAGACGTGAGGCCGTTCCCTGCGCCGACGGCATCGGCGAGGAGCCGTCTCCACACGACGGGGCGCGGCCGCCGGGATCCGAGAGACGAAACCTTGAAACGCCGCTCGCCCGAGGTTTGGAGCATGGAACTGCGGGTCATAGAAAAGACCGACACGGAACTCCGCATCGAGGTCGCCGGCGAGGACCACACCTTCATGAACGTGCTGAAGGGCGTCCTGCTGGAGACCGACGACGTCGCGGCCGCGACTTACGACGTGAATCCCGAGCAGTCCGGCGGACAGACGGAGCCGGTGTTGACGGTGAAAGCCGAGTCCGGCGATCCGCTCGATCTGGTCGGCGAGGCGGCGGACTCGATCACGGACCAGACGACCGCGCTTCGCGACGCGGTGCAGGCGGCCTGACCGGTCGGCACCGACGCTTCTCCGAGCGAACGAGGGGCATACCTAAGTGGTGACTCCCGAAACGGGTGAGTATGCCGCCGAGCGTACTCATGTTGGGATGGGGGTATCCGCCGAACATCACCGGCGGCCTCGACGTCCACGTCGGTGAACTGTTCTCCGGGCTTCGCGACGACCTCGGAGTCGACGCCACCCTGGTGTTGCCCGCGGAGTTCGCGCCGGACGACGAGCCGGGTCTCGAACCGGTCGAGACGGGCGAAGGCGACGTCGCAACGCGAGTCGAGCGCCTCAGCGACCGGTTCGCAGAACTCGCGTCCGACCACGACGTGATCCACACCCACGACTGGTTCGGCTACGCGCCCGGGCGACAGGCCGCTCGCGTGTCGGACGCGACGTGGGTGTCGTCGTTCCATTCGCTCGCGAGCGACCGGAACATCGACCCGCCGAAACGCGAGGTCGAAACGGAGCGTCGGCTCGCGAACGCGGCCGACACGAACGTCGCGGTCAGCGA
Source organism: Halorubrum sp. BV1 (assembly GCF_000746205.1). NCBI lineage: Archaea > Methanobacteriati > Methanobacteriota > Halobacteria > Halobacteriales > Haloferacaceae > Halorubrum > Halorubrum sp. BV1. Next base: position 12,080 of record NZ_KN050825.1, read on the forward strand.
GATAGTCCGCGAGGACATCCGAGAGCTGTACGACGCCGACGCTCGGGTCGTGTACAACGGCTTCTCGACGCCGACGTTCTCGGGGAAAGACGTGCGCGCGGACCTCGGAATCGACGGCGAAATGCTGTTCTTCGTCGGTCGCCACACGGACCAGAAGGGGATATCGCACCTGCTGTACGCGATGAAGAAGCTCCGCGGGCGCGACACGACGCTCGTCGTCGGCGGGTCCGGCCACCAGACAGAACAGCTGAAACGGTTCACAGAGCTTCTCGGCATTGAGGAGCGCGTCGAGTTCGTCGGCTACGTCCCCGAGGAGGAACTCGGCGACTACTACGCCGCCGCCGACGCGTTCGTCTCGCCTTCCTTCGCGGAGCCGTTCGGGATCACTATCACCGAGGCGCTTGAGGCCGGCACGCAGGTCGTCGCGACCCGCTCCGGGGTCGCAGAGGTGCTCCCAGACGGCTGTCTCGTCGAGGTCGAGACCGACTCGGAGTCTATCGTAGAGGGACTCATTACCGCGCTCGACCGCGAGGAACCGCCCGCGTACGAGCGCCGCGAGTGGTCGGCGGTCGCGGAGGACACGCTGGCGGTGTACGAAGACGTCGCCTGAGAACACACGCGTCGCTGCGTCCGTCGCGGCGAGCTAGGTGTCGTCGCCGCGAAACACATCGAACGCCGTGGCCGCCTCCGGGTGCGTGATGCGGAACCCGTCCACGGTCTCGACGACGCCGCGTGTGCTGCCCGAAGTGCCGCCGTACGGACTCTCCTCGCCGTCGACTCCGCTTCCGCCCTGATACGGCGACGCGTACGGCGACTCGGACACCGGCTCGTCGAACCCCTCCGGGGGGAGGTAGATCCGTTCTGCCCCAGCCGACCGGACGACGACGGCGACGTCGCGGGTGCCGCTCACGTCGATGACGGTGCGGTCGTCCGTGACGCGCGCGTCGATGTCGATTTCGTCCATGCCGAACGGTCGGACGGGAGCGGTTTAGCCCTACCGGCCGCGTTGACGACACTCAGCTGGCGGCGAGAGTGGCTGTCGGCGACCACGCGACCGGCCGAACGTGGTGAATCCTTTTGTGTGGTCGCGTCGAATCTCGCCTCGATGGACGTCAACAGCCATGCCGAGGAACTCGCCTCCGACCTCGGTGTCGACAAAGAGGAGGTCAAAGCCGACCTGCAGAATCTACTGGAGTACAGCGTCCCGATAGACGAGGCGAAACAGAGCGTTCGCCGGAAGCACGGCGGCGGGGGAGGGGGGTCGACGCCGACACCCGACTCCGTCGACGTCGGCGATATCACGACCGACCACGACGGCGTGACGGTCACCGTCCGCGTGCTCACGCAGGGGACTCGAACCATCCGCTATCAGGGGGACGATCTCACGATTCGCGAGGGAGAGGTCGCGGACGAGACCGACGTCGTCTCGTACACGGCGTGGCAGGAGTTCGGCTTCGAGCCGGGCGACTCGCTGACGATCGGCAACGCCGGCGTCCGCGAGTGGGACGGCGAGCCGGAGCTCAACCTCAACGACTCCACCACCGTCGCGATCGCCGATGAGCCGGTCGAAGTCGACCGCGAGGTCGGCGGCGACCGATCCCTCGTCGACATCCAGGCGGGCGACCGCGGTCGCAACGTCGAGGTCCGCGTGCTGGAGGCCGAAGAGAAGACGATCTCCGGACGCGACGGCGAAACGGAGATAGTCGAGGGCGTCGTCGGCGACGAGACGGCGAAGCTCCCCTTCACCGACTGGCAGCCGCGCTCCGCAGTCGAGCCCGGTGCCGACCTCCGGATAGAGGACGTGTACGTCCGGGAGTTTCGCGGCGTCCCCTCGCTCAACCTCACCGAGTTCTCGACGGTGACCCCGCTTCCCGATCCCGTCGCAGTCGCAGAGGAGGCCCCCCGTCTCTCCGTCGCCGACGCGGTCGCCTCCGGCGGGATGTTCGACGTCGAGGTCGTCGGAAACGTTCTCGAAATCCGGGACGGCTCCGGGCTCATCGAGCGCTGTCCGGAGTGCGGTCGCGTCGTCCAGAACGGCCAGTGTCGGAGCCACGGCGCGGTCGACGGCGAGGACGACCTGCGCGTGAAAGCGATCCTCGACGACGGGACAGACACCGTCACCGTCGTCTTGGACGACGAGCTGACCGCCGAGGTGTACGGCGGCGGACTCGACGACGCGCTCGCTGCGGCACAAGAGGCGATGGACAAGTCGGTCGTGTCCGACGACATCGCCGACGAGACCGTCGGTCGGGCGTACCGCGTCCGCGGGAACCTCTCCGTGGACGAGTACGGCGCGACGCTCGACGCGACGGAGTTCGCGGTCGCGGACGACGACCCGACAGAGGCCGCTCGCGCCGCGCTGGCGGAGGTGGGCGAATGAGCGCCGACGGCCCGGGGACGCGGGAGGTCGCACACCGCGTGTTCGCCGCGGAGTTCGACGACGCCTCGCTGTCGTACTCCGAGAGCGACGAGGAGCGCGCCCCGAACTACGTGGTCACGCCGACGGGCGCGCGCGTGAATCGGTTGTTCGTCGCGGGCGTGCTCACCGAGGTCGAGCGGGTGAACGACGAGACGCGCCGCGGGCGGGTCGTCGACCCCTCCGGCGCGTTCGTCACCTACGCCGGCCAGTACCAGCCGGAAGCGCAGACGTTCCTGGAGCGCGCCGACCCGCCGGCGTTCGTCGCGCTGACGGGGAAGGCGCGCACCTTCGAGCCCGAGGACTCGGACCGCGTGTTCACCTCGGTCCGCCCGGAGAGTCTCACCGACGTGGACGCCGACACTCGCGACCGGTGGGTCGTCTCGGCCGCGGAGGCGACGCTCGACCGGCTCGCGGTGTTCGCGCAAGCCCTCGACTCGGACCGCCGCGGCGACGACCTCCGAGCGGCACTTGAGGCCGGCGGCGCGCCGGCGGCGCTGGCGGACGGAATCCCGCACGCGATAGCCCACTACGATACTTCGACGGCCTACGTGGAGGCGGTCCGGCGGCTCGCGGTCGACGCGCTCGAACTCGTCGCCGGCGACCGCGACGAGGTCCGCGCACCCGAGTTTGCGCCCGACGGCGGCGGCGACGCCGCGATCGGGCCGCTCCCCGAAACCGACGTGACGATCGACGCGTCTGCAGACGCGGACGAGGCGGACGAGGCGGACACGGAAGCCGGTTCCGTGGACGCGGAGTCGGAAGCCGCAGAGGCGGAGTCGGAAGCTGTGGACGCAGAACCGGAAGCTGTGGACGCGGAGTCGGAGGCCGCGGATCCGGAGCCTACGACGGCAGCGACCGACGCGCAAGAGTCGGCGACCGAGCCGGCAGGCGGGACGGAAGCGCCCGACTCGGCGACCGAACCGGAGTCGAGCGCCGAGGCCACTGCCGACGCCGACGGAATCGAGTCGGAGGGCGTCGACGACGACGGATCCGAGGACCAGCCGAGCGGCGCGGGGCTGGGGGACTTCGACGCCGGAGGGGACGAAACGGACCCGACCGGGGACGCCGGCGGCGAGGCCGCCTCGGACGACATGTACGAACTCGACGACGAGGAGCGCGAGGAGATCGAAGCCGAGTACGGGACGGACTTCTCGACCGGCACGGAAGTCAGTGAGCCCGGCGAGGCAGACATCGACGTGCCGGACCCGGACGACCTCGCCGAAGAACCGGCCGACGGAGCCGAGTCGGACGACGCGTCGCTCGGCGGCGCTGCGCCCGACGACGTGCCGACCGCCGAGACCGACGAAGCACCCGGCGAGTCGACCGCCGCCGAGACAGACCGTGGTGGCGAGGAGGCGGACGAGACCGGGGAGGCGGCCGACATCGACCTCGAAGCCGCGGCCGTCGACGCGATGGCAACCCTCGACGACGGCGAGGGAGCCGACCGCGAGACCGTGGTCCAAGCGGTGGTCGACGAGTACGGCGCGGACGCGGACGCCGTCGACGACGCGATCCAAGATGCGCTGATGAGCGGGAAGTGTTACGAGCCCGGTGACGGAGTTCTCAAGCCCATCTGATGGCGCGCGTCGAGCCGGTCGTCGGCGAGCCGGCCGCGGTCGCGGACCTCGGGGAGGAACGGGCCCTCCTCGTCGCCGACGTCCACGCCGGCATCGAGGCGGGGCTCCGCTACGAGCGCGGCGTCGAACTCGACAGCCGAGCGGGCGAGCGGCGCGAACGGCTCCGCGCGCTTATCGACGAGACTGACGCCGACCGGCTCGTCGTCCTCGGCGACCTCGCCCACCGGATCGCCGCGCCGGAGGGAGACGAACGCGAGGAGCTGACGGAGCTGATCCGCGCTGTCACCGACCGCGTACCGATGACACTCGTCGAGGGGAACCACGACGCCGGCGTCGCGGAGGCGTTCGCGGACGACCTCAGCGTGATCGGCCCTGCGGGCGGACTGCTCGGCGGCGACGTCGCGGTCTGCCACGGCCACACATGGCCCGGTCCCGGCCTGCTCGACGCCGACGTGGTCTGTTCTGGCCATGAACACCCGCAGGTCCGGCTGGAGGACGCGGTCGGCGGCTCGCGCGTCGAGCGCGCGTGGCTCCGCGGCGAACTCGACTCCGCGGCGTTCACCGGGGATCGATCCGAACTCGCTGAGGGCTCCCGCGATACCGACCCGCCCGAACTCGTCGTCTTCCCGGCGTTCAACGAGCGGTCCGGCGGCACCTGGGTGAACGTGGAGGGGCAGTCGTTCCTCGCGCCGTTCCTCCCCGCGGCGCTGCCGGACGCGGACGCATACCTGCTCGACGGGACGCGGCTCGGCGACTACCGGCGAGTCTGAGCACCGCGATCCCGACGGCGCTCGCGCCACGTCCGGCGGGACCGTTTTCCCTCACGGCGCGGAACTGGTCCCATGGTCACCGACCGCTCGCCCACGGCGATCGACGAGACCGGGTGGCACTGGCTCCGGGTCAAACACGCGACCGGGTTCCCCCGGCAGGCCCGCGACGGCTACTTCCCGGACCACGACGTGACGCGGCCGGCCGCGGCGGCCGAGGAGGATCTGCCGAACATCGGTCTCGAAGCGGAATCGATTCCGGCCGACCGCGAGACCGTCCGCGACGCCGACCGGCTCGCGCTGGAGACGACCTACCTGAGCGGGAAGTGGCTCGTCGAGCGTCCCGCGGCGACGGTCGACGATCTCTGGGAGGCGGTGGTCGACGACGTCGCAGCCGGGCGGTTCTGGGACGCGAAGGCGACGACCCGCGCCGGCCGCGAGGCGTTCGACGAGACGGAACACGCCGTGCTGGTGTTCACGCCGAACTACTTCGATCGGGCGGACGTCGATCGGGTTCGGCGTCGGCTCAGGGAGGCGCACGGAGTGACCGAAGAGATCCGATACCGCCCCGACGTCTACACGCTCGACGGAGTCCACGAGGAGCGGATCGGCGCGCTCGCAGATTCCGCCGCGTCGCGGTTCCGGACCTGAGACTCGCAACCGGGGCGTCGGACTACTCGACCGGCCGGAACCGGAACCCGTCCCACTCCTGACTGTCGGGTTCGCGGATGCCGGCTCCCGGCTCGCGGATCTCGTCTGCGTACACCGGTTCGACGCGGTCGCCGATCTCGACGTCGACCTGCCCGCCGTCGCCGTCCGCGGCGACGTCACCCGCGCCGTCGCGCTCGACGACCTGTCCGAGCGCGCGGACCGGCGGTCCGTCGTAGTCGTCGCCCATCTCGAACTCGACGATAGCGAGCGTGTTGGGCTCGCGGACGCCCGGCGGCGTCGCCGTTGAGGTCGTCCATGTGACGATCCGTCCCTCGTAGTCCCGAAGGTCGACCGATCCCGTTCGGTCCGCACCGTTCGGGCTCACGGTGTGGGGCGGGTACGTGACCGTCCCGTCCGCGTACTCGGCGGCTTCGAACGTCGGTTCCGCGCCTGTCTCCTCGCCGCCGTCCGTCCGCGTCTCGTCGTGGTCGCTCATTGGTTGCCCTCCAAGATTGCGGTGGTCACGCAGTTGCCGAAGCCGCCAACGTTGCAGGCGAGGCCCGTGTCAGCCTCGACCTGCCGCGCGCCGGCGTCGCCGGTGACCTGCTCGACTATCTCGTACACCTGTGCCACGCCGCTGGCTCCGAGCGGGTGCCCCTTCGATTTGAGCCCGCCTGAGGTGTTGATCGGGAGGTCGCCGTCGCGGTCGGTGACCCCCTCCTCGACGGCCTTCCATCCCTCGCCCTTCTCGAAGAACCCGAGATCCTCCGACTGGAGGAACTCCAAGATGGTGAACATGTCGTGTAGCTCCGCCACGTCGATGTCGTCCGGGCCGACACCCGCCATCTCGTAGGCGGTCTCGGAGGAGTCGACGACGCCGCCCATCGTCGTCGGGTCGACGCGCTCGTGGACGACGTGCGTGTCGGTCGCGCCGCCGATCCCGGATATCACCGCGTACTCGTCCGCGGGGACGTACTCCTCGGCGACGGACTCGGGGCAGAGCACGAGCGCCGCGGAGCCGTCCGTGATCGGACAGAAGTCGTACAGCCGCAGGGGGTCGGCGACGATCGGCGAGTCGAGCACCGTGTCGAGGTCGACCTCCTTGCGGAACTGGGCGTGCGGGTTGTCCACGCCGTTCGCGTGGTTCTTCACGGCGACCTTACCGAGGCTCTCGCGGGGCGCATCGTACTCGTCGAGATAGAGCCGCGCCGTCATCCCCGCGAAGGAGGGGAGCGTGACGCCGTGTTTGTACTCGACCGGATGCGTGAGCGACGCGATCACGTCGGTCGCTTCCGAGGTGGAGCGGTGAGTCATCTTCTCGCCGCCGACCAACAGCGTGAGGTCGCTCGCGCCGGACGCGACCGACTGCCACGCCCCGTACACACCGGCTCCGCCGGAGGCGGACGTCTGGTCGATGCGGGCGGTGTACGCCGGCGTCGCGGCTAAGTCGTGAGCCAGCGCGTTCGAGACGCCCGTCTGTCCCTCGAACTCGCCGCTCGCCATGTTCGAGACGTACAGGTGGTCGAGGTCGTCGCCGTCGACGCCGGCGTCGGCGAGCGCGGCCTCGCCCGCCTCTGCCAACAGTTCTCGCACCCACGCGTCACGCTGCCCGAACCGGGTCATCGACGCGCCGATGATCGCTACGCGTTCCATACCCGTCGGTTCACCGCGGCCGACTAAAACGTACCTCTCTGCGGGCGAGTGAAAGCGCCGACCCGTCGGTGCCGTCGGCTCGAACGCACCTCGGCTTCGGGCGGGCTACTCCGCGCGGCGTTCGGCGTGTCCGGGGTAGTCGCGCTCGAACCGGGAGCCGATCTCCTCCCGATCGAGCCGAATCACGACCGGCCGCCCGTGCGGGCACGCGTACGGGTTCTCACACGCGTCGAGCCGGTCGAGCAGGTCGATGACCCGCCCCTCCGTCAGCGAGGTGTTGCCGGTGACGGAGGGGTAACACGCCAGGTCCGCGAGCAGTTCGTCGACCACGTCCGCGACGGGCTCGTCGCCCTCGGTCGCGTCGCCCACGAGCGACGAGAGCACATCGCACAGGAGATCGGGGTCGAGCGCGGTGTCGAACACCGCGGGGACAGCCTCGACGACGACCTCGCGGTCGCCGGTCCGCTCGGCTCGAAATCCTATCTCGACGAGATCGTCCGTGAACTCCGCGAAAAGCGCCGCCTCCCGCGCCGTCAGTTCCACGCGGACCGGTTCCGCGAGCGCCTGCGCGTCCGCGCCGTCGGCGAACGTCTCGCGGAGCCGCTCGTAGTGAACCCGCTCGTCGGCCGCGTGCTGGTCGATCAACACGAGGCCCTCGGGCGCCTCCGCGATCACGTACGTCTCGTGGAGCTGTCCGAGCACCCGCAACGGTGGCAACGAGTCGTAGGCCCGCTCGCTCCCCGTCGTGTCGCCCCCGAGCGTCGACTGGTCCGTCGGCTCAGACCGGACGGTGCGGTCGGCCGCCGCGGCGCGTCCGGGACCGGACGAGTCGCCGGCCGACGAGTTCGGCTCCGGACGCGACTCTCCGCCCGAGTCCGACTGGCGGGTCCGTGACGACGGCCGGTCCGCCGCCGACGCGGGCGTGGTGTCGGCGTCGTCTGCGGCTGCAGACGGAGTCGTCGGCTCCGCCCCGTCAGGCCCGGCGGCCGACGATTCCGCGGCCGGGGGGTCCGCGTCGGCGGATCCGCTCGCTCGATCGGCCGACTCGTCGCCGGAGTCCGTCGTCGACGCCATCGACGGCGGTGGTGTCGACGACGGTGGTGTCGACGGCGGCTGCAGGTCGTCTGCTGCGTCCGGGGGGCCATCCCCGCCGACATCCTCGACCGCCCACGCGCCCGCGTCGGTCGGATCGAGCTCGGCGGTCCCACCGGCCCCGACGCTCTCGTCCGCCTCGCCTTCGGGTCCGTGCTGGCTCCCAGTCTCGTCGGCCGTACGGTTCTCCCGCGCCGCGCGCTCGTGGTCGGTTCCGGCGCCGCCGACGGCGGCGTGGTCCGGCGACTCCGGACGGACTGTCGTCTCGTCGGGCGCGGACTGTCCGCGCGGGGCCGTCGACCGGATCAGTCCGTGATCGAGAAGCGCCGACTCGACTGCGGTCTCGACGGCCGACCGCACCGCCGGCTCCTCGTCGAACCGGACTTCGAGCTTGCGTGGGTGGACGTTCACGTCCACGTCGCCGGGCGGCACCTCAACGAACAGCACCGCGAACGGGTACCGGTCGGGCGCGAGCTGGCCGCCGTACGCCGCAAGCGTCGCGTCGCGGAGCGCGCTCGCGGTGACGTACCGGTCGTTGACGTACGTCGAGAGGTACTCGCGGGTCGAGCGCGTCGTCTCCGGATGCGAGACGAGCCCGGTCACGCGGGCGACGGGAGGAGCGTCCTCGCCGGCGCGGCCGCCTTCGGCGACGCCACCCGCCTCGCCGTCGTCCGGCGTCCACTCGACGTCGATCATCGACTCGGCGACCTCGCGGCCGTACACGGCGAGTACGGCGGACCGGAGGTCGCCGTTCCCCTCCGTGGCGAACGTCTCTCGGCCGTCGTGCTCCAGCGAGACGGCCACGTCGGGATTCGCGAGCGCGTAGCTCGTCGCGACGGTGTTGACGTGGTCGAACTCGGTCGCCGTCCGCTTGAGGAACTTCTTTCGCGCGGGTGTGTTGAAAAAGAGGTCCTCGACCTCGACGGTCGTTCCCGCGGGACAGCCCGCGGGGCGGACCTCGCCGACCTCGCCGCCCTCGACCGTGATCTCCGCGCCGGCGTCTGCGCCCGGCGGTCGCGAGCGGACGGTGAGTCGGGAGACGGCACCGACGGTGTACAGCGCCTCGCCGCGGAAGCCGAGCGTCGAGACCCCGTGGTCGAGGTCACCGATGTCGCCGATCTTCGAGGTGGCGTGTTCCGCGACGGCCGCCTCCAACTGGTCGGCGGGAATGCCGACCCCGTCGTCGCGGACCCGAACTCCCTCGATCCCGCCCGACTCGACGGCGACCGCGATTCGGCTCGCGCCCGCGTCGAGGCTGTTTTCGATCAGCTCTTTCACCACGCTCGCCGGACGCTCGACGACCTCGCCGGCCGCGATCTTCTGGACGGTCCGCTCGTCCAGCCGCTCGATGTTCGGCGACTCCATAGCTGGGATCCGCTCCGTCGACCGCGCACTTGAACCCGTTGGCGACTGCCCCGAGGCGGGCGGGCCCGCGCCTGCGCCGAACTGCGGCGGCGTTCTGCGACACGAAAACAAGTTGAGGCGTATTAGATAAATCTGAATAGATCATTTTATGTGGATCGAGCGTGGCGTCTCTCACACGACAGATGGATCCTGTTACGTTACACCACGTCAGCGAGGGGATGGTCGCCGGACTCGTCGGCTTGACCGGAATCGTCTCATTCGGAGCCGGCGTCGCGTACGCGCGGCTCAAAGACCACGGGTCGCTCAGCGGTCCGAGCAGGACGACCGAACCGGTGGAGTGACGACCGACTGAGCGAGACGAACGGTTCAGACGACGAACGGTGTCGTCGCCAAAGTGGCGTCGACGACCCCGTCGCCGAACGGTAGCACCGCAAAAGCGGGTGTCAGTCGCCGGCCGTCGGGGTCGGCGCGGTGCCGTCGAGTTCCTCGCGGTCGTGTGCGGCGTCGAAGTCAAGATCGGGTCCGCGCGCGATGATACCCGACGGGGTCACGTCCGGGTGCGTCGTGTAGTAGTGCTCTTTGATGTGGCTCATGTTCACCGTCTCCGCGACGCCCGGCGTCTGGTAGAGATCGCGCAGGTACGGCCAGAGGTGGTCGTACTGGTGGACGAACGTCCGGTTGCACATGAAGTGGGTGTGATAGACCTGATCGAAGCGGACCAGCGTCGTGAACATGCAGATGTCCGCCTCGGTCAGGGAGTCGCCGACGAGGTACCGCCGGTCTGCGAGTCGATCGTTCCAGCTGTCAAGCGCCGAAAAGAGGTCGTCAATCGCCTCGTCGTAGGCGTCCTGAGAGGTGGCGAACCCGGCGCGGTAGACGCCGTTGTTGATCGGCTCGTAGATGTCGGAGATTGCGTCGTCGACGTCCGCGACGGTCGCCTCGTCGTCGGGACCGGGAAGGAGCGACGCGCCGTTGCTCAGCTCCGTGAACGCGGTCGACAGCATCCGGAGGATCTCGCGGGACTCGTTGTTGACGATGGTCTCCGCTTTCGTGTCCCACAGGACCGGGACCGTCACTCGACAGGTGGCGTCGGGGTCGGCGTCGACGTACCGCTCGCGGAGGTAGTCGCTGCCGTGGAGTCGGTCCGGAGTGCAGCCGTCCTTCTCGGGTGAGAACTGCCAGCCGTCCTCGCCGCGCCACGGGTCGACGACGCTCACGCCGATCGCGTCTTCGAGGCCGAGAAGCGACCGCGCGAGAAGCGTTCGGTGCGCCCACGGGCAGGCGTACGAGACGTACAGGTGGTATCGTCCGGTCTCCGGCTGAAACCGCTCGTCCGGCTCGGCGTCGACGTGGTCGGGCACGTCGCTGCCGGCGACCCAGTTCCGGAACGTCGTCGTCCCGCGCTCGAAGGCCCCGTCCGCGTTCGTGGTCTCGTACGCGTCCGTTCGCCACTCGCCGTCGACGAGTTGGTTCATACCCCGATGTGGGGTTCGATGCCCATAACGTGGCCGGGGACACGCGTGTCACCGGCCGACCCACCGCCGAAGCCGCCACGTCCGTCCACCGGTTCGGGACCGTCGTTGCCGCGCCGGACCCGCTCAGATCGGTCGGCAAACGGATCGCACTCGGAGCGGTCGGCAAATGGATCGCACTCGGAGCGGTCGGCAAATGGATCGCACTCGGAGCGGTCGGCAAACGGATCGTGGTCAGGACGGCGCTTCGGCGGCGCTTCGGGCGAAAACATGTGTTCTCGGGCCGAATACACGCGGGCGTACAAGACTCAACGCTTATGAGGGGGCGGTCCAAATCCCCGCACGTTACGGAGACCTATATGAGCGATTGGATAGCGATCGGCGCCTTGGCGGTCGTCGGCCTGCTCATCCCCGTCGGGATGATGAGCGTGTCGGCGTTGCTCCGTCCGAGCGTGCCTGAGACCGGTAAAAGTACCACCTACGAGTCCGGCGAGACGCCGACGGGCACGACGCGGATCCGGTTCAACATCCAGTACTACATGGTCGCGTTGTTGTTCGTCGTGTTCGACATCGAGACCGTGTTGCTGTTCCCGTGGGCCGTCATCTACCGTCCGGCGATACAGGCCGGCGTTCCGATGACCGCTCTCCTGTGGCCGATGCTGGCGTTCGTCGGCATCCTCGCCATCGGGCTCGTCTGGGCGTGGCGGTCCGGGGCCATCAGTTGGGCCCGGAGTCCCCGCGCGACCAGCAGAAAGACGGAGCGTGACCTCAACTAATGAGCAGCGATCAACCTTTCATCACCGACGAATCGCAAGTCGTAACCGAGACCCGCGACGCCCGAATGACCGGGCAGGGCGATCGGTTCAACTCTCGGCTTCGGGAGGCGTTCGGCTCCTCGCCGTTCATCCTCACCAAGTTCGATAAGTTCCTGAACTGGTGCCGCGGCTCCTCGATGTTCATGCTGCAGTTCGGGATCGCCTGTTGCAGCATCGAGATGATGCACACCTACGCGGTGAAACACGACCTCGACCGGTTCGGGTCTGGCGTTCCCCGCGCGTCGCCGCGGCAGGCCGACGTGATGATCGTCCCCGGGACGATCGTCTCGAAGTTCGCGCCGCGGATGAAACGTGTCTACGACCAGATGCCCGAGCCGAAGTTCGTCGTCGGCATGGGCTCGTGTACCATCTCCGGCGGTCCGTTCCAGGAGGGGTACAACGTGATCAAGGGCGCAGAGGAGGTCATCCCGATCGACATCCACGTCCCGGGCTGTCCGCCCCGTCCCGAGGCGCTCGTCTACGGCGTCGTGAAGCTGCAAGAGCGCGTCGCGAACGGCGAAGCGGCACCGGTGACCGTCAAGCCCTACGAACTCGAGGAGTTCTCGGACCTCGAACGCGACGAGCTCGTGGACAAGCTCGCAGACCAGATCGACGACGACGAACTCGTCATGCGGTACAACTTCGCTGATTCGCCATGAGCCTCGAACGACCAGACACCGTCGACGATGGGGTTCCGGCGCAGACGCCGGACGAGCTCGAAGCCCTGCTCGGCGACCTCGTCGTCGGCCGCGACGACCATCTGAACGCCCCCGGATTCGTCATCCGTCCGGACACCGTACAGGAAACGCTCTCGATCCTGAAAGAGCAGGCGGGATACGACCACCTCTCGGTGGTCACAGCACAGGAGTACGAGAACCGGTACGAGTCGATCTACCACCTGAAAAAGTACGACGACCCGACCCAAGAGGTCAGCGTCGTCGTCCCCGCAGACAAGGACAACCCCGTCTCCGAGACGGGAGAGCCCGTCTTCCGAACCGCCGACTGGCACGAGCGGGAGGCGTACGACCTGATCGGCATCGAGTACGAGGGGCACCCGGACCTCCGGCGTATCCTGTTGCCCGAGACGTGGCAGGGACACCCGCTGTCGATGGACTACGACAAGGACCGGCCACAGATCGCCACGCTACCGGAGCACGCGAACCCGCTACAGGACCATCACAAGGACGACGAGTCCGACACGATGTTCCTCAACATCGGACCACACCACCCGGCGACACACGGCGTGCTCCACCTGAAGACGGTCCTCGACGGCGAGCAGGTCGTCGACGTCGAACCCGACATCGGCTACCTCCACCGCAGCGAAGAGCAGATGGCTCAGTCGGGGACGTACCGCCACCAGATCATGCCGTACCCCGACCGCTGGGACTACATCTCGGCGGGGCTTCTCAACGAGTGGGCGTACGCCCGCGCGGCCGAGGACCTCGCCGAGATCGAGGTGCCAGAGTACGCGCAGGTCATCCGCACGATGGGCGCGGAGATGTGCCGCATCGCGGCGCACATGCTCGCGCTCGCCACGTTCGCGCTCGACGTGAACGGCGACTTCACGGCGACGTTCATGTACGCCATCAACGACCGCGAGCGCGTACAGGACCTCTTAGAGGATCTGACGGGCCAGCGGCTGATGTTCAACTACTTCCGGCTCGGCGGCGTCGTCTGGGACCTGCCGGAGCCGCGCGAGGAGTTCTTCTCGAAGACGCGCGACTTCCTCGACCAGCTGCCCGAGTCCGTCGAGGAGTACCACAACCTCGTCACGTCGAACGAGATCTTCCAGATGCGGACGATCGACACGGGCATCCTGCCGCCCGAGGTCGCGAAGAATTACGGCGCGACCGGTCCCGTCGCCCGCGGGTCCGGGATCGACTACGACCTCCGGCGGGACGACCCGTACGGCTACTACGACGAGCTCGACTGGGACGTCGTGACCGAGGACGGGTGCGACAACTTCAGCCGCCTGCTCGTCCGGATGCGCGAGGTCGAGGAGTCGGCGAAGATCATCGAGCAGTGCGTCGATCTGCTCGAAGACTGGCCGGAAGACGAGCGGACGATTCAGGCGAACGTGCCGCGCACGCTACGTCCCGACGACGACACCGAGATATACCGTGCCGTTGAGGGCGCAAAGGGCGAACTCGGGATCTACATCCGCGCGGACGGCACTGACAAGCCGGGGCGGTTCAAGATCCGGTCGCCGTGCTTCTCGAACCTCCAGACGCTTCCGGAGATGGCGAACGGCGAGTACATCCCCGACGTCATCGCGGCGCTCGGGAGCCTTGACATCGTGCTCGGGGAGGTGGACCGCTGATGGGGACGGCACCCGCACAGCTGTTCCCCGAGTGGCTTGCAGAGACGTTCGGACTGCCGGGCGTGCTCGGCGAGGTCGTCGCGGCGCTCATCGCCGCGGCGGTCGTCGGCAACATCGTGCTCGCGTTCACGGGCGTTGCGGGTCCGTGGGCAAAACGGAAGATCACAGCCGCGTTCACGGACCGAATCGCGGTCAACCGCGTCGGGCCCTTCGGGTTGCTCATCATCCCGGCGTCAGCGGTTCAGCTGCTCGCGAAGGAGCTTATCGTCCCCGAGGGCGTCGACCGCCCCTCCTGGGACATTGCGCCCATCATCCTGCCGGCGTCCGCGCTTTTAGGCTTCGCCGTGATCCCGATGGGGCGGCTCGGCCCGATAAACTTCCACCTCGCCGACCCCGAAGTCGGGTTCGCGCTGGTGTTCGCGTTCGCGTCCATCGCGTCGATATCGCTTGTGATGGCCGGCTACGCGTCGAGCAACAAGTACTCGCTTTTGGGCGGGCTCCGCGCGGTCGCACAGAATCTCGCCTATGAGATCCCGCTCATCGTCACGGCGATGTCCGTCGTGATCTTCGCGGGGACGCTCCAGATGAGCGGCATCGTCGGCGCGCAGACGGAGACGCTCGTCACGATCGCCGGGTTCGATATTCCGGCGTGGTACGCGTTCGTGAACCCGTTCGCGTTCGTGTTGTTCCTCACGGCGAACCTCGCTGAAATCGGACGAAACCCGTTCGACATCCCGGAGGCACCCACCGAGATCGTCGCCGGGTACCAGACCGAGTACTCCTCGGCGTACTTCGTCCTCTTTTATCTCGGCGAGTTCGTGCACATCTTCCTCGGCGGCGCGATCCTCGCCGTGACGTTCCTCGGCGGCGCGTCCGGCCCCGGGCCGGAGAGTATCGGCTTCATCTGGTTCGTGGTGAAGCTCTGGGCCTTCTTCCTGTTCACGCAGTGGGCCCGCTCCGCGCTGCCGCGCGTCCGCATCGACCAGCTCATCGAGATCGGCTGGAAGGGCATGCTGGTGCTGTCGTTCGCGAACCTGGTTCTCACGGCCGTAATCGTGGGGGTGATCGCGTAATGATCGGACTCATGAAATCCATGGCGACGACGATGAAACACGCGCTGGACGGGTCGACGTTCACGGTGGAATACCCGGAGGACGCCCCCGAGGTGAGCCCGCGGTTCCGCGGCGTTCACAAGTTCAGCCAAGAGCGGTGCATCTGGTGTCGACAGTGCGAGAACGTCTGCCCGAACGACACGATCCAGATCGTTCAAGACGACCAGCGCAACGGGGAGCAGTACAACCTCCACATCGGCCAGTGCATCTACTGCCGGCTCTGTGAGGAAGTCTGTCCCGTCGACGCGATCTTGTTGACCCAGAACTTCGAGTTCACCGCCGACACGAAAGACGACTTCGTGTTCAACAAAGAACAGCTCAAGAACGTCCCGTGGTACAAGGGAATCGACCCGCTGGAATCCCGAAACCCCGATCGCAGCGCGTGGATCGGGGAGGGAGACGGCGAGGTCGACTACCAATAGCGGGCGCGTCTCGAAATCTTCAAAGGGACTCTCATAGGAGACACACACAATGGTTTATGCTACCATCGCGTTCGGGCTGTTCGCCGCTGTCACGCTGGCGTTCAGTCTCGGGGTCGTCTTAGCGCGCGACGTGTTCCACGCCGCGTTGCTTCTGGGCGGTGCCCTGACGAGCGTCGCGGTGCACTACGTGATGTTACAGGCGGAGTTCATCGCCGCCATGCAGATCCTCGTCTACGTCGGCGGGGTTCTCATTCTCGTCACGTTCGCCGTGATGCTCACGCGAATGGACACGGAAACGGAGGTGAATAGCGCGTGAGCGATTCGAGTTCCGGAGTCGGAAGCCGGATCGTCCCCGTCATCGCGGTCGCGGCCCTGTTCGTCGTGATGGCCATCACGGCCCTCTCGGCGGAGTTCGGTGCGGTAACCGGCTTCCCGGCCGACGCGTCGATCGTTCACAACATCGGGTACGCCCTGTTCGGGCTCGGCGAGTACGACGTGACGACGGTCCCCGCCGAGGGGTTCCTCGCGGCCTTCCTGATCGCCGCAGTGGCCCTCGACGTCGCCGTCGACGGCGCGGTGTATCTGGCGAAACGCGAGGAGGACGGCTCCATCGTCGCCGCGGTCGGGCAAGCGCTTACCGACGGAGGTGACCGGCAGTGACCGCCGTCGCCGCGTCCATCCCCCCGTCGTGGTACCTGCTTTTGGCGGCCACGGTGTTTTGTGTCGGACTACTCGGCGTGCTCACCCGGCGGTCGGCGCTGTACTTCCTCATGAGCGTCGAGCTCATGATGAACGCCGCGAATATCAACTTCGTCGCGTTCGCGCTGTACTACGGCGACCTCACGGGACAGGTGTTCGCGCTGTTCGTCATCGCGCTCGCCGCCGCCGAGGTCGCGATCGGTATCGGCATCATCCTCGTGTTGTACCGCAACTTCGGCGTCACAGACGTCACCGTTCCAACGGAGATGAGGTGGTAACATGATAGACGTGTTCTCGTACGTTCCGGCGATAGTTCTCCTGCCGTTCTTCTCGTTCCTGGTCGCGCTCGGGGCAGGCAAGTACCTCCCGAAGGGGGGTGCCTTCGGCGGCATCGCCGCGACTGCGGGGTCGTTCCTCCTCTCGCTTTGGGTGCTCGCGACCGTGGCCGGCGGACAGGCAGCGAATCGGACGATCTACACCTGGGCGAGCGCCGGCGGTATCGGGCCGACCGACGTCGAGCTCAGCTTCGGCATCCTCGTGGACCCGCTTTCGGCGCTCATGCTCGTCATCGTGACGCTCGTGGCGCTTTTAGTCCACGTGTTCTCGCTGGGATACATGAACGACGAGGGCGAGACCGGGCTCCCGCGGTACTACGCCGGACTCGGGCTCTTTACCGCGTCGATGCTCGGCTTCGTCGTTGCGGACAACCTGCTCATGGCGTTCATGTTCTTCGAGCTGGTCGGGCTCTGCTCGTACCTGCTCATCGGCTTCCACTTCCGGGAGCCCGGGCCGCCGTCGGCGGCGAAGAAGGCCTTCCTCGTCACCCGGTTCGGGGACTACTTCTTCCTGATCGGCGTCGTGGCGGTGCTCGCGACGTTCGGCACGGCGCAGTTCGCGGGTAGCGAGTCGTTCCCGCACCTCGCCGAGGCCGCACTCGCCGGAGAGGGGTCGGTCGCGTGGACGCCCGGCGGGCTCGCACTCGACACATGGTTCACGATCGTCGGGCTGCTCGTGCTCGGCGGAGTCGTGGGGAAGTCGGCGCAGTTCCCGCTACACACATGGCTCCCCGACGCGATGGAGGGTCCGACGCCCGTCTCCGCGCTGATCCACGCCGCGACGATGGTCGCGGCCGGCGTCTACCTCGTCGCGCGGATGTACGGCTTCTACGCGCTGTCACCGACGGCGCTCGCGGTGATCGCCTTCATCGGCGGCTTCACCGCGCTGTTCGCGGCGACGATGGGCGTCGTGAAAGACGAACTGAAGCAGGTGCTCGCGTACTCGACCATCTCGCAGTACGGCTACATGATGCTCGCGCTCGGCGCGGGCGGGTACGTGGCCGCGGTCTTCCACCTGACGACCCACGCCTTCTTCAAGGCCCTGCTCTTCTTGGGCGCGGGCTCGGTCATCATCGCGATGCACCACAACGAAGACATGTGGGACATGGGTGGACTGAAATCGAAGCTGCCCGTCACCTACTACACGTTCTTGGCCGGTTCGCTGGCGCTCGCGGGTATCTTCCCGTTCGCCGGCTTCTGGTCGAAAGACGAGATCCTCTATGAGGCGCTCGTGCACGCGCCCGGCGAGCCGCTGCTGTTCGGCGGCTACCTGATGGGGCTGCTCGCGGTACCCGTCACCGCCTTCTACACGTTCCGGATGGTCTTTTTGACCTTCCACGGCGAGCCGCGCAGCGCCACCGCACGCGACCCCGAACCCGTTCGCTGGAACGTGAAGGGGCCGCTTTCGGTGCTGGGCGTGCTCGCCGTCGTCACCGGCTTCATCAACATGGTGCCGGTCCAGAAGGTGCTCGGACTGGAGGGCATCGACCTGCTCCATCTCTGGCTCGACAACCACTGGGGCGGCATCGAGGGACTCTCTTCGCACCACTACGCCGACCTCGGTCCGTACAGTAGCGAGTACCTCTTCGGCGGCGAGGTCGGCACTATCCTCGTCGGCGCGGCGGTCTCGCTCGGTCTGGCGCTTGCTGGCCTCGGACTCGCGTGGCGGCTCTACGGGGTTCCGTCGCCGACGGAACACACGGCGAAGCTCGGCGGGATCAAAGACGTGCTGTACAACAACTACTACCTCGACGAACTGCAGGTATGGCTCGCGTATCGCACCGAGGACGTGGCCGGCGTGGCCAACGTCTTCGACCAGGGGATCATCGACGGCGTCGTCAACGGCGTCTCGTCGGTGAGCCTTTTCGGGGGGAACCGGATCCGACGGATCCAGAGCGGCGTCGTCTCGCAGTACACGGCGCTTTTGACGCTGGGCCTCGTCGCGCTCGTCTTGGTCCTCGGCGTCACAGGGGGGTGGTTCCTGTGATACTCGAAGCGCTCATCGCCGTCGCGTTCGTGAGCGCGCTCGTCATCCTCCTCGCGCCCAACGAGTGGGCGGGGAAACTGGCGTTCGCACTCAGCCTGATCCCATTCGCGGGGTCGCTGTACCTGTGGTCCGCCTTCGACGGCTCCGGCAACGCGCTTACGGGCGGTGACATCGCGTTCCAGACGCAGATCGAGTGGCTCGAAGTCGGCGGCCGGTCGGTGTCGTGGTTCGTCGGCCTCGACGGGATCAGCCTCCCGCTCGTGGTGCTCACGACGTTCCTCGTGCCGCTCGCTATCGTGAGCGCGTGGACGCCGATCGACTCCCGACAGAGCCAGTTTTACGGGCTCATGCTGTTCATGGAGGCGAACCTCCTCGGCGTGTTCACGGCGCTCGACTTCTTCCTGTGGTTCATCTTCTGGGAGGCCGTCCTCGTGCCGATGTACTTCCTCATCGGCATCTGGGGCGGCCCGCGCCGGAAGTACGCCGCGATCAAGTTCTTCGTGTACACGAACGCGGCGTCGCTCCTGATGTTCATCGGGTTCATGTCGCTCGTGTTCGCGCTCGGCGACTCGGTGAGTTCGTTCGCGCTCCCGGAGATCACGCAGGCCATCGCGGCCGGCGATCTCTCGGCGTGGTTCGGGATATCGCCCGATCGGATGGCGCTCCTCGCCTTCCTCGCGATGTTCCTCGGGTTCGCCGTGAAGGTACCCATCGTCCCGGTGCACACATGGCTGCCTGACGCCCACGTCGAAGCGCCGACACCGGTGTCGGTGCTTCTGGCGGGCGTGCTCCTGAAGATGGGGACGTACGCGCTGCTCCGGTTCAACTTCACGATGCTCCCGAATCAGGCGTCCGCACTCGCGATTCCCATCGCGGCTATCGCCGTTATCAGCGTCATCTACGGCGCGATGCTGGCGCTGGCACAGAAAGACCTGAAACGTATCGTCGCGTACTCCTCCGTCTCGTCGATGGGGTATGTCATCCTCGGACTCGTCGTGTTCACCGAGTACGGCGTGGGCGGCGCGACGTTCCAGATGGTCGCTCACGGACTCATCTCCGGGCTGATGTTCATGGCCGTTGGCGTCGTCTACAACGCGACGCACACGCGGATGGTCGGCGACATGGCCGGAATGGCCGACCGGATGCCGATCACGGTCGGGATCTTGGTCGCCGGCGCGTTCGGTTACATGGGGCTTCCCCTGATGGCCGGCTTCGCCGGTGAGTTCTTCATCTTCGTGGGCTCGCTTTCGGCACCGGCGCTCCCGTACGCGCCCGTGTTCACCGCGCTCGCGATGTTTGGTATCGTCATCGTCGCCGGCTACCTGCTGTCGGCGATGCAGAGCACGCTGTTCGGGCCGTTCCACCTCGAGACGGACTACGAGGTCGGCCCCGCGCCGTTCCACGACGTCGCCCCGCTCGCGGTGCTTCTGGTGGCGATCATCGTGCTCGGCGTCGCACCCGACATCTTCTTCGAGATGATCCGTGACGCTGCGCTGCCTGTCGTCGAGGGGGTGACGCTCAATGGGTAACGCACCGGCTGCGGTGACGGCGCTGCTTCCGGTGTTGCTTCTGGCACTCACCGGGCTCGCACTGCTGTTGGTCGATACGATCCGACCGTCGGAACGGTCGAACACCTCGATGGCAGTCGTGAGCGCGCTCGGATCGCTGGGCGCGCTCGCCGCGACCGCGTGGCTCGTCGTCTCCGGGACGGTCGGCGTCGAGGCGGGCGCGGTTCGCCTGTTCGCGGACACGATCGCCGTCGACACCATGGCGCTGTTCTTCACCGCCATCTTCGCGTCGGTGACTGCGCTCGTCGTCGTCGCCGCGCACGACTACTTCCACGACCACGCGAACCCCGCGGCGTTCTACTCGCTCGTGCTGTTCGCGACGACGGGGATGGCACTTCTCGCGGTCGCCAACTCGCTCGCGGTCGTGTTCGTCGCTCTGGAGATGGTGTCGCTGCCGTCGTACGTGCTCGTCGCGTTCTTGAAACAGAACCGCGGGAGCGTCGAGGCGGGGATGAAGTACTTCCTCGTCGGCGCGCTCTCGTCTGCGATCTTCCTGTTCGGGATCTCGCTCGTCTACGCGGCGACCGGGTCGCTGCTGTTCGGTGACGTCGCCGAGGCGATGGGATCGCTCGACGGACTCGCGGGCGTCGCCGGGCTCGGCATCGTGATGATCGTCGGCGGGGTGGCGTTCAAGACCGCCTCCGTTCCGTTCCACTTCTGGGCTCCGGAGGCGTACGAGGGCGCGCCGGCACCCGTGAGCGCGTTCCTCTCGTCGGCGTCGAAGGCCGCCGGGTTCGTGGTGGCGTTCCAGCTGTTCACGGAGGCGTTCCCGGTCGGCGCGTCGCTCGGTGCCAACATCGACTGGGTGCTCGCGTTCGGGATCCTCGCGGCCGTGACGATGACGCTCGGGAACTTCGCGGCGGCCGTTCAAGAGGAGGTCAAGCGGATGCTCGCGTACTCCTCGATCGGTCACGCCGGCTACGCGCTCATCGGTCTCGCCGCGCTGTCGGCCGGCGGTCAGGCCAACGGGACCGTGATGGGCGCGGCGATGGCGCACCTGCTCGTCTACGGGTTCATGAACACCGGCGCGTTCCTCTTCGTCGCGATGGCGGAGCGGTGGGGCGTCGGTCGGACCTTCGCGGACTACGCCGGGCTCGCGCGTCGCGCACCCGTCGCGTCGACCGCGATGGCCGTGTTCATGTTCTCGCTCGCGGGGCTCCCGCCGTTCGCCGGGTTCTTCTCGAAGTACTTCCTGTTCCAGGCGGCCATCGACAACGGCTTCCTGTGGCTCGCTGCGCTCGGTGCGGTGAACAGCGTGATCTCGCTGTACTACTACAGCCGAGTCGTCAAGGCGCTGTTCATTGACGATCCCAACTCGCCGAGCGCGCTCGACGCGATCGACGTGCGGCCGACGGCGCTGTACGCCGCGGTCGTGTTCGCCGCCGTCGCGACGGTGCTGCTCTTGCCCGGCTTCGGGCCGGTCATCGAGACCGCCGAGGCGGCCGCGTCCGCGCTATTCTGACCGCCTCGGGAATCGGGTCCCGACTTTTTGTTCGATTCGACCGGTACCCGCAGGTATTCGGGCGTCCGGCACCTCCGTTCGATATGGGACGCACTCGCACGTACCGGTGTCTTGGCTGTCTCGATCACACGCTAGACCGCGCGTTCGACACGTCACACCTCTCCGTGACGTGTCCGTCGTGTGAGTCGTTCGAGCGGTTCGTCAATGAGGCGGCATATCAGACGTTTCGCGGGTTCGAGGAGTCGCCGCCCGACGAACTCGACTGGGCGCGTCTGGAACGGGAGGAGAAGCTGCTCATTTCCGAACGAGTCACCCGAACGACGAAGACGCTCGCCGACTTCGACGTGATCGACGACCGCGACGCGATGCCGGCCGAGTGAGCGGTCCGTGTGGGAACTGGCCTACCGAGCGTAGAGCTTTCCGCCGATGAGCGACGCGAGCGCGACGCCGTCGTTCGGCGTCACCGCCACGTAGGGGCGATCGACGGGGCCGAACACGTCGACTACCCGGCCCACCGTCGAGAGCGACTCGTCGACGACCGACGAGCCGATCCGCGGCGGTTCCTCGTCGGCGTCGGCACGGGCGATAGCGAGCCCCCCGGCGGTACGGACGACGGAGCCTACTCGTCGCATCGCTACTCTCGGATGACCCCGAGGTAGGCGGCGATCGCCTGCACGAGGTCGTTTTTCGCCGTGTCGTCCGTTCCGCGGACGACGACCATCCCGCGGGGTTCGAACTCGCGGGAGTACGCCTTGTCGCGTTCGATCACCGCGTCGTAGCCGATCTGCTGAACAGCCTTCGCGATCTCGTCGACCGTCGGGTCCTCGACCGCCAGGTCCATCGGGACACGGCGGCCCGCAGACCGCGACCGATCGGCGTCGAAGTACGCGGGATAGACGACGTTCTCGACCATATACCGGAGAGGCGAGCGCGCGGCGTAAGGTCGTTTCGGACGCGGTCGGGGTGGTTCGTCGGTCCATGTAGACGTTCGAGCGCGGCACTCTCACCCCGCGGAGCCGCCGCGAGATCCACCCCGGAACCCTTTTGGAGCAACACGGGCCACGTTCGTGTAATGAGCGATCTCGAAGCGGAGTACCGTCTCGACTACTTCGAGGAAGAGGGGTTCGAGCGCAAGGAGTGTCCCTCCTGTGGCGCGCACTTTTGGACCCGCGACGCCGACCGCGAACTGTGCGGCGAACCGCCCTGTGCGGACTACAGCTTCATCGGCGACCCGGGCTTTCCGGAGCCGCACTCGCTGTCGGAGATGCGCGAGGCGTTCCTCTCCTTTTTCGAGGATCACGGTCACGAGCGGATCGATCCGTACCCGGTCGCGGCGAACCGCTGGCGCGACGACGTGCTCTTAACGCAGGCGTCGATCTACGACTTTCAGCCGCTCGTCACCTCCGGGCAGACGCCACCGCCGGCGAACCCGCTTACCATCTCACAGCCCTGCATCCGGATGCAGGACATCGACAACGTCGGGAAGACCGGGCGGCACACGATGGCGTTCGAGATGATGGCACATCACGCGTTCAACACGCGCGAGGACGCGGACGAGGAGTACGCCTACGAGGGCGAGGTGTACTGGAAAGACGAGACGGTCCGGTACTGCGACGAGCTGTTCGAGAGTCTGGGAGCCGACCTGGAGGAGATAACCTACATCGAGGACCCGTGGGTCGGCGGGGGCAACGCCGGCCCCGCAATCGAGGTCATCTACAAGGGCGCGGAGCTGGCGACGCTCGTCTTCATGTGCATGGAGCGGGACCCCGACGGCGACTACGAGATGAAAGACGGGCACACGTACTCGTTCATGGACACGTACATCGTCGACACGGGGTACGGGTTAGAGCGGTGGACGTGGATGAGTCAGGGGACGGCGACGGTGTACGAGGCCATCTATCCGGACGCAATCGACTTCCTCAAAGAGAACGCCGGCATCGAACACACGGCCGACGAACGCGAGATCGTCCACCGCGCGGCGACGCTCTCGGGACGGCTCGACATCGACGACGTCGATGACGTGGAGGCGGCCCGCGGGGACATCGCCGACAGGCTCGACGTCGACGTCGAGCGGCTCCGCGAACTGGTCGAGCCGCTCGAAGCCATCTACGCTATCGCGGACCACTCGCGGACGCTTGCGTACATGTTCGGCGACGGCATCGTCCCGTCGAACGTCGGCACGGGCTACCTCGCGCGGATGGTGCTCCGCCGGATGAAGCGGCTGGTCGACGAGGTGGGCGTCGACGCGCCGCTCGACGAACTTGTCGATATGCAGGCCGACCGGCTCGGCTACGAGAACCGCGACACGATCCGCGAGATCGTCCGCAGCGAGGAGCGGAAGTACCGCAAGACGCTGGAGCGAGGCTCCCGGAAGGTCGAACAGCTCGCCGACGAGTACGCCGGAACCGGCGATCCGATCCCGACGGAGACGCTGTTAGAGCTGTACGACTCCCACGGCATCCAGCCGGACATGGTGGCCGATATCGCGGCGGAGCGCGGCGCGACCGTCGACGTGCCGGACGACTTCTACGCGCTCGTCGCCGACCGTCACGAGGAGGCCGACGGCGACGACGCGGCCACAGCCCGCGACGAGCGGTTCGACGACCTCCCCGAGACGGAGAAGCTCTTTTATGACGATCAGGGGCGGACCGAGTTCGAGGCGGTCGTCCTCGACGTGTTCGATCGCGAGGAGGGGTACGACGTCGTGTTGGACCAGACGATGTTCTATCCCGAGGGCGGCGGCCAGCCCGCGGACCGGGGGCAGCTCACGGTCGGCGAGACCACGGTCGACGTGACGGACGTACAGGAGGTCGGCGGAGTCGTCCTCCACCGCACCGACGCCGATCCCGGAAAGGGTGAGTTCGTTCGCGGGCAGGTCGACGGCGACCGTCGCGACCGGCTGCGGGCACACCACACGGCGACGCACCTGATCGGGCACGCGGCCCGCGAGGTTCTCGGCGACCACATCCGGCAGGCGGGCGCAAAAAAGGGGATAGATTCCTCTCGGCTCGACGTGCGCCACTACGACCGGATCACGAGAGAGCAGGTCAAAGCGATAGAACGCGTGGCAAACGAGCTGGTCCGCGATAACGTCCCGGTTCGACAGGAGTGGCCGGACCGCAACGAGGCAGAGGCCGAACACGGGTTCGACCTGTACCAAGGCGGCGTCCCGCCGGGAACCAACATCCGGCTCGTCCACGTCGGCGACGCCGACGTGCAGGCGTGTGCCGGCACGCACGTCGACCGCACCGGACAGATCGGCGCGGTGAAGGTACTGAAGACAGAGCCCGTCCAAGACGGCGTCGAGCGGATCGTCTTCGCCGCCGCCGGCGCGGCGGTCGAAGCGACCCAGCGCACCGAGGACGCGCTGTACGACGCCGCCGATGCGCTCGACGTCGACCCGCTCGACGTGCCCGAGACGGCAGAGCGATTCTTCGAGGAGTGGAAGGCGCGCGGCAAAGAGATCGAGTCGCTCAAAGAGGAACTTGCGACCGCGCGCGCGTCCGGTGGTGCCGACGCCGAGGAGGTCGACGTCGGCGGGGCGACGGTCGTGGTCCAGCGGCTCGACGGCGACGCGGACGAGCTGCGCGCGACCGCGAACGCCCACGTCGACGACGGAAAGGTCGCCGTCGTCGGGAGCGGCGGCGACGGATCCGCGAGTTTCGTCGTCGGCGTGCCCGACGGCGTCGGTGTCAACGCCGGACAGGTCGTCTCGGCGCTCGCCGACCGGGTGGGCGGCGGCGGCGGCGGGCCACCGGACTTCGCACAGGGCGGCGGCCCGGACGTCGACGCGCTCGACGACGCCCTGGAGTCGGCACCGGAGATAGTACGCAGCGTCCAAGAGGCCTGACTCGGGGAGACCAGACCGATGCCGAGAGCCGACAACGCCGGAGTCTCGATCCGGTACGAGGTCGACGCGCCTGACGCGAGCGACGCCGACGAGGCGGTCGTGTTCTGTGGCGACGCCGGCCTCGGCGCGTGGCAGTTCGGCTGGCAGCACGCCGCGGTCGCGGGGCCGCACACGGTCGTCACGCCCGAGACGCGGGGCGTCGGTCGGTCCGACGCGCCACCGGGGCCGTACTCGGTCGAGACGCTTGCGAGCGACGTCGACGCCGTCTGTTCCGCGGCGGGAGTGCGGAACGCCCACGTCGTCGGGTACGGGCTGGGCGGGATGGTCGCGCTCGCGTACGCCCTCACGTCGTCGCGGCCCGCGAGCCTGACCGTCGTCGGGACGCCGCCGTCGGGGGCGGACTACAACGCCCTCGGGGTGTGGGCCGATCCGTCGACGCCGACGGCGGTCGAGGGGTCACTGACCGGACTGCTCTCTGAGCCGTTCCGCGAGAGGCACCCGGACGTGCTCTCTCGGATCGCCGACTGGCGGATGAGAGAGGACGCCGACCGCGAGACGTTCGAGGCGCACCGCGCGGCCGTAGAGGGCTTCGACGTCTCGGACCGGCTGTACGAGATCACGACGCCGACGCTCGTCGTCCACGGCTCGGAAGACACCGTCTGCCCGCGGACGGCGGCGGAAACGCTCGTCGACGGGCTTCCACGCGGCGAGTCGTTCGTCGTCGAGGGGGCGAAACACCTCGTCGGCGTGGAGGCGTCCGTGGCGGTCAACGACGCGCTTGTCGGGTGGCTCGCGGAGCACGCCGCCGATCCGCTCTCCTGAGTGAACCGCGCCCACAACCGTTTTCAGTGTCTCTGACCACCGTTCGGTCAATGACACGCCTCCGGTTCGCGCTGTTGAACGCGGCGCAGACAGACGGAAGCACCCGGCGGAACTTCCGCCGCGAACTCGACGCTGACCTCGCGGAGTTCGACGCCGCGAACGGCCACCTTCCCGACCACACCGAGTTCGACGGCGTCGTGGTCACCGGGTCGCGGTCGTCGGTCTACTGGGACGAGGCGTGGATCCCCTCGCTCATCGAGTACGTCGCCGACGCCGCCGACGCGGGGGTTCCGGTGCTCGGCGTCTGTTACGGCCACCAAGTGCTCGCGGAGGCGCTCGGCGGTCGCGTCACCGGAATGGACGGGTTCGAGATCGGCTACAACACGGTTCGACACCGCGGGAACGACCCGTTATTCGAGGGGATAGACGAGGAGTTCACCGTCTTCACGACGCACGGCGACACGGTCGTCGACCTCCCGCCGAGCGCGACGCTGATAGCCGAGAACGACCACGGCGTCCACGCGTTCCGCGACGGGCACTGCTGGGGCGTTCAGTTTCATCCGGAGTACGACATCGACACGGCGCGCGACGTCACGGACGGCAAGCGCGAACGGCTGGGCGACGCCCGCGTCGACGCCGTCTTGGAGGAGATCACGCCCGACGCCTACGACGCAGCCTGCGAGGCGAAGGGGATCTTCGACAATTTCGTCGCGTACGCCCGGCGGCTGAAAGCCGAACGCGAGTCGGCTGCCGCTGCCGACGACTGACCGCCGACGGAGTCCGCTCGGGTCGAACACCCTTATACCGCTCCCGCCCGGAGCGACCGTATGAAGGTAGTACCGGACACCAGTGCGGTCGTCGACGGCCGCGTGTCCGAACGCGTCGCCGCCGGGAGCTACGAGTCGGTGACGGTGCTCGTTCCCGAGGCCGTCGTCGGCGAACTGGAGTCGCAGGCCAACGACGGCCTGGAGTCTGGATGGGACGGCCTGAGCGAACTCAAGCGGCTCGCCGACCTCGCCGACGAGGGGACAATCGAACTGCGATACGTGGGCGAGCGCGCGAGCGGCGACGCGCGATCGCACGCACACGAGGGCGACGTCGACGCGCTGATCCGCGATCTGGCGACGGACCACGAGGCCACGCTTCTGTCGAGCGACATCGTGCAGGCCGAGGTCGCCCGCGCGAAAGGCGTCGACGTCGAGTACGTCGAACCGGTCGCCCGAGGGGTCGTCGACGACCTCCCGATACAGGACTTCTTCACCGACGAGACGATGTCGGTCCACCTCAAGACCGATACCGTTCCGAAGGCCAAACGGGGGAACCTCGGCGAGATGCGGTACGTCGAGATCACGGAGGAGCCGACCGACGAGGCGCAGATGCGCGAGTGGGCGAACTCGATCGTCGATCTCGCGCGCCAGTCGAACGAGGGGTTCATCGAGCTCTCCGACGACGGGATGGACATCGTCCAGTTCCGCAACTACCGGATCGCGGTCGCGCGGCCGCCCTTCGCCGACGGGATCGAGATCACGGCCGTCAGGCCGATCGCGAAGACGACGCTCGACGACTACGAGTTCGCCGACGAACTCCGCGAACGGTTCCTCGAACGGAAGCGCGGCGTGCTCATCTCCGGATCGCCCGGCGCGGGGAAATCGACGTTCGCGCAGGCGGTCGCGGAGTTCCTGAACGACGCCGACTACGCCGTGAAGACGATGGAGAAGCCGCGCGACCTGCAAGTCGGTCCGGAGATCACCCAGTACGGCGCGCTCGGCGGCGACATGGCGAACACCGCCGATTCGCTGCTTCTGGTTCGACCCGACTACACCGTCTACGACGAGGTGCGAAAGACCGACGACTTCGAGGTGTTCTCCGACATGCGGATGGCCGGCGTCGGAATGGTGGGCGTCGTCCACGCCTCCCGCGCTATCGACGCGCTCCAGCGGCTCGTCGGCCGCGTCGAACTCGGGATGATCCCGCAGATCGTCGACACGGTCGTCTACATCGAGGCCGGGGAGATCCACACGGTCTACGACGTCGAGACCGAGGTGAAGGTGCCGGCGGGACTCACCGCCGAGGACCTCGCCCGGCCGGTCATTCAGGTGTCGAACTTCGAGACCGGTCGTCCCGAGTACGAGATCTACACGTTCAACCGACAGGTGGTCACGGTTCCCCTCGACGACGCGGACGGTGACGACGCGGAGTCCGGAGTCGGTCGGATCGCCAAACAGGAGATCGAACGGGAGATCCGGTCGGTCGCACACGGACACGTCGACGTCGAACTGAAGGGCAACGACAAAGCCATCGTGTACGTCACGGAGGGCGACATCGGCACCGTCATCGGCAAGGGCGGCGGACGCATCAGCGACATCGAGAACCGGCTCGGCATCGAGATCGACGTGCGGACGCACGCGGACAAGCCCGGTGGGGGTAGCGCTTCGGCCGGTGCCGGAACCAACGGAACTGGCGGCTCGGACGGGAGTGCCGGCGGACAGGTCGGCGAAGAGCGCGGCACCGTCGTCGAACCGGAGATCACCTCCCGGCACGTCGTCATCGACGTCGACGACGGCGTCGGCGAGACCGTCGAGGTTCGCGCGGACGGCGAGTACCTCTTCACGGCCACCGTCGGTCGCGGCGGCGAGGTTCAGGTGTCTCGCGGCTCTGCGATCGCGGAGGAGCTCGAAGACGCGATCGACCGAAAGCGCCGGGTAACGGTCGTCCCGGCGCGCTGACTCACACCGGGACCAGATTCTGCGGCCTCCGTCGTTCGGTTCACACGAAGTACCACGATCGTCGAATCGTATCCCTCCTGAAAGATAACGCTTTTTTGGTGGTGGAAGGAACCCACCTCCATGTCAGACGAGTTAAAGCGCGGGCTCGAAGGTGTCCTCGTCGCGGAGTCGGATCTGAGTTACGTCGACGGCGAGGTTGGCAAGCTCGTGTACCGCGGGCACGACATCGAAGACCTCGCGCGCGGCGCGAGCTACGAGGAGGTGTTGTACCTCCTCTGGTACGGCTCGTTGCCGACGCGGGAGGAGCTCGACGCGTTCGCCGCGGAACTCGCGACCGAACGGGACGTCGACGACGACGTGCTCGAAACGGTCCGCACGCTGGCCGACGCCGGCGAACGGCCGATGGCGGCGCTCCGGACCGCGACGTCGATGCTCTCCGCGTACGAGCCCGAGCCGGACGCAGACCCGGAGGACCTCGAGGCGACGCTCCGGCAGGGACGTCGGATCACGGCGAAGATCCCGACGGTGCTGGCCGCCTTCGAGCGCGCGCGGCAGGGCGACGACCCGATCGCGCCTGACCCCGACCTCTCGCACGCGGCGAACTTCCTCTACATGCTCACGGGGACCGAACCCGACGCCGTCAGCGCGGAGACGTTCGACATGGCTCTCACGCTCCACGCCGACCACGGGCTCAACGCCTCGACGTTCACCGCGATGGTGATCGGCTCGACGATGGCCGACATCTACTCCGGCGTCACCGGCGGTATCGGGGCGCTCTCCGGGTCGCTTCACGGGGGCGCGAACCAGGACGTCATGGAAGTGCTCTACGAGATCGACGCGTCCGCGAAAGACCCCGTCGAGTGGGTAAAAGACGCCCGCGAAGAGGGTCGGCGCATCCCCGGCTTCGGTCACCGCGTGTACGCGGTCAAGGACCCGCGAGCGAAGATCCTCGAAGAGAAACTGCGTGACCTCGCCGAGTCCTCGGGCGACACGAAGTGGCTCGACTACACCACCGCGATCGAGGAGTATCTCACCGATCAGGGGCTCTTAGAGAAGGGAATCGCGCCGAACGTCGACTTCTATTCGGGGTCGGTGTACGACTCGCTTGGCATTCCCGTCGACATGTACACGCCCATCTTCGCGATGAGCCGCGTCGGCGGCTGGATCGCACACGTCGTCGAGTATCAGGAGGACAACCGTCTCATCCGGCCGCGGGCGCGGTACACCGGTCCCGACGACACCTCGTTCGTTCCGATCGACGAGCGCTGATTCGGCCGGTCGGCCGCCGGTTCGGACGACCAGCCCGCCGCGTTCGCCTGCCGCGGTCGCCTCGTCAGCCGAAGTTCTCCACTTTCGCCGCGTCAGCGTCGCCGCCTGCGGCCTCGATCGCTGCGGTCGCGTCGTCGACGAGGTCGGCGAAGCCGTAGACGAAGAGGGTCTCGTCGGCCGATCCGGTCACCGCGTCGTCGAGCGCGTCGCGCAGGTCGGCGTCGGCGTCGAGGAGGTGGACGGTCACGCCGCGCGCCGTCAGCGCCTCGATCCGATCGGCGTGTGCCACGTCGGCGGCGCGGTAGAGTATCGCCGCCTCGCCGCCGTCGTCGAGCGCGCGTTCCGCGATGGCCACCGCCGGTCCGACGCCGGGGCCGCCGGCGACGACGACCGCCCGAGCCTCGCCGTCGTAGTGCTGGTCGCCGTACGGCCCGGAGAGCGTCATCTCGGTTCCGGCCTCCGCGTCCGCGAGGAACGCGGAGAAGTCGCCGCCGTCGTCGGGGTCGATGCCCACGGTGACCTCGAAGGTGTCGTCGACGGTCGGCGAGGAGAGCGTGTAGAAGCGGGCGACCGACTCCCCGTCGATCTCGGTGCCGAGCTTCACGAACTGTCCCGGCTCCGCGGTGAAGCCGTCCGGCGCGTGAAATCGGAGGGCGTACGTGTCGCGGCCGACCGTCTCGACCGAGCTGACCGTAGCTATCGTGTCCATGGCGTCGATCGGACCGGCGGACACAAACGTGTTCCCGTCGGCGTCGGTCCTGCCCCGGTCGACACACCGGAGTCGGGTCGTGTCCGTCTGACGTGAAAAATACGACGATCGTCGAAATGTACTGCGACAGAAAGGGTCGATCATGAGGGACATAGAACACAAACGCCCACTTATTTCTATATAATCCAACGTATATTTTTTAACTCGGCAATACTTACAGATAAAAACACGAACGTACAGATCTGTGTCGGTGGCTCCTTCCAGAAGTCTTTTGATGAGTCCGGTGAAACGTCCGACTATAGCATGGCTGCGGACTTCAACTGGGCCGTCGGCGGAGAGGCCGGTGACGGCATCGACTCGACCGGGAAGATTTTCGCGCAAGCGCTCTCTCGGGCGGGTCGGCACGTGTTCACGTCGAAGGACTTCGCGTCGCGTATCCGAGGGGGATACACCGCGTACAAGGTGCGGACGTCCGTCGACAAGGTACAGAGCGTCGTCGACCGTCTGGACGTGCTCATCGCGTTGACCCCGCGGACCATCGAGGAGAACCTCGACGAACTCCACGAGGGGTCGGTGATCATCTACGACGGCGAGCGAACGACGATGCAGAACGTCGAAATCCCCGACGAGATGATCGGGATCGACGTGCCGCTCAAACGGCTCGCAGAAGAGGCGGGCGGAGCGATCATGCGGAACGTCGTCGCGCTCGGTGCCGCCTGTGAAGTCGCCGAGTTCCCGATCGAGAACCTCGATTCGGCGCTCGAAAAGCGCTTCAAGGACAAAGGACAGAAGCTCGTCGACAACAACAAGGAGGCCGCCCGCGCGGGGCGGTCGTACGTCGCCGAGGAGTTCGACCACGAGTTCGACTACGACTTGGAGACGACGGACGAAGACTACGTTCTCCTCAACGGCGACGAGGCGATCGGGATGGGGGCCATCGCGGCCGGCTGCCGCTTCTACGCCGGCTATCCGATCACGCCCGCGACCGACGTGATGACGTACCTCACCGGTCGCATCGAGCGGTACGGCGGCCACGTCGTGCAGGCCGAAGACGAGCTGTCAGCGATCAACATGGCGCTCGGAGCCGCCCGCGGAGGCGCGCGATCGATGACCGCCACGTCCGGTCCCGGGATCGACCTGATGACGGAGACGTTCGGGCTCATCGCCACCTCGGAGACGCCGCTCGTCATCTGTAACGTGATGCGCTCCGGCCCCTCCACCGGGATGCCGACGAAACAGGAGCAGGGCGACTTGAATCAGATGCTGTACGGCGGCCACGGCGAGGTGCCGCGGTTCGTGCTCGCGCCCACGACGATCGCCGAGTGCTTCTGGAAGACCGTCGAGGCGTTCAACCTCGCCGAGAAGTACCAACTGCCGGTGTACATCACCGCGGACCTCTCGATGGCGGTCACGGAACAGACGTTCACGCCCGAGACGTTCGATATGGACGCAGTCGATATCGACCGCGGCTTCGTGGTCGACGAGTCCGCGATCGACGACCACATGAGCGAGTCGGGCGGCTTCCAGCCCCACGAGATTACCGAGGACGGCATCTCGCCGCGCGCGTTCCCCGGCACCGCGGACGGCGCGCACATGTCCACGGGCCTCGAACACGACGAGCAGGGCCGCCGGACGGAGGACACGGAGATGCGCGTCGAGCAGGTCGACAAGCGCAACCGGAAAGTCGAGACCGCCCGCGAGCGCGAGGACTGGAGTCCGCGCGAGTTCGGCGACGAGGACGCCGACACACTCGTGATAACGTGGGGATCGAACGAGGGCGCGCTCGCCGAGGCGATCGAGTTCCTCGACGACGAAGGGATCGATGTCCGGGTGCTTTCCGTTCCGTACATCTTCCCGCGGCCGGACCTGTCCGAGGACGTGGCGGCGGCGGAGAACGTCGTCGTCGTCGAGTGTAACGAGCAGGGACAGTTCGCCGACCTCGTGGAGCACGACGTGCTCGAACGGGTCGACCGGATAAACAAGTACAACGGCGTGCGGTTCAAGGCCGACGAACTCGCAGACGAAATCAAAGCCACCCTCGCGGCGGAGGTGGAGGCGTAACCAATGAGCTCAGACATTCGATTCACCGACTTCAAATCCGACAAGCAGCCGACGTGGTGCCCGGGGTGCGGCGACTTCGGCACGATGAACGGTATGATGAAGGCGCTCGCGGAGACGGGCAACGATCCCGACAACACCTTCGTCGTCGCCGGTATCGGCTGCTCCGGTAAGATCGGAACGTACATGCACAGCTACGCGCTTCACGGCGTTCACGGCCGGGCGCTTCCGGTGGGCACGGGCGTCAAGCTGGCCCGTCCCGACATCGAAGTGATGGTCGCCGGCGGCGACGGCGACGGCTACTCTATCGGCGCGGGCCACTTCGTCCACGCCGTCCGGCGTAACGTCGATATGACGTACGTCGTGATGGACAACCGCATCTACGGACTGACGAAGGGGCAGGCGTCGCCGACCTCCCGAGAGGACTTCGAGACGTCGACGAGCCCGGAGGGACCCAAACAGCCGCCGGTCAACCCGCACGCGCTGGCGCTGGCGTCGGGCGCGACGTTCATCGCGCAGTCGTTCTCCTCTGATGCGCTCCGCCATCAAGAGATCGTCCAGCAGGCGGTCGAACACGACGGGTTCGGCTTCGTGAACGTCTACTCGCCCTGTGTCACGTTCAACGACGTCGACACCTACGACTACTTCCGCGACTCGCTCGTCGACCTCAAGGAGACCGACCACGACCCGTCCTCCCGCGAGGACGCCAAGGACGTCATCTTGGACAGCGAACAGGAACACCAAGGCGTCATCTACCAAGACGAGGAGTCGGTGCCGTACCACGAGCAACACGGCGTCGACGAGGACATGTCCGTCATTCCCGACGGCGCGCCGGAGGGCGCGACGGACCTCGTCCGCGAGTTCTACTGAGCGGCCAGCGGTCGTCCGATCCGTTTTGTCGCCGGACGACACAGCTATTTATTCTCGACGCGAGCATCACGACGTATGGACGAGATCCGGGTTCTCCACGTGGACGACGAGCCCGACTTCGTCGATCTCACTGCGACTTTCCTCGAACGGATAGACGATCGATTCACAGTGAAGACGGCCACGTCTGTCGCGGCGGGACTCGACGCGCTCGCCGAGGAGGCGACCATCGACTGCGTGGTGTCCGATTACGACATGCCGGAACGGTCGGGTATCGAGTTCCTCCGTGCCGTCCGTGAGGACCGTCCGAACCTCCCGTTCGTGCTGTTCACGGGCAAAGGCTCCGAGACGGTGGCGAGCGAGGCGCTCCGGGTCGGCGCGACCGACTACCTCCAGAAGGAGCCGGGCACGGAGCAGTACGAACTGCTCGCGAACCGGGTTATGAACGCCGTGTCGCAGTTCCGCGGTCGGCGCGCAGAACAGCGGCTGGTCGAGGTCGCGGACAACACCGATCAGCTCATCTTCGTCTTCGACGCCGACTGGAGCGAGCTGCTGTTCGTGAGCGCCGCCTACGAGGATCTGTGGGAACGGCCGATATCCGGGTTGGAGGGCGATCCGACCGCGTTCCTCGACGGCGTCCATCCCGATGACCGCGGACGCGTGCGAGACGCGATGGACCGGCTCGCAGCCGGGGAGTCCGTCACACGGACGTTTCGCGTCACGCCGGACGAGAGCGCGCAGCGGTGGATCGAGATCCGCGGTGAACCGATCCGCGACGAGACGGGAGCGGTCGTTCGAGTCGCCGGCTTCGGCGTGGACGTGACCGACGCGAAGCGCCGGCGACAGCGCCAACAACGTCAACAAGAGACGCTGCTTCGGTTGGCCACGAACGAAGCGGTGGCCGAAGGCTCCTTCGAAACGGCGATCCGGACGATCACGGAGGCGACCGCTCAGGTGCTCGATGTCGACCGCGTCAACGTCTGGCTGACCGATCCCGAACCGGGCGATACCGTGACGAACGCCGCCGACGAAGGGGTTCTCCACTGCGTCGACGACTACGACCGTCGGGCCGACGAGCACGCCGCGGGAGCCCGGTTGCGGATCGACGAACATCCCACGTATCTAGATGCGCTCGAAACGAACCGCGCGGTCGCCGTCGACGACGCCGAGAGCGACCCGCGAACGGCCGAGTTGGCGGAGGGGTACCTCGCGGACCACGACGTCGGTGCGCTGCTCGACGGGACGCTCCGGTCCGGCGGCGACGTGATCGGGATGATCTGCCACGAGCACATCGGAGAGAGACGCGAGTGGACCGACGACG
Organism: Halorubrum sp. BV1; assembly: GCF_000746205.1. Classification (NCBI taxonomy): domain Archaea; kingdom Methanobacteriati; phylum Methanobacteriota; class Halobacteria; order Halobacteriales; family Haloferacaceae; genus Halorubrum; species Halorubrum sp. BV1. The sequence continues at coordinate 47,418 of NZ_KN050825.1, forward strand.
AGGTCGAGTTCGCGAGCGACGTGGCGGAGATCGTCCATCGCGCGGTCCGGAACCGTGAGCGCGCCGCGCGCGAACGCGACCTCGAACGGTACGAGACGATCGTCCAGTCGCTCGCGGATGCTGTGTACACGCTGGACGACGAGGGCCGGATCGACTTCGTCAACGAGGCGTACGCGGAGCTGAAGGGGGCGAGCCGCGAGGAACTGATCGGGAGACCGATACGCGATCTCGTCGACGAGGAAGTGATAGCGCAGACGACCGCGATGTACCAGTCGCTGGACCGACGCGATCAGGATGTCGGCCGGATCGAGTACGACTTCCGGACGATAGACGACGAGACGATACCGGCTGAACTCCGATTCACGTCGCTTCCGGGGGCAGAAGAGGGGGCCGCGCGCGTCGGGGTGATTCGCGATGTCAGCGATCGGAAAGAGTGGGAGCGCGAACTCGAACGGCAGAACGAGCGGCTCGACGCGTTCGCGAGCCTCGTCTCTCACGATCTGCGGAGTCCCCTCCGCGTGGCCGCCGGGAATCTCGATCTCGCGAGAGAGTCGTGTGAAAACCCGCGGCTCGGGGACGCCGCGAACGCGCTCGACCGCATGGAAGCGCTCATCGGCGATCTGCTCGCGGTCGCGCGCGAGGGGAAGCCGGTCGAGGACCGGGACGAGGTTCACCTCGGAGCCGTGGCTGAGGCGGCGTGGCGGACGGTCGAGACCGGGGACGCGACGCTCGAAGTCGAGACGGACGCGCGAGTCAACGCCGACGAGAGCCGCCTTCGACAGCTCTTCGAGAACCTCTTTCGGAACGCGATCGAGCACGGACGTGCCGAGAAGGCGGAGACCGACGGGTCGTCTCTGTCGATCACCGTCGGACCGCTGGCGGATCGGACGGGGTTTTTCATCGAAGACGACGGCGTCGGAATCCGTGCCGCCGAGCGAGACCGCGTGTTTGAGGGGGGCTACTCCACGGACTCCGACGGGACCGGCTTCGGTCTCACGATCGTGCGGGAAGTGGCCGAAGCACACGGCTGGTCGGTCGACGCGGTCGCCGGTGAGGCGGGCGGAGCGCGGTTCGAGGTCTCGGGCGCGACGGTCATCCGGAGCGAGTGAACGGCGGGGATTCCGACCTCTCCGTTCGGCCAAAATACGCCGGTAGCGAGGGTTCAGCGGTCGGTCACGACCGGTTTCAGCAAGCCTAATTACGTGGGTCCGTATTCACCGGTATATGGTTGACCGCTACGACGTCGTGATCGCAGGTGCCGGACCGGCGGGGGCACAGTGCGCCCGCGATCTGGCGACCCGCGGCTACGACGTCGTCGTCCTCGAAACGGAGCCGGAGGCCGAGTTCCCCCGCCAGAGCAACAAATCGACCGCCGGCACCTTCCCGTCGATGATGTCCGCGTTCGGCATCCCCGACGACGTGGTGATGTCGTACACCGACGACGTGGTGTTAGAGTCGCCGAACAGCTACTATGAGAGCTACCAGCCGGGCGCGGTGTTGGAGTTCGGGGAGTTCAAGCGGTTCCTCGTCGAGGACGGCCGCGAGAACGGTGCTGAGTATCGGTTCGACGCGCGCGTCTCTCGGCCGATTCTCGACGGTGAGGAGGTCATCGAGGGCGTCCGATACAACGGCGACGAAGCGGTGTACGGCGAGGTCGTGATCGACGCGACCGGTCCGGCAGCCCCCATCGCGAGCGCGCTCGACGTGGTCGATCTGGAGCGTGAAAACCAGGCGATCGGCATCGAATACGAGATGGAGGGCGTCGAGATGAACCACCCGGAGTACGCCGACCTGCGGCGCGCGATGATGCTCCGGCTCGACCACGACATCGCCCCGGGCGGATACTCGTGGATCTTCGCCACCGGGGAGGACACGGCGAAGGTCGGCATCTGTTACATCCAGAACGACCGCCACCGCGAGTTCGCCGACGAGGGGCAGACCGTCGACGGCTACTTAAACGAGTGGATAGAGCGAGATCCGCGGTTCGCCGACGCCGAACGCATCGACGGGAAGGTCCACCGCGGCTCCGCCCACATCCAGATGCCGGACGAGATGCACACCGACCGCTTCCTCGCAATCGGGGACACGGTCCCCTCCATCGACCCGCTGTGGGGCGAGGGGATCCATAAGGGGATGAAGTCGGCTCGCGCCGCCGCGGCCACCGTCGACCGGTGTCTCACCGACTCGGAGCGCCGCCTCGACGCGGAGAGCCTCGCGGTTTACGAGCGGCTCTGGCACCGCGACGTCGCGCCGCGGATGAAAGCACGGCTGATGCTCACGCGCCTTCTGTACCTCGCGCCGAACGAGCGGTACGACCGGTTTATGCGCGACCTCCGCGCGACCGACGAGAACACGCTTGAGAAGGCGAATCAGGGAGACACCGCCGCGATGGCGAAGCTTCTCCACCTCGACGACCTCCCGCTTTTGGCCACCTTCGCCCGCGAGCATTTCCTTTAACTCGGGCTCGGATCGCGCTCTTCGCGAGCGCTCTCCGGATCGTCGTCGGGGACGGGGGCGGCCTCGCGAACCGCCGCCAGTAGCGCCTCGTCGCTCGCGTCTCCGTCGACGGAGACGACCTGGTCGGCGGCCGCGAGAACGGGCGCGTTCGGTCCCGCATTCCCGCCGAACGCGACCGTCACGTCGACCGTGCTCGCGAGGGCGACCGCAGCCTCCAGCGCCTCGTCGTCCACCGGCTCGAACGGCGGAGCGGAGACGACTGTCGCGGCCGCGTCCGCGGCGACCGCGGCGGCCGCGTCACCCGCGGGAACGACGCCGACGGAGAGACTGTAGCCGGCGGCGGCGAGTCGGGCGATCGCCCGTGCCGCGTCGCGGCCGCTCCCGACGACGTGGATCCGACGGGCGTCGGATTGGACGGCTCCTCCGGAGGAGTGACCGGAATCAGACGCGTCTCGGCCGCTGGACGCGTCCCAGTCGTCGACCGCGGCGAACGCCGTCACCGCGGCCTCGCCGGTCGCGGGACTTCGGCCGACGAACGCCTCGGCGTCGAAGGCCGCGCGCAGCGTCTCCGCGGTCAGCACGTCGTCCGGTGGCCCGGCGGCGTGGACGCCGCCGTTCGCGACGACGACGAGTTCGTCGCAGAACCGGGCGGCCGCGTCGAGGTCGTGGATCGCCGCGAGCGCGCCGCGTCCGTCGTCGACGAGGTCGCGGACGAGTTCGAGTGTCTCGACGGCGTGGTTCACGTCGAGGCTCGCGGTGGGTTCATCGAGGAGCAGGGCGGGCGTCTCTTGAGCCAGCGCCCGCGCGAGGAGCACCCGCTGGCGTTCGCCGCCGGACACGGCGGTGATCGACCGGTCGGCGAACCGGGACACGCCGGCGGCGTCCATCGCCTCGCGAACCGCGCGCTCGTCGTCTGCTCCGTGGCCGTCGAACCGCCCGAGGTGCGGGGTCCGTCCCATCTCCACGACGTGTCGCACTCGGAAGTCGAACGCGAGGTTCGTCTCTTGGGGGACGCTCGCGACGCGGCGTCCGGTCTCGCGCGCGGAGAGGTCCGCGACCGACTCGCCGTCGAGCCTGACCGAACCGGCGTCCGGGGTGATCGTCCCCTTGATAGCCCGGAGGACCGTGGTCTTGCCGGCCCCGTTCGGGCCGACCAGTCCGACCAGATCGCCGCGGTCGACGCGGAGGTCGACGCCCGAGACGACGGAGACGTCACCGAAGGCGACGGCGAGGTCGTCGACGGCGACGAGTGGAGCGTCGCGGTCGGACGGCTCCGGGGCTTCGGGAGTCACAGCTCGTGCACCTCCCGGTTCACGAGCAGGTAGACGAAGAAGGGCGCGCCGACGGCGGCGGTGACGATGCCGACCGGAAGCTCCGTGCTCCCGGCGCGGGCCACGGTGTCTGCGGCGACGAGGAACGAGCCGCCGGCGAGCGCCGCAGTCGGGAGCAGGACGCGGTGGTCAGGGCCGACCACGAGCCGGAGCATGTGCGGGACGATCAGCCCGACGAAGCCGATCACGCCGGCGAAGGCGACCCCCGCGGCGGTGATGAGCGCGGAGGCACAGAGCAGGATTCGCTTCGTACGTTCGACGGCGACCCCGAGTCCGCGCGCCTCCTCTTCGCCGAGCAACAGGACGTTCAGGTCGCGCGCGTACGCGAGAAGCAGAACGAAAAGCGGCGGCACGACGACCGCGGTGACGGCCACGTCGCTCCACGCGGCGCCCGAGAGGTGACCCATGAGCCACGCGACGACGCGGCGGAGCGACTCGCCGGCCCGTAACTGGAGGTACGAGATCACCGCGCCGAGAAACGTCTGGACGGCGACGCCGGCGAGGAGGAGAGTCGCCACGGGCGTCCGACCGCGAGTGGTCGCGATCGCGTAGACGCCGAACGCGGCCGCGAGCGCGCCGACGAACGCGAAGAGGCTCACCCCGGTGCCGTCCGAGACGCCCACGTCGACCGCGCCCACGAGCGGGAGGGTGACGGTGGCGGAGACCGCGACGGGAAACACGATGAACGCGACCGCGCCGGCGGCCGCGCCCGAGGAGACGCCGATGATCGACGGGTCCGCCATCGGGTTGCGGAAGAACCCCTGCATGACGGTTCCGGCGGCCGCGAGCGCGAAGCCGACGAGCGCGGCCAAAAGGATCCGCGGGAGCCGCACCCCGACGACGATCTGGCGGTGGACGTCGTCGACGGGGAAGGCGAACGGCGAGCGGTAGGCGACGTCGACGCCCGGCAGCAACAGCGGTCCGCCGCCGAGCGACGTGAACTCGACGCCCACGGGGACGACGAGCACGTTCACGACCGCCTTCAGCACCTCCGTAGGCGGGATGGTGACCGGACCGATCGCGGCGCTCACCACCATCACGGCGACGAGCGTCGCCGCGAGCGCCGCGGACCACGCCATCGACCGCGTCCACGCGTGCATCTGTTCACCAAGGAGACTTGTGGTAGATAAGTACTTATTGGGTGCGCGCCGTCGTCGATCTGATGCGACTCACATCCGTCTTCGTCGCGGCGCTGCTCGTGACGAGCGCGATCGCCGGCGGCGTCACCGCCGCGACCGTGAACGCCCAGCCAGCGGTAACACACGTCGACCACGCCGCCGCTCACCCTGTCGCCTCTGCGGACCCCGTCACGTCCGGCGGTGTACAGTCGCAGGCGCAGGCCAGCCACGGCGGCGGGGCCTCCGACGCGTGTGAATTCCCGGTCGAACTGACGGACGCGACGGGGACGACGGTCACGCTCGACGAGCGACCCGAGCGGATCGTGACGGTAAACCCATCGGCCGCCCAGACGCTCTGGGAGATCGGCGCGCGCGACCGCGTCGTCGGCGTGACGCAGTTCGCGGCGTACCTCGACGGGGCCGGAGAGAAGACGGACGTCTCGGCCGAGGGACTCGGCGTCAGCGTCGAGAAGGTCGTGAACGCCGATCCCGACCTCGTGCTCGCCCCGAACGCCTCCGCCGATCAGGTTGCGGACCTCCGCGAGCAGGGGCTCACCGTCTATCACTTCCCCGCGGCGACGAGCGTCGACGACATCGCGGCGAAGACGACGACGACCGGCCGGCTGGTCGGCAACTGCGAGGCAGCGGCGGCGACCAACGAGGAGATGGCCGCGGCCGTCGCCGACGCGGAAGCGCGGACCGCGGACGTCGACCGGCCGAAAGCGCTGTACCCGCTCGGCGACGGGTTCGTCGCCGGCGGCGACACGTTCATCGACGAGATCATGCGCGTCGGCGGCGTCGACAACGTCGCCGCCGAGGAGGGCGACGGCTACCCGCAGCTGTCGAACGAGGTGATCCTCCAGACCGACCCCGAACTGATCATCGTCACCGATCCCGACGCGCCGCTCCTCGACGAGGAGCCGTACGCGAGCACGACCGCGGGCGTCGAGCGGAACTACGTCGTCTTGGACCGGAACTACCTCAACCAGCCCGCGCCGCGCAGCGTGATCGAGACGACGACGACGCTCTCGACTGCAATCGCGGACAGACAGGCACAAGCCGGCAGCGGTGACGGCGCGAGCGGGGCGGACGACGGGACCGGCGCTGCCGCACCCGGCTTCGGCGTCGTCGCCGCCGTACTCGCAACGCTCGCGGTCGCGGTGCGGGCGAGCCGACGCTGAAGATCGGAACTGACGCCGAGAGGCGGCGACCCGACCTACTGGTTCGCCGAGCGCGCGTCGAGCGCGACCGGGATCGATCGCGCCGCAACGTCGCCCGCGAACGCTTCGCCGTCGGCTTCCAGCCGGTCGAAGGTGTCGTAATGGATGGGAACGACCAGATCCGGATCGAGCTCCTCGGCGAGGTCGGCCGCGGCATGGCGGTCGGAGACGAGTCCGCCACCGGCGATGTTCGCGAGGAATATCGAAACGTCGAGCTCGGCGAACCCGTCGAGCGCGTCGGAGTCGCCGGGCCAGAACACGGTGCGACCGCCGACAGAGAGGAGGAAGCCGCAGCCGAGCCCCGGCGGGTGGACCACCGAGCCGTCCGGGCCGGCGTTCGGCCCCTCGGGGTCGTTGTGCGCCGGGACGGTCCAGCACGTAGCCACGCCGGCGGGAGTGTCGACATCAACCTGCGCCTCGTCGTCGACGCGGACCACGTCGTAGTCGGCCGCGAGCGATTCGATCGGCTCCACGTCGCGGTCGATACCGGCGGAATCGACGGCGTCGTAGATCACGACCGTCGCGTGGTCGGCGGCGACAGACCGGATCCCCGCGGGGTCGTAGTGGTGGTCGTGGGTGACGACGACGAGGTCGCCGTCGCGTGCCCAGTAGTCGTCCAAGACGCCGTATCGGCCGGGGTCGGTGTACGCGACAGGGCCGTCCGCGGGCTCCAGCCGCGCCGTCGCGTAGCCGAGCCACTCCACGGTGAACTCGTCGTATCGAACGGTCATGGGGGGAGTCCGATTCCCACCGCCTTGAGCGTGGCTATGGTCGATCGGGGCGATCGGCCGCGCTGTCGTCCCGGCCGGTCGTCCCGCCGTCCCGGCCGGCCGTCTCGTCGTCGATCACGGCCGTCGAATCGCCCGCCAGCCGCTCCACCCGTTCTAACGAGTCGGCGTCGGCCACATCTTTGTCCTCGCGGACGCCCACGAACCGCGGGAACCGGAGCGCGTAGCCGGACGAGTACGTCGGCGACGGCTGGATCTCTTCGTACCCGACCTCGACGACGAGCGCCGGGTCGAACGCGACCGTCGTCCCCTCCTCGCGGACGACGTGCGGTCTCAGACGCTCCGTGAGGTCGGCGAGCTCCTCGTCGGTGACGCCCGTAGCGACTTTTCCCACGGTCGCGTAGCCGGCGAGAGGGGCCGCGTCGCCGGCGGTGGTGTCGGCGTCTCCGGACTCGACGACTCCAGAGTCGAGACCCCCGGAACCGCCCGATTCGTCACGAACCCCGAGCAGGAACGTCCCGAACAGCTCCGCGCGACGGCCCTCGCCCCACTCCGCGCCCACGACGACCGCGTCGAGCGTCTCCACGTCGGGCTTGCGCTTCAGCCAGTCGCGCCCGCGGTCACCGGGCGTGTACGCCGACGCGGGGTTCTTCAGCATGACGCCCTCGTGGCCCGCCTCCAGTGCGGTGCGCTCCGCCGCCGCAATCGCCTCGACGTCGGTCGCGACCGACCGGTCTACGGCCGCGTCGGGGAGGACGTCGACGAGCCGCTCGTGGCGGACACGGCGGGGGCCGTCTACGAGATCGGTGCCGTCGGCGTGGAGACAGTCGAACGCGTGCAGCCGGAGCCGGACCTCCTCGCGCATCCGATCCACGTCGTGTTTCCGCCGGAAGCGTCGGAGTACCTCCTGAAACGGACGGGGGTCGCCGTCGTCGTCGACCGCGACCACCTCGCCGTCGAGGATGACCGGGGCGTCGACCCGCGCTTCGACGTACTCCGCAATTTCCGGGAGCGCGTCCGTCACGTCGTCCATGTTGCGCGAGTAGATCCGCGGGCCGAGGCCGGCGGGGTCGGGGTCCGTGGAGTCGCCCGCCGCGTCTGCAGGCGAGCCGGAGTCGCTCGCCGCGTCGGCGTCGGGCGCGTAGTGTATCTGCACCCTCGCGCCGTCGAACTTCGTCTCGACGGCGACCTCGCCGAACGACTCGAGCGCGTCGGTGGCGGTCCCCGCCTGCGCGAGCATCGCCTGCACCGGGCGGCCGACCGCAAGGTGCTCCTCGCGGAGCCCCGTGACCCCCTCCTCGCGCGCGAGCCTGGCGACGCGTCCGTAGTCGTTCGTCACCTGCAGCGCGCGCTCGACGGCCGCGACCGCTTCGGTGTCGGCTTGGAGTGCCGGTTCGTCGGCGTCTCCATCGTCGCTCTCTGCGTCACCGTCAGCGCTCTCTGCGTCGTCATCGACCGTGAGAAACGCCTCCGCGACCGCGTCGCGGACGGTTCCCTCGCCGACGCCGAGCCGCATCTCTCCGAGCACAAGCCGGGAGAGCAGCTTCGCCTCGGCCGGGCCGCAGCGGTTGAACAGCCCGAACAGCGCGTCGCGCTTGCGCGACTCGCTGCCGTCGCCAGCCGCGGCCGCGAGCGAGCGAAGCTCCGCGTCGACCGCGCGGACAGTGAGCGCATCGCGACCGGCGGTTCCGGGCTCGCTTCCCCCGCCGAACGTGGCGAGCCCGCGCTGTCCGCCGACGTCGAGGCCGGCGGCGACCGCGCCGATCTCGCCTTCGGCCGCGAGTCGGTCCTCGACATCCGCGGCGGTGACGTTGGGGCCGGCGGCCTTCGCGAGCGCCTCACGACACAGCGTCGGCCCCACGTCCAACGTCTGCGTGTCGTGCGCCGGGAAGACGCGACCGAGCAGGAACCGGGTGACCGTCGGGAGGTCGTCGGAGCTATCGGCGATGTCGCCGTCAGCGCCGGCCGTGTCGCCGTCAGATCCGGTGTCCTCGCCCGCGGCGGCGAGCAGGTCGGCGACCGCGAGGGTGGTCTCGATGTCGCCCGGCTCGTCGGCCAGCCGCTCCGCCCGCTCCGCGAACGCGGCGAACTCCATGTGCCGACTCGGCTATCGGCGGGCAAAAACGCGCCGATACGTCGGACGCCGGCGCGTGGTGACCGCTCGCACGCCGCCGATCGGCCGTTGCCCTTTTTAGGTGGGCGGTCCGTCGACCGTCGCATGAGCACCGAGTCCGCCCTCGCCGACGGCGTCCGCGAGGCGCTCGCGGTCGACCCCGACGAGTTCGCCGCCCGGGCCGAGGAGGAGGCGGAGATCGTCAAACAGGAACTCCGAGACGGCTCGTTCGACAACCATCAGTCGATCGTCGGATTCGAGTACGAGTTCTACGCGGTCGCCGACGGCCGGTGGAGCGAGGAGTCCCGCGCCGGCGACTACGCGTTGATGCGCGTCCCGCGCCGGATGCTGGAACTCATGGGATTCGAGAAGGAGCTCGGCTTGCATAACGCCGAGATGTCGACGAGCCCGCAACCGCTCTCGGACCACGGGCTGATGGCACAGCTCGCGGAGGTCCGCGCGCGGCTAGAGGCCGCGGAGAACACTGCGGGCGTCGAGGGGATGCGGCTCGTCTCAGACGGGATCTGGACCATCCCGCCGGCGGGCGAGACGGCCGCGGGATATATCACTGACAGCGTCGACGTCGACGGGGTGACCGTCGCCGTCAACATGAGCGACTCGGTCCGGTACCATGCGATGGCCAACACCGAAGGCGCGGGCGCGACGGACGTGTCCGTCGACGCGCCGGGCGTGTCGCTGTCGGCGGACACCGTGATGCCGGAAAGTCTCATCACCTCGATCCAGCCGCACTTTCAGGTCGCGCAGGCGACGACGCTGCCGCGGCACTTCCGGTACGCCCTCCGGATCGCCGGGCCGCTTCTCGCGCTCGGCGTCAACTCGCCGTTTTTCCCGCCGGAGCTGTACGACGACGACTGGGACGGCGAGCGCGTGCTCGCGGAGGGTGCGACCGAAAACCGGGTCCACGTGTTCGAGTCCGTGCTCAACGCTCGGACCGACGCGGACAAGGTCCGGTTCCCGCGGGAGTTCCACGACGTGGAGACCGCGGTCGACCGGATCGCCGGCGACGAGACGCTCATCCCGATGCCGGAGTCCGACGGGACGGACCGGTTCGACGACGCGTTCGCGACGTTCCGGACGAAACACGGGAGCTACTGGCGGTGGGTCCGCCCCGTCTTCGAGGGGGCGAGCCGTTCCGCCGCGAACGCCCGCATCGAGTTCCGGCCGATCCCCGGCCAGCCGACGGTCCGCGACTCGATCGCGTTTCAGGGCGCGTTCGCCGGGCTGATGCAGGCGCTCCCGCAGCGCGAGCACCCCGCGATCGGATTGGAGTGGGAGACCGCTCGCGACAACTTCTACGCCGCGGTTGCGGACGGGCTCGACGCCGACATCGAGTGGATCGGCCCCGACGGCGAGCGAACGACGGACACAGACGCGCTGTTCGCCGACATCCTCGACCACGCGGAGGCCGGGCTCCGGACCGCGGGCTGTGCGGACGACGAGGCGGCCGCGTGGATCGCGCCGCTGCGGTGGCGCGTCGCGAACCGCACCACGCCGGCGAGCTGGAAGCGCGACCGCGTCCGCGAACGGCTAGAGGACGGCGACGACTTCGAGACCGCCCTCTCCGACACCCAGCGGGAGTACATCGACAACCAGTCCGAGACGCTCATCGACGGCGGGTTCTCCGCGTGGATCGACGACGAGTGAGCGGGAATGAGCGGCGACCGACCGGAAATGAGCGGCGACCGAGCGAGCACGGAGAGCGGCGCGTCCGCAGGCGTCACTGACGGTGGCCGCCCTAGTCGTCGAACACGTCGAAGGTGGACTCCTCGTCCGCCTCACGCATCAGCCGTTCCGCGCCGTCGTGTTCGCTGAGCGCACCGTCCTCCATCGACTCGTGGACTGACTCGATCACGTCCGGCGTCACCTTCTCCGTCACCTCGAAGGTCGTCACGGGACTGACGACGCCCCACAGCGCCCCGGCGGAGTGGGCGAGGAAGGCGACGGGCGTCAAGAGGAGGTACAGCGGCCACGTAAGCGGATGTTTGTCGTACGCGGCCGCGCCGACGAGCGTGTAGACGAACAGGATGCAGAAAAGCGCCAGCGACGCGGTCCGATACCACTCCATACCGGGGGCGGTGCCCGGGAAGACGAGCGACGCGAGCACGAGAAGCGGCACCAGCGGCGAGAACGCCCACGCGATTATCCGCGTGTAGTACAGCGGCCGGTACGCGAGCGGGAGCAGGTCCCCGTCGGCGCGCGTACCCGAGATCCACCGTCGGCGCTGTTTCGTCATCGCGCGCAGCGACGGCGGGGCCTGATTGCGGAACCGCACGTCGAGCACAGCGAAGGAGACGCCGACCTCGTCTGCGGCCCGCCAGATAAAATTCGTGTCCTCCGTGATCGTCGCCACGTCCCACGTGATCTCCTGTTCGAGCGACCACCGGACCGCCACGCCGCCGCCCCACGCGTACAGCGGATATCGCAGCCGGTGGAACGCGAACTGCTCGTACTGGTAGCCGACCCGGAACACCTCGCTGAGGTACGCGATCCGCGATCCGGTGTACAGCGGCTTCTCCGTGAACTGGACCACGTCGGCGTCGGGAAGCCCCTCGAAGCCGGCCATGATCGTGTCCTCGTCGAGGTAGAGGACGTACTCGCGGTCACAGGGAACGTGTCGACGGGCCCACTCGACGGCTCTCCCCTTGTTCGTCGCGTCGCACTCGAAGGCGTCGGGGACGACGTGGACCTCCGCGCCGTCGACGTCGATGTCCGCCTCGGCGATCACCCGGACGTCGTCGAGCCCGTCTGGAACGGCGTTCACCGTCGCCTGCACCACGGCGTCGGCGTCGATGGTCAGTATGCGCACCTGTATGTCGTCGTACTCCCACTCCACCTCTTCGGGGTCGACGCGGCCGTCGCGCGCGAGCACGATCGCCTCGACGATCCACCAGAGTGCCGAGGCACCATACAACACGAGGGCGATCCACAGCGCCGCGACGACGACGGCGAGCGCCGGGTTGGCGGCGGCGAACTCTATCACTACCGGTCTTCTCCGTCGGCACCCATATCAACGTGTTGAAATTTCCCGATCGGACGCGTCGTGGCTCGTCGCGGACGCGCCCGCTCAGTCCGCGACCGCCTCGGAATCGGCGGTCGCGGCCGCGGGGTCTTTCACCCACAGGTCGTCGAACAGCTCGTCCTGCTGGAGCCGCACGGTTCCACGGTGCGCCATGAACAGCAGCGCGAGATACGTCATGAACGGACGCCCCCCGGCCGTTGCGATCTCCGCGAACAGCACCTCCGTGCGGCCGCGGTCGAAGTGGGTGCGAAGGGCGTTGTCGATTTCCACGATGACCTCCTCTATGTCCTCGTCGTGGGTTCGCTCCGTCGCCTCGCCCGCGGTCGGTTCCCCGTCTCTGCGGAACTCGTCACCGGCGTGGTAATCGAGCGTCTGCGTGCCGCGGGCGTAGCCGCTCGGCGACTCGCTCGTGTCGTACTCGCGGGACTGCTTCCACCACGAACCGCGCTCGGCCTCCCGAAGCTCCCGGACCAGTTCGTCGAGCGTCTCCGGCGAGCCGCGGGTGCTCTTCCGGTCGAGCCGGCGGTCCATCTCCGCCTCCAGTTCATCGACGGGATCGAAGTCGCCGTCGGCGGGGTCCGGCGCGCCGCCCTCCATCGCGCGCTCCCACGGCTCCGGCTCCGGCTCGGCGTCCTCGCCGTCGTCGTCGGACAGCATCCCGTCGCTTTTCATTCGCAGGAGGACGCTGGCGTAAAACAGCGCCCGACCCGTGGTTCGGAGGTCCGTCTCGTCGAGCCGGTCCAAGAACGCGTCCGTCACCTGCACGATGTCGATGTCCCACGGTTCGATCTCTCCTTCCTCTGCGAGTGAGACGAGCAGTTCGACGGGCTCGACCTCCTCGTCGTCCGCCTCCGTAGCGCCGCCGTCGCCCGGCGAGTTCGAGCGGTCGTCTTCATCGCCGCCGAACGCGGGGCCGGCGCGAGCGCGGCCACCGTCGCGTTCGCTCGTCAGGTCGAGGTCGGGAACGCCGCCGCTCGCCCCGGCGTCGGCCGAGCCGTCGTCAGTCATCCGCGGTCACCTCCTCGTCGCCGTCGCCGAACTGCATCCCCGTCACAGCAGAGAGATTGTCGCCCTGCATGGTGACGCCGATGGCGCGGTCGGAGCGCTCCAAGAGCGCGGAGCGGTGGCCGACGACGACGAACTGCGCGTCCGCGGCCAGTTCCTCTATCATCTCGCCGACGCGCTCTGCGTTGACCGCGTCGAGGAACGCATCGATCTCGTCGAGCGCGTAGAAGGGTGCGGGGTTGTGCCGCTGGATAGCGAAAATAAAGGAGAGAGCGGTCAGCGACTTCTCGCCGCCGCTCATCGCGTCGAGCCGCTGGACCGGCTTGTCCGCCGGCTGCGCTTTCATCGTCAGTCCCTCCTCGAACGGGTCCGCCGGGTTCTCCAAGAGGAGTTCGCCGCTGCCCGCCGACAGACGCGCGAAGATGTCCTCGAAGTGGTCGTTTATCGACTCGAACGTCTCCATGAACGTCCGCTTTTTTTCCGCCTCGTACCCCTCGATGCGCTCTTCGATCCCGTCCCGCTCCTCTGCGAGCACGTCGCGACGCTCCTGGAGCCGATCGAGCGCCTCCTCGACCTCGTCGTACTCGTCTATCGCGAGCATGTTCACTGGCTCTAACGCCTCCATCTCCGACTCCAGCTCCTCGATCCGCGACTCGACCGCGTCGAGGTTGGGTATCTCTTCGGGGTCGTACGCGCCCACCTGTGACTCCAGCTCGTCGATCTCCCACTCCAGCCGGTCGCGGCGGTCGGTGAGGTTCTCCAGCGTCGACTCCGCGTCCGCGACGCGGGACTGCTGTTCGTCGCGCTCGCGGGTCGCCTCCGTGATCGCCTCGCGAAGCTCCTCGCGCTCCGATTTCAGTTCGGTCAGTTCCTCTTCGAGGTCCGCGATCGCCTCGCGTTTCTCTTCGAGGACGATCTCCTTCTCTTCGATGGCCGCCTCGTGTTCGGCGACTGCCTCCTCCGCGTCCGCCTTCCGGTTCTGTGCCTCCTCGACCGTGTCGTGGAGGTCAGAGAGCGCGTCCTCGGTGTACCCCTTCTCTAACTCCAGCTCGTTCTGTCGGCCGTCGAGAGAGCCCATCCGGTCTTCGAGGTCGTCGATATCGGCGCGGATCTCGTCCGCTCGCTCGGAGAGCTCCGGGATCTTCGAGTCGGCGAGCTCGGCTTCGATCTCCGCGATCGAAGACTCCACCTCGCGGATCTCGGCGTCGAGGTCGTCGATCTCGCTGTCGAGATCGCTCATCTGCTCGTCGACAGACTCGCGTTCCGCCTCCAACTCGTCGATTTCCGTCTCCAACTCGCCGATCCGCGCTTTCGCCTTCGCGAGTTCGTCCTCGGCGCGATCCACGTCGGCTTCGAGCGACCGGACGCGCTCCGCGGCGTCCGCCTTCCGGTCGCGGGCGTCGTCGATGTCGCTTTCCAGCTCGTCGATATCGGTCTGCAGCGACTGTCGCTCGTCTTCTAACTCGGATATCTCCGCCGCGAGCCGTTCGAGCTTGCCGCCGCCGGACTTGGTAAACGAGTAGCGGGAGCCGCCGCCGGAGCCGCCGGTCATCGCGCCGGACTTCTCGACTAAGTCGCCGTCGAGGGTAACCATCCGGTAGTCGCCCATCAGCTCGCGGGCGGTCGCCATGTCCTCGACGACGAGCGTCGAACCGAGCACGTACGAGAAGATCGACTCGTAGGCGGCGTCGTACTCGACGAGGTTTCGCGCGAAGTCGACCACGCCCGGCTGTGAGGGTTTCCGCGGGAGTCCCCGATTGTCCATCTTCGTGATCGGGAGGAACGTCGCGCGGCCGGCATTGCGCCGCTTGAGGTAGTCGATACACGTCGATCCGACGCCGTCGTCGTCGACGACGACGTTCGCGAGCCGCCCGCCGGCGGCCGTCTCGCAGGCCTCGGCGTACTCCGCGTCGACGGAACCGAGTTCGCCGACCGCGCCGTGAACGCCGTCGATACCGCCGTTTTTCACCTCGGTCACCGCGCGGGGCCACGAGGCGTCACCGCGCTCGTCCGCGGCCGCCTCCAGTTTCGCGTACTCGTTCTGCTTCTCGCGGAGGTCCGCCTCGATCTCCTCCAGCCGTTCGCTGACCTCGGCCTTCTCGGCGAACAGGTCCGCGACCCCGTCTTCTATCGTCGACTGGTTCTTTTGTGCCTTATCGAGTTCGCTGTGCAGCTCCGAGATGCGCGCTTTCCGCTCCGGGATCGACTCGCGGGCCTCCTCTAACTCCTCGCGCGTCTCGCTCACCGCGTTCGAGCGCCGGCGGGCCTCGTCAAGGAGCCGATCCTTCTCGCGTTGCAGCTCGTTTTTCTCCTCGCGCAGCGACTCGACGCGCTCTTTTTTCTCGGACAGCTCGGATTTTAGCTCGTCGAACTCGGTGTCTGCGCCCTCGATTTCGGCCTCCACGTCCGCCAGCTCTGAGCGCTTCGTCGCGATCTCCGATTTGACCGACGCCTTCTCGACTTTCACCTCGCGGATCTCGGCGTCGAGGTCGTCTATCGTCTCCTCTTTTCGGTCGATCTGGACGAACGCGTCGCGACGCTCGGTCTCCGCGTCGGCCGCGCGCTCTTCTGCCGTCTCGATTTTGTCTTCGAGCCGCGAGATCTCGCCTTTGATCTCCTCTATCTCCGAGCGGATCTCGATCTGTTCGTCCTCGCCTTTCGTCTCGATCTCGTGGTTGAGATCCGCGAGATCCCCCTCCAGCCGCGTGAGCCTCCCCTGTTTCGCGTCGAGTTCGTCTCTGCGGTCGTCGAGTTCGGCGTCGGCGTCGTCGATGTCGCTCTCGACGTCCGCGAGCGTCTCGCGTTTCTCCTCTAACTCGGAGGCCTTGAGGAAGCCGCGGTACTCCTCTAACTCCTCGCGGTACTCCTGATACTGGAGGGCGGTCTCGCGCTCGTCTTCGAGCTGGTCGAGCCGATCCTGTTTCTCGCCGATCCGGAGGTCAGCCTCGCCGATCCGGTCTTCGACCGTGTCGAGTTCCTCGTAGGCGGCCGCCTTTTTTTCGTCGAACTCGGCGACGCCCGCGATCTCGTCGATTATCCCCCGCCGCTGGTAGGGGGTCATGTTGATGATCTCGGTCACGTCTCCCTGCATCACGACGTTGTACCCCTCCGGCGTGACGCCCGCGGCCGCGAGCAGATCTTGGACGTCGGAGAGGTTCACCGACCGGCCGTTGAGGTAGTAGTACGAGTAGTAGTTGTCCTCCGTCTCCTTGACGCGACGTTTGATCGTGATCTCGGAGACGTCGCCGACATTCTCCGTGCCCGCCGCGGAAACCACCTGCGAGCGATCCAGCGTCCCGTCCTCGTTCGAGAGCACCACCGTCACCGAGGCCTCGCTCGGCCCGTCGGCCTCCTCGTCGCCGTCGTGGCCGGGGTTGTAGATGAGGTCGGTGAGCTTCTGGGCTCTGATCCCGCGGGTGCGCGCCAATCCGAGCGCGAAGAGGACGCCGTCGATGATGTTCGACTTGCCGGAGCCGTTCGGCCCCGTGACGACGGTGAAGTCGTCATAAAAGGGGATCCTCGTCGTCCGCCCGAAGCTCTTGAACCCGTCCAAAACGACTTCAGTGATGTGCATGTGTCGCGGTGTGGCGTCGGCTTACGCGACGATGATGTCGCTGTCCGACTCCGCCTCGTCGTCCGTGTCGGTCTCCGCGTTGCCCTCGGCGTCCGGCGTCGTCGCCTCCTGTTCGGGGACGACGACCTCGTCTCCGGCCGGCCCGGCGTCTGCGGCCGAGTCAGGAGACGCGGTCTCGTCGTCGGTCCGCTCTACAACTTCGACGTGGTCGTCGGAGTGGGTCCGCCGCTCGCCGCCGGCGGCCGCGTCGGTGTCGGCGTCCGCCTCCGCGGTCGCGGGCTCCGAATCGGACGCGTCTGGGGCCGCCTCGGTCCCCGCCGCGTCGGCGGTCGCCGTCTGGGCGTCCTCCAGTTGTCTGACGCGCTCTTTCATCTCCACGAGCTCTTCTGTGAGCCCGTTGACCGCTGCTTGGAGTTCCGAGACCTGCCGTTCGAGATCCTCGACGCGATTGCTCATATACTCACGTATGCCCACGCGGGCCGTATAAATCTGCGTCAGACACATGTGTGATCACACCGCATGGAACGGGGATACACGACGGATCACACCAAGCGTCGTACACGGCGAGTCAGCCGACGTCATACCGCGTCCCGGCGGCCCGTCTCACGAGTGAGAAATATGTCAGGAATTGTGATATGTGGGCGGCTGTCGACGACGACGCGCGTCACACGGTCGGACGCGATTCGGTCGCTTGACCGATGTTTCGTGCGGTTGAAACGAGTCTGACGTGAGACTGACGGCAGGGGAAGATTCTTGTACCCTGACCGATATCTCGGGCACATGAGCAAGATCACCTTCCGGGCCGACGACGACCTCGTCGAGCGGCTGGAAGCGTGTGACGCCTCTAAGAGCGAGGTGATGCGCGAGGCCCTCCGGACGCACCTCGGAGACGGGGACTCCGCGTCCGACGCGTCTGACGCCACGCTGGACGCCGCGGTGGCAGACCGAATCGACGATCTCATCGCCGACCGACTCGACGCCGCGTTAGACGACCGGCTCGGCGGGTCGGGTGACCGCGCGTATACGCCTGGAAACGCCGGTGAGATCAACGTAAACGTCACACTCGACGCCAACGGTGCCGAAGACGGCGATGCGCGTGTGACACGGGAGGCCGCGACAGACGCCGAGTCGGAAACGCGTAAGACGCCGGCCGATACCGACGTGCAAACGCGAGAAAACGTCTGTGGCGGATGTGGCGAAAACGTCCCCTCTGACCACGTTTACTGCCCGAACTGCGGCGAAAAGCAGTCGCACCGAGCGTTCTGTGAGTGCGGTGACGAACTCCGAACAGACTGGGCGTTTTGCCCCGGTTGCGGTCGTCGGACCCCCGCAGCGGACGTGTTGAACGACCGGTAATTGGCCGATGGATGCGTGTATACACCTGAATTCCAGTGTTTCCGCCTGTGTCTTACGCCGGGCGATAGTTTTATAATCCTAGCATCGGTGGATACGACTGCGTAAGACGGTCGTCTTACAGAGGCCGCCCGGGGCGGGGGACACCCCCGCAGTCGGGCGATTCGTCGCTGTAAGACACACGCGTCGCGTGCCTGCCGTCTTACCGGGGGAATACCAATGGAGCGTGTGACACTACGAATCCCGAAACAGCAGATAGACGAGGTCGAACAGATGGTCGAGACGGGGGAGTTCCCGAATCGGAGCGAGGCGATCCGCTCTGCCGTTCGCGACATGCTGAACGAACAGGACGGCGAGCACGAAGAGCGCAGCCGCAACCGCAACTGGGCAAAGGTGTAATCTGATGCAAGATCTTGTTCAAGAGGCCCTCGACAACGCGGAAGCGGAGAAGCGCGAGATGGACGCCAGCATGGACGACGACGAGTTCGGCGACCCCCGAATCGTCATCGTCGGTGCCGGCGGTGCCGGAAACAACACGATCAATCGCCTGTACAACATCGGCGTCGACGGCGCTGACACGGTCGCGATCAACACCGACAAACAGCACCTCAAGATGATCGAAGCCGACACCAAGATCCTCGTGGGCAAGTCGCTCACGCAGGGGCTCGGTGCCGGCGGCGACCCCAAGATGGGCGAGCGCGCGACCGAGATGGCCCAAGGGACGATCAAAGAGGTGCTCGGCGACGCCGACCTCGTCTTCGTCACGGCCGGGATGGGCGGCGGCACGGGGACCGGCGCGGCCCCCGTCGTCTCGAAGATCGCGAAAGACCAGGGCGCTATCGTCGTCGGGATGGTGTCGACGCCGTTCAACGTCGAGCGCGCTCGCACGGTGAAAGCCGAGGAGGGGTTAGAGGACCTCCGCAACGAGGCCGACTCGATCATCGTCCTCGATAACAACCGGCTTCTCGATTACGTCCCCAACCTGCCGATCGGAAAGGCGTTCTCGGTGATGGATCAGATCATCGCCGAGACCGTGAAGGGCATCTCGGAGACGATCACCCAGCCCTCGCTCATCAACCTCGACTACGCCGACATGTCCACCATCATGAACCAGGGTGGGGTGGCGGTCATGCTGGTCGGCGAGACTCAAGACAAAAACAAGACCCAAGAGGTGGTCAACGACGCGATGAACCACCCGCTCTTGGACGTGGACTACCGTGGCGCGAGCGGCGGACTCGTCCACATCACGGGCGGTCCGGATCTGACACTGAAGGAGGCCGAGGGGATCGCGAACAACATTACCGAACGTCTGGAGGCGAGCGCCAACGTCATCTGGGGCGCGCGCATCCAAGACGAGTACAAGGGGAAGGTGCGCGTCATGGCGATCATGACGGGCGTTCAGAGCGCGCAGGTGCTCGGCCCCTCCACGCAAAAGCAGGCCGACAAGTCCCGTGCCGCGGTCAACAGCGAGGACCTCGGCGACTCGCGCTCCCGTGCGGCGGAGGCGAGCGGGACCGCGGGCGGCGCAGCCACCTCCGGCGGCGAACGCGGCGCGTGGGAGTCCGACGGCGGCAGCGACCCCGTCGAAAAGAACAACGGCCTCGACGTCATCCGCTGAGTTCGACTCACCTCGACGGCCACCGCTTTTTCCAGTGCGTCGCGCGACGGGCGCGAGGACTTAACATCGCGCGACCCAAGCAGAGTCATGTGTTACCTGCCCAGTCGCCTCGGCCGGGTTGGAATCGTCCGAACGCCGACCGCAATCTGCTCCGAGTAGTGCGCCGATGACGGACGCCGCGCTCGCGTTCACGGGACCGAAGACGGTCGAGATCCGCGAGGCCGACGTCGGAGAGCCGGCCGCCGGCGAGCTCCGGGTTGACACGCGCGCGTCGGCGATAAGCGCCGGCACGGAGCTGCTCGTCTACCGGGACCAGACGCCGTCTGACGTGCCCGTCGACGAGACGCTCGACGCGCTCGACGGGGAGTTCTCGTATCCGCTCCGATACGGTTACGCCGCGAGCGGCGTCGTCGACGCGGTCGGTGCGGACGTCGATTCGGACTGGATCGGCCGGTCGGTGTTCGGGTTCGTCCCGCACCAGACGCGGTTCGTGGCCGAACCCGACGACGTGGTCACGCTCCCCGCCGGAACCCCGCCCGCGGTCGGCGCGCTCCTCCCGTCCGTCGAGACGGCGACGAACCTCGTCCTCGATGCGGCCCCGCGGCTCGGCGAGCGCGTCGTCGTCTTCGGAGCCGGCGTCATCGGCCTCTGTGTCACCCGGCTGCTCGCGTCGTTTCCGCTCTCCTCGCTCGTCGTCGTCGATCCCGTCGAGCGCCGGCGCGGTCTCGCCGCCGCGATGGGTGCAGACCGGACAGAGAGGCCAGAAACCGTCGATGACGCCGTCGGCGACGCGGACCTCGCGCTCGAACTGTCCGGACAGCCGGATACGCTCGACGACGCGATCGGTGCCGTCGGCTACGACGCGCGGATCGTCGTCGGCTCGTGGTACGGCGCGAAGCGCGCACCGATCGACCTCGGCGGGCGGTTCCACCGCGACCGGATCGACCTGATCTCCAGTCAGGTGTCGACTATCAGCCCGTCGCTGCGGGGACGGTGGGACCGCGACCGCCGGTTCGACGAGGCGCTCGGCTGGCTCGACCGGATCGACGCCGACGAGCTGATCACGCATCGGATCCCCTTCGAGCGCGCGCCGGAGGCATACGAGCTTCTCGACTCCGAGGCGACCGACGCGGTGCAAGTCATCTTGGCGTACGGCGAGTCGTGACGGGCGATACGTGAGTCGGGAGCGACGCGGTTCCGCTCCGGACGGGGGCTTACTCTACTCCGGGTCGCCGAGAGTCGCGGCGTGGCGCGACACCCGTCCGCTGACGACGAGATAGTCGCGAGCGAACACGGCGAGCGAGGGCGTGAGGACGACCGGCGCGGCGGTCCGGACGAGTGCGGTCGGCGCGGCGGGGACGAGCGCGGCGGTGAGAAAGACCATCTGGACGCCCGCGAGGTACTTGCCGAGATCGCTGTCGGGGAGGTCGAAGACCGGGCGACCGCGAGCGCGACGCAGCCCGACGGCTCCCCGGAAGGCGTAGCGCGCGGCGGAAAGCGAAAGATACCAGACGGGGAGGACGCCCCAGACGACCGCGACGAGGGGTGCCGCGACGAACCCGAACGTGTCGTACGCCATATCGAGCCGTTTCCCGATCTCTGTCTCGCTGCCGATCGTTCGCGCGACGCGCCCGTCGAGTCCGTCGAGGAGGACGCCGACGCCATACCCCACCGCCGCGATCCACGCGACGTTCGCGTCCGGGGACGCGACGACGAGGCCGGCGACGGTGGCGTAGAGCGCGCCGCGGACGAGCGTCACACCGTTCGCGAGGCCGAAAAGGCGAGGGCCGTCACCGCGTGCTGTCGACCCGTCTGTCGGCTCGCCCGCGGGTGCCCCGGTCGCGTCGACGCCGCCGAGTGCGAACGCGACGTACCAGAGCTGGCCCGCCAGACAGAGGCCGGCGACGGTCGTCGGCGAGACGCCCAGCCGCCCCGTCTCAGTCACCGGGAGCGCCGTCGACAGCCCGACCGCGAGCGCGACGCCGGCCAGCGCCGGGAGCATCAGACCGGCGAGAACCGCGGAGGCGCTGCCGAACGCGCCACCAAGCGGGGGTCGAGAGGTCCCGGACACGACTACCGACGCAGCAGGACGGCGAGCACGACCACCAACACGACCTGTGCGAGCTTGTCGACCGCGCCGAGGGTTCCGACGTCTGCCGGGAACGACCGACCGCCGCCGGCGAAGTTGACGACGTACCACAAGAGGATCTGAACGAGCGTGAACGCGACGCCGACCCCGTACAGCGCGCGGCGGCGGTAGCCGCGCACCAAGAGGACGATCCCGCCGACGAATCCGAGCCCGGCGAGGACGAAGCTGATCCCGAGCGCCGAGGGGACCATCCGCACACCCAGAAGGAGGTGGACCGCGGCGGAGACCACGGCCGCGAGGATACCCACCCAGTGGAGGCCGTTCAGCGACTCGACGCCGGCGGTCGGCTGTTGTGGTGCGGTCGTCGCCATACGAGGTCCATGCGCCTCACCCACATATGTATACTGGCCACGCCGACGTCTCGGGGGGCGTCTCGTGACCCCCGCGGCGATACGGCGGGTCACGCCCCGCGCGGATCGAACTCGGGGTCGCGGAGTGCATCGACGCGAGCGAGTTCGTCCGGCGTCAATCGTTCTGCCGCCGCCGCGAGGTTGTCGACGAGGTGCGCGTCGGTGGTGCTTGAGGGAATCGGAACCACCCCTCGGGAGACGTTCCACGCGAGCACGACGCCGGCGGGGGAGAGGTCGCGGTCCGCGCCGATCGCGGCCAGCGCGGGCTCGTCGAGGAGTCCGGGCGCGGACAGCGGCGAGTGGGCGATCACCCGTATCCCGCGGTCGTGACAGAGCGAGACGAGGTCGTCTCGGGGGAGATACGGGTGGCGCTCGACCTGCACGAGCGCCGGAGCGATCGTCCCCGTCTCAAGCACCGTTTCGAGCTGGTCAACGGAGACGTTACAGATGCCGATCGTCCGAGCCAGCCCGCGCTCGCGGACGGCCTCTAGGTTCCGCCACGCCTCGGCGAGCGATACGTCCGCGGTGTCCGGGCCGCCCGCGTCGTCCTCCGGAAACGCGAGCGCCTCCTGGCGATCGGGCGGCAGCTCGGCGAGCCGGCGAAGGTCGCCGGTGTGTGCGAGCGCGCCCGGCCAGTGGAGCGCGTAACAGTCGAACGCGTCGACCCCAAGGTCGGCGAGGCTCCCCTCGGCGGCGGCGAGCATGTGCTCGCGTCGGTGGTTCGTGCGCCACGGCTTCCCGAGCAGGAAGACGCGCTCGCGGTCCGGCGCGCCGGGCGCGGCGAGCGCGTCGCCGATCCGATGCTCGTTGCCGTACAGCTCCGCCGTGTCGAGCAGGCGGTAGCCAGAATCGAGCGCGGTCGCGATCGAGCCCGCCCGGTCGACGTACTCGCCGTCGCGGTAGCGCGAGCAGCCGAATCCGATCGGCGGGAGTCGCAGGGCGCTCGCGCCGTCGCCTCCGCACGCAGACTCATCCTCGCGCGGCGGAGAGACGACCGGGGCCGCGGGCGGGTCCGCGGTCGCGCCGCGGTCGGAAACGAGGACCGGTCCGCCCTCGTCGGCCGCGGTCTCGATCGCGTTGCAGACGGCGACGACGTGTGCCCCTCGGCGGCCGGTCTCGCGAGAGGGGTCTCCGACCACGACGCTCGCCGCGAGCCGCTCGACGGCGTCCACGTACGCGTACGGCGTCTCGGGATGTTGCGGCGGCGCGCTCACGTACTCGCGGCCGATTCGCCCGAATTGTACGTCGTCGCGGGCGGTCGACATCGCGCCGGTTCCGGTCAGGTACAGCGAGCCGTCGTCGCCGTGCAGTTCCAGCCCGTAGAACTCGCGGGCGCGGTGAGGCGCGTAGAAGCTGGCGGTGAGCCGCACCGTCGGCCCGGCCGCGAACGACAGCGTCGCCTCGACGTGGCTCGGTACCGACGGGCTGCGCTCCTCCCGCTCGGGCCAGACGTCGAGGGCGTCGGCGACCCGCACCCGGTCGACGGGACCGAACCACGAGACGAGAAGCGTCAGCGGATACACCGCGCCGTCGTACAGCGGGCCGATCGCCAGAAACGAGTCGGGACGATCGTGCCAGTCGGTGACGCGTCCGACGTGTGCGTGCGCGTATCCCAACTGTACGGGACCGAGCCGGCCGTCGGCGAGCAGCCGCCCCGCCCGCCGCTGGGACGGCGCTCGCGGCGTGTCGGGGGCACAGCCGAGCGCGAGTCCGCGTCGTCGCGCGAGCGCGAGGAGGTCGCCGGCCTCGTCGGCGTCGAGCGCGAGCGGCTTCTGCGAGTAGACGTGACGGTCGGCCGCGAGCGCGGTCCGCGTCACGGACGCGTGCGCGGCGTGGCTCGTCAGGTTCACCACGAGCGGCGCGTCGACCGCCGACAGCGCGTCGTCGAGGTCGGTGAAGGCGGGGACGGCCGCGTCGTCGGCGTCGCGGCGGTCACCGTACGCGGTAGCGAGCGCGGCGGCGCGGTCGGCGTCGAGGTCGACGACGCCCGCGAGCGAGAGGTCGCTCTCGGACAGCCCCGCGGCGTACTCCTCGGCGATCGCCCCCGCACCCACGAACAGGCAGTTCACGATCGTACCGGGTGGTCGAGCCACATAGGTGTCCCGGCGGTCGCGGAGACGAGGTGACGGCCGCGCGCGCAGTCCGACCGTCGGTGCGGTTTAGTCGTCGCGTCTCGAACGACGGCCGTGCACCGAGAGCCCGGGATGAGTCGGCTCGGCACCGCCTGTCTCCGCACGCTGCAGGCGGCGGGGCGACGGCTCTCCTACGGGACGAACGTCTTCGAGCGCGAGTGGGACGTGCTCGTCGTGCTCGACGCCTGTCGGGCCGACCTCCTGCGATCGGTCGCGTCCGAGTACGAGTTCCTCGGTCCCGTCGAGACGGTCCGGTCCGTGGGCAGTTCCTCCTCGGAGTGGTTAGAGAAGACGTTCGAGGGACACCCGGAGACCACACAGACCGTGATGGTCACCGGAAACACGTGGACTGACCGGTACTTGGAGGCCGACGCGTTCGCCGCGCTCGACGAAGTGTGGAAGTACGCGTGGGACGGGGAGGCCGGAACAGTGCCGGCTGCGGCCGTGACCGACAGAGCGATCGCGCTCGCCCGCGACCGCGACCCCGACCGACTCGTCGCCCATTACATGCAGCCGCACCACCCGTTCGTCCCGGACCCGATCGCGGGCGATGAGGGGTTGGCGCGGACCGGCGAGGAGAGCAACGAGGGGAACCCGTGGGTGCTGCTCCGGCGCGGCGAGGTGGGGGTCGACCGCGTGTGGGACGCCTACGAAGCGAACCTCCGGCACGTCTTGAGTGAGGTCGAATCGCTCGCGGCCAACGTCGACGGGCGGATCGCGGTCACCGCCGACCACGGGAACCTCTTCGGCGAGTGGGGGCTGTACGGCCACCCGATGTACACGCCGGTTCCCGCGCTGCTCGCGGTTCCGTGGGCGATGGTCGACGGCGAGGACACCGGCACGCGCGATCCGACGCTCGCGCCGCCCGAGCCGCTACCGGTGTCGCGAGTTCACGAGGACGGCGAGACGGAGCGGGGTCGGCTGCGCGCGCTCGGGTACCTCTGACCGGACCGGAGCACCGACGGCGCTTCCGTCGCCCTCCGGATTTACGTGGATCGCGTCCGTGGATCGGCCACATGTACGCGACGACGGTCACGACGGCGTTCGTGGCCCAGCATTACCTCACGGTCGTCGACGAGGGTCCCGAGAGCGTTCCACACTCGCACCGGTTCGAGGTGGAACTCACGTTCCGCGGCCCCGCGTTGAACGAGCACGACTACCTCGTCGATATCGACGACGCCGACGCCGCGCTCGACGGGCTCGCCGACCGCTACCGCGACGCGCTGCTCAACGACCTCCCGGAGTTCGAGGGGGGAAATCCGAGCGTCGAGCGCTTCGCCCGCGTCGTCTTCGAGCGCGTGACCGACGCCGTGACCGACGACACCGTGCGCGAGCTGGCGGTGACCGTGTGGGAGGACGACGACGCCGCGGCGACGTACGACGCGCCCGTATGAAGATCGGCCTCACGCTGTACGGGAGCCTCGACGAGCAGTCGGGAGGGTTCCGCTACGACCGGAAGCTCGTCGAGGAACTCCGGCGGGCGGGCGACGCCGTCGAGGTGATCGAACTCCCGTGGCGCGGCGCGGCGGGCGGGGCGTGGCGGGCGTATCCGCGCGGCCTGCTTGACGGCGTCTCTCCGCGGTTCCGGGACCGACTCCGCGTCGACGTCGACGTCATGCTGCAAGACGAGTTGGCGCATCCGTCGCTGTGGCGGCACAACCGCGCCCTGTCGTGCCCGATCGTAGGAATCGTTCACCACCTTCGCGCCAGCGAACCGCGTCGGCTCTCGCCGCTGTACCGGGCCGTCGAGCGGCGGTACCTCGACACGCTCGACGGCGTCGTCTGCAACAGCACAGCCACTCGCGAGGCGGTGACGGACCTCGGCGTCGACCCGGACGCCACGGTGGTCGCGCCGCCAGCGGGCGACCGGTTCGAGGGGCCGAACAGTCTCGGCGATTCCGCCGGCGGCGGCGACGGAGGGACACTCGCAGATCGGATCGCCGACCGCGCGGCCGAGCGCTCCCTCCGGGTCGCGTTCGTCGGTAATCTCGCGCCGCGGAAGGGGCTCGACACGCTGGTCGAGGGGGTCGCCGCCGCGGACGCCGAGATCGACCTCACCGCCGTCGGTCGGTCGGTCGACGAGTCCCACGTCCGCGACGTGAGGCGGCTCGTCGACCGACGGGGGCTCACAGAGCGCGTGCGGTTCGCCGGACGGCTCTCCGACGGCGAGCTCGCGGCGACGCTCCGGGAGAGTCACGTCCTCGCCGTCCCCTCCCGCTACGAGGGGTTCGGCATCGTCTACGTGGAGGGGATGGCGTTCGGGTTGCCGGCCGTCGCCTCGCGCGCCGGCGGCGCGGAAGACGTCGTCACGGACGGAGAGACGGGACTCCTCGTCGACCCCGACGATCCCGAGTCGGTCGCCGACGCGCTCGACGCGCTCGCGAGCGACCCGGACCGACTCGCCGAGATGAGTCGAGCCGCCAGACGGCGGTACGAACGGCATCCCGACTGGAAAGAGACGACGGCGCGAGTCCGACGGCTCCTCGCGGCCGTCGCCGACGGGGACTCACCGGATGTAGCGCAGTCTCCAGTTCCGGAGGTGCCGACGTGACTGGATCTTTCCGGCGGTATCTCCGGGCGAAGCGATCCGTCGACGACAGAGCGCTCGACCGGCGGCTCGTCGGGCTGTTCCGCGAGCGACTGGCGGAGCGGGCGTCGCGATCTGAGCAGGCCGAGAGCGCGACGAAGAGGGAGCAGGCCGAGAGCGCGACGAAGAGGGAGCAGGCCGAGAGCGCGACGAAGACGGAACGGGGCGAGGGGGCGTCCGGACCCCTCCGCGTGCTGGAGGTCGGAGCCGGCGTCGGCACGATGGTCGCTCGGCTGATCGACTGGGAGGTGCTCCCGCCGGGACGAACTAGATACGTCGCCGTCGACCGCGACGGCGACACGCTCAGCGGGTTCTCACCCTTCCTCCGCGAGTGGGCGGCCGGCAGGTCCGACGTGTCGATCACCGACGCCGGTCCGCCCGCTGACGGTGGGTCGCCCGCGGACGAGGGGAGACTCGTCGTCGAGTCGCCGACCCGTACCGTCGAAGTCGAACCCGTCGCAGCCGACGCCGCAGCGTACGCCGAGTCGACCCGGGGGGAGTGGGACGCGCTGATCGGTATGGCGCTTCTCGACGTGCTCGGACTCGACCGACTCGACCCGCTGCTCTCGGCGCTCGCGCCCGGCGGCACGTACTACTTTCCGATCACTTTCGACGGCGGGACGCGTTTTCGTCCGTCCCGCCCCGACGACCGGGCCGTCGAGCGGCTGTACCACCGACACATGGACGAGAAGCCGGGCGGGACGAGCCGCGCCGGCGGCGACGCGCTCGACCGGTTGCGCGAGGCGAACGGCTCGACGCTCCTCGGCGTCGCCGGATCGGACTGGATCGTGCGGCCGGACGACAGCGGAGGCGGCTACCCCGGCGACGAGGCGTACTTCCTCCAGCATATCCTCGACAGCGTCGAGGAGGCGGTCGGCGAGGTGATCGCCGAAGAGGCACAACGGAGAGTGGACGCGGCAGGGAGCCTCTCTGCAGTCGACCTCGACGCGTGGCTCGCCGGTCGTCGCGAGCAGGCCGACGCCGGCGAACTCGTCTATCTCACGCACCAACTCGATCTGCTCGGCCGCGTCGACGGCGGGGCGTGATTCACGGGCTGGTCGACTCGGAACCGCGGTGAGACCTGACCCGGGCGCTGGTCGGTCCGATCGACGACCGGGTCAGGTCGCCGCCTCGATCGACGCCAGCAGCCGACACTTCCGACACACGTCTCGGCTCGTCTTCGAGCCGCAGCGCTCGCACTCGGAGATGTCGGGAGAAGAGACGCCGGCCGAGTCGTCGGCCGCGTCGCGTTCGGCGTCGCCGGTCGACTCTCCCTCCCCGCTTCCGCGATAGGCCTCGGCTGCGAGCGCCGACAGCTCCTCGTAGCCCGCCATGATCGAGTGGCGCGCGCCGGGGTGGTTCTCCTCTAACTCGTGGATCGTCGACTGGATCTCGCCGCGGTACGCCTCCTCGGCGTGGGGACACTCCGCCATGTGCGTCGGGAGGTCGCGGACGTGACAGTAGAGGGCGATCTCCTTTTCCGGCACGTCGCGCAGCGGTTTGGCGCGCGGGACGAACTCGTCTGTCCCCTCGCGCTCGTCGAACGGGCCGAGCGAGGCGTCGAAGTGTTTCGCCACCTGCCGGACGTCGCCCTCCAAAAAGTTCATCATCGCCGTCTGAGCCTCGTCGTCGAGGTTGTGGCCGGTGAGCAGCTTGTCGGCGGCGAACTCGGCGGCGTAGGTTTCGAGCAGGTCGCGGCGGAACACGCCGCAGTACGCGCAGGCGGCCATGTTCTCCGGGTCCGACTCGACGACGTCGTCCATCTGGACGCCGAACTCCGCCTCGTAGGAGACCACCTCGTGACGCAGCGAGAGGTCGTCGGCGAGTTCGACGCAGGCGTCGAGGCTGGCGTCACGGTACCCCTCGATCCCTTCGTGGATCGTCAGCGCCAGCATCTCGACGCGCGGATCCTGCCCGAACACGTCGTCTAGGATCTGTGTGAGCGCGACGCTGTCTTTCCCGCCCGAGAGGCCGATCACCCACCGGTCGGGGTCGTCCGGCGTGGCGTCCGGATCGAGCAGTCCGTCCTCGCGGACCCGGCGTTTCACGCGCTTTTCGACCGACCGGCGGAGGTGCTCGCCACAGAGATGCGCCCCGGAGTAGGCGGCGTGGTGGATCGCGTCCGCCCCGCACTTGTCACACTCCATCGGTGCCGGGTTGCAGACGCGCGGGGATACCCGTTTCGGGGCGGACGCCCCGCGGCACTCGGAGCAGTCGTCTCACAGGCACGGGAAGCCGCCCCGCGGCACTCGGAGCAGCCGCCCCGCCGGGGTCGGTCAGTCGTCGCTCGGATGAGGGACGCCGACGACGTCGTCGACCGCCGAGGCGGCGATCACGAGCCGCTCGTCGCTCGTCGTAGTCACCATCTTCGACTCTGCGAACGTCGTCCCGTCGGCGCGGAGGCCGGTGCTCGTCCCGGTCCACCGCTCGCCCTCCGCGACGGCCGGGAGGATGTGGGTGCGGATGTGTTCGACCTCCTCGTCCGGATGTAGCCGCTGCCAGCGCTCGCCGACGAGATCGTCCGGGTCGTAGCCGTACAGCGCACCGTACCGCTCGTCGACGAACTCGAACGTTCCGTCCGGCCCCACCGTGCAGACGCCGTCGAACGCGACGTCGGTCACCGGACGCGTCCCCTCGGCCGGGTTCGCCGCGCCGTCCGCATCGAACTGTCCGGTCTCGCCGTCGAGCGCGTGTTCGACCCGGCGCAACAGCGCGGTGTACCCGTCGACGCCGCCGCGCTTGTGAACGTAGTCGCTGACGCCCGCGCGGATCATCTCGGCTGCGATCGCGTCCGGGTCCTTCGAGGAGAACAGCAGAAACGAGAGGTCTGGACGACTCTCTCTGGCCGCCGAGAGCAGTTCGACCCCGGTGTATCCGGGCATGTCGTAGTCGCTGACGACGCAGTCGAACGGCTCCGACTCGATCCGGTCGAGAGCGACCGTCGGATCGGTCTCTGCGACCGCCTCGTAGTCGACCGCGTCGTCGCGTTCGAGGTACGCCGCGACGAGTGCGGCGAGCCCCGGCTCGTCGTCCACACAGAGTACTCGGTGGGACGGGACGGTCATGAGCGTGGTTGGTGTCCCGCCAATATAGCGGTTGTGTCCCAATATCGATACTGATAGCTGGCGGCAGGCCGCGCGCCACGCTTCGGGTTGCGGTTTGGGGCGTTACACCGCCGCTCCCGCGACGAGCGCCTCTTCGACCGTCTCGACGAACCGGTCGGGATGCTCGACGTGCGGGAGCAGTTTGGCCCGGTCGAAGACGACGAGACGGGCGTCCGCGGCGTCGGCGAGTTCCCGTCCGTCCGCGAGGGGGCTCACCTCCGCCTCGCGGCCCCAGACGATCGTCGGCGGCGTCTCCATCGCGGCGAACGCGGCCGCCAGATCGAGGTCGCTGTTGAGGTAGCCGGCGACGAACGACGCGGGCGCGAACCGGGCGTTCTCGACGTGACTCGTCCGCCACTCGTAGTCGGTCCACTCCTCGCTCGGATTCGTCGGATCGTCGTAGCCGTGATCGGCGTTGAAATAGCGGATCGACGGCTTCGAGACGATGAGGTTGAACAGGGCGTCACCGAGCACCGGCGACCGCAACAGCTCTCGCAGCCACGACTTCGGCGGGCTCGGCCCGGCCACCGTCGTCGGACAGACGCCGACGAATCCGCGGACCGACGCGTCCGTTGTCGGGTCGGCGGCGTCGACCGCGCGCGCCGCGTACGCCGCCGACAGCGACGAGGCGACGACGGCCGGGTCCTCGAAGTCGGCGAGGAAGTCGCGGACGAAGTCCTCGTACAGCGCCGCGGAGTACCGCAGCGGCGGGCGGTCGGACCGACCGAACCCGGGGAAGTCAGGGGCCACGACGTGATAGTCGGCCGCGAGTTCGTCGAACACCGCGCGCCACTCGCCCGACGATCCGGCGGCGTTGACGCCGTGGAGCAGTATCAGGTCGGGGTCGTCGGGGTCGCCGGCCTCGGTGTAGGCCACGTTCATCCCGCGCCAGCGGAACGTTCCATCGTCGCCGTCGAGCGGAGATTCCAGTTCGCCCTCGTAGCGGAGGCCGGTGTTGAGCGCGGCGAGCGCGCCGGTACCGAGGAGGAGGCCGCCGGCGAGGTTCCTGAGTTTCATGGAAAACTGTTGGTTCGCGGGCGACTTATACCCGGTGGCCGAGCGACAGACGCGATTCGTGCGGACTCACTCGGTCTCATTCCCGTCGCGCTCGGCACGCTCCACGCACGCCTCGATCGGGGCGACGACCTCGGCCGCGACGGTGTACGGGTCGGTCTCGCGCCGTCGGACGGCCTCCGATAGCGCGTCGATCCCGCCGTGCCGCTCTATCTCCCCGCTGGCGAGTGCGCCCACGTCAGCGCGGACCAGCGTCCGGATCTCCTCGGCGTAGCGCAGGCGCTTCGTCTCCTCTATCTCGCCGGACTCGCGGAGATGTCGCGCGTGTGCGTCGAACGTCGCGATCAGGTCCTCGACTCCCTCACCCGTGTTCGCGACGGTCCGGGTCACATCGGGCGTCCATCCGGCGGCGGTTCCGTCGCGCTCCCCGGAACCGCCCGCGTCGCCTCCCTCACCGTTGCCCTCATCGCCGTCCGGGTGGGCCGGCGCGTCGAACCCGTGGTGGCCCGTGTCCAGTCCCGCGGTCGGGCTCTCGCGTCTGTGAACCATCTCCTCTAGCTCCGCGAGGGTGCGTTCGGCCCCGTCCATATCGGCTTTGTTGACGACGAAGACGTCGCCGATCTCCAAGATGCCCGCCTTCAGCGTCTGGATGTCGTCGCCGGAACCTGGTTGGACGAGCACGGCCACGGTGTCCGCGGTACGGACCACGTCGATCTCGTTTTGGCCGGCACCGACCGTCTCCACTATCACCACGTCCTTGCCGAAGGCGTCGAGCGCCTTCACCGCGTCCGCGGTCGCCATCGAGAGGCCGCCGAGCTGGCCGCGCGCGCTCATCGATCGGAAGAACACGTCCATGTCGCCGACGTTCGACCCCATCCGAATCCGGTCGCCGAGCACCGCGCCGCCGGTGTACGGCGAGGAGGGGTCGACCGCCACGACGCCGACCGTGTCGCCGCGGTCGCGGTAGGCGGCCGCGAGCTTGTCCACGAGCGTCGACTTGCCCGCGCCGGGCGAGCCCGTGATGCCGATCACGTCCGCGCCGCCGGTGTGTTCGTGGAGCTGCGAGACGATCCCGCGGTGGCCCGGCGAGCGGTTCTCGATGCGCGTGATGACGCGGGCGAGCGCGCGATGGCTTCCGGCGAGCAGTTCCGCGACGAGGTCGGCGTCCGCGTCGCTGAGCGCGGTGGCTGTTGACCCGTCCATCTACGCTCGCTCCGAGACGTTGTTCCGGATGAACTCGATCGTCTCCTCCATCGGGGTTCCGGGACCGAACACCTCCGCGACGCCCAGATCCTTGAGTTCCGCCTCGTCGTCGTCCGGGATGATCCCGCCGACCAAGACGAGCGTGTCCTCGAACGCGTCGTACTCTTTGAGCCCGTCTATCACCTTCGGGACGAGGGTGTTGTGCGCGCCCGAGAGAATGGAGATGCCGAGCACGTCGACGTCCTCTTGGACCGCCGCCTGGACGATGTCCTCCGGCGCGCGGTGGAGCCCGGAGTAGACGACCTCGAAGCCGGCGTCGCGGAACGCCCGCGCGATCACGTGTGCACCGCGGTCGTGGCCGTCGAGCCCGACCTTCGCCACCAGACAGCGGATGGCCCGCTCCTCCTGTTCGACGCTCATGGTCACCACTGCGTCGCGTGCCGTTTTGACTCTAACGGAAGTTCGGGACATAGCCCGGTCGCCGGCGAGCGATCGCCGCCGGCATCGACGCATTGATCGCGCGAGCGGCCCTGGCTATCACCAGAGATGAGTGCAGACGACGACGGCCACCTCTCCGACGCGCGGATCGGTCGGATCGCGCTCCGCGTGGCCGACTTCGACGAGACGGCGGCGTTCTACCGCGACGTGGTCGGGCTGGCGGTGCTGGACCGCGAGGGCGACGCGGTCGTCTTCGGCATCGGCGAGACGCCGCTTCTCCGCGTACGGCGCGCCCCGGACGTCCCGGAGCGCGCCCCGACCGACGCCGGCCTGTTCCACGCCGCGTTCCGCGTCCCGAGTCGGGCCGCGCTCGGCGAGGCGCTTTCCAGAGTGCGAGACCGGTGGCGGCTGGACGGCGCGTCCGACCACCGCGTCAGCGAGGCGCTGTACCTCGCGGATCCCGAAGGGAACGGCGTCGAAATCTACCGCGACCGCCCGCGCGCAGAGTGGCCGACCGAGGCGGACGGTTCCGTCGCGATGACGACCGAGCCGCTCGACCTCGACGCCGTCGCCGCGGCGGCGGAAACAAGGGGCGACAGCGGGGACGCGACCCCCGCCGACGCGCCCGGAGCCGGCTCCATCCCGGTCGACCGCGTTCCGCCCGGTACCGACGTGGGACACGTCCACCTCGAAGTCGCCTCGCTCGACGCGTTCGAGTCCGCCTACGTCGACGGACTCGGGTTCGAGGTCCGGCAGGCGGCCCCGGACGTGCGGTTCGTCGCGGCCGACGGCTACCACCACGTCGGAGCGAACACATGGCGCGGACGAACGACCCCGGCGACGGGCCGCGGGCTCGACTGGTTCGAGGTCGTGGTCCCCGACGCGGCCGCGCTGGCGGCGGTGCGCGAGAGGCTCGACGCGGTCGCGGACGCGACGACCGGCGAGACCGAGTTCGCCGTCGACGACACAGACGACGGGATCGCGCTCACCGACGTCGACGGTATCAAAGTCCGAATCCGAACCGAATGAGAAGCGGAGAAAAACACCGTTCGAGCCGCGCCCGCCGGCCGCGACGCCGCTAGTGGCGTTACCCGAACTTGCCGGTGATGTAGTCTTCGACGCGCTGTTCTTCCGGATCTTCGAAGATTTTGGTGGTGTCGTCGTATTCGACGAGGCGACCGCCGGTGAGGAACACGGCGGTCCTATCGGAGATCCGGGCCGCCTGCTGCATGTTGTGCGTGACGATGATGACGGTGTACTCCTCGGCTAAGTCGTCGATGAGGTCCTCGATCTTCGAGGCGGCGACGGGGTCGAGCGCGGAGGTCGGCTCGTCCATCAGGATGACTTCCGGGTCGGGCGCGATGGCGCGGGCGATACAGAGGCGCTGTTGTTGGCCGCCCGACAGATCGAGCCCGGAGGAGTCGAGTTGGTCTTTCACCTCGTCCCACAGCGCCGCACCCTTCAGGGACTCCTCGACGCGCGCGTCGACGTCGCCGTCGAAGCCCTGGATCTCGAGGCCGTACGCGACGTTGTCGCGGATCGACTTCGGGAACGGGTTCGGCTTCTGGAACACCATGCCGATCTTCCGACGTAAGGCGACGGGGTCGACGTCGTCGTCGTACACGTTCTTGCCGCCGAACTCCACGTCGCCCTCGACCCGACAGACGTCGATCATGTCGTTCATCCGATTAATACATCGGAGGAACGTGGACTTCCCGCAGCCGGACGGGCCGATGAGAGCGGTCACCCGCTTTTCGGGGATCTGTATCGACACGTCGTCTATCGCCTGTTCGTTCCCGTAATAGACGTTCAGGTCGCGCGCGGCGACCGCAGTCGTGCCGGAAACGGCCGATCGGTCTGTCGACTCGGTCTGTACGTCGGTCGTGATGAGCGAATCGCTCGATGGTGTGTTACTCATGTTAGTTCCCCCGCTCCGCGCGGTTCCGCAGCAGTATCGCCGTGCCGTTCATGCCGATGAGGATGATCAAGAGCGTGATGACGCCCGCGGCGACGACTCCGTAGCGGAAGTCGGCCTGCGGGAAACCGGCCCACGCGTATATCTGCAGCGGCATCGCGCTGAACTTGCTGAACAGGCTGTCCGGTGCGCTGAACACGGTGGTCGCCCCGCCGATCATGATGAGCGGCGCGGTCTCGCCGATCGCCCGCCCGAGCGCGAGGATCGTTCCGGTGAGGATCCCGGGGAGCGCCTCGGGCAGGACGACGTTCTTCGTCGTCTGCCACCGCGTCGCGCCCATCGCGTCCGACCCCCGACGCAGGTCGTCCGGGACAGAGCGGATCGCCTCCTGTGCGGAGATGATCGTGATCGGTAAGATGAGAAGCGATAGGGTCAACGAGGCCGTCACCGCCGTCCCGAATCCGAACCCGAGCAGGTTCGCGAACAGCCCGAGTCCGAGCAGTCCGTAGACGACGGAGGGGATCGCGGCGAGGTTCGCGATGTTGACCTGTAACAGCCGCGTCAACGACCCGACGAGCCCGCTTCCGGCCGTGTACTCCTCTAAGAATATTGAGGTGCCGACGCCGAGGACGAACGACAACACCGCGACGAGCGCGATGATGATCACGGAGCCGACGATGGCCGGGTACAGCCCCGCCTCCGCGGGCGTCCGAGAGGGCGACTCCGTAACGAAGGAGCCATCGAGCCACGGGTCCGGCGCGGGCACGCCCCACGCCTCCACGACGAG
This sequence comes from Halorubrum sp. BV1, assembly GCF_000746205.1. Taxonomy (NCBI): domain Archaea; kingdom Methanobacteriati; phylum Methanobacteriota; class Halobacteria; order Halobacteriales; family Haloferacaceae; genus Halorubrum; species Halorubrum sp. BV1. The sequence goes on from NZ_KN050825.1 coordinate 82,654, forward strand.
CGCGCCGACGATCACGCCGGCGGCGATGAGGAGGGGCAGCCCGAGGCCGACCACTCCCTCACCATCATCGATCACGCGGTGGACGTACACCGCCGTCGGCACACCGGTCACGACGAGCACTATCAGCGTGGTCGGACCGGGAACGCCGAGGCCGCCCGCGAGGAAGCCGGCTGCGGTCGCGACGACGAGCGGAACGCCGCCGGCCGCGGCCGCCGCCGTCCGACTCCCGCGGCCGGCGACGACGAGCGCGCCGACCGCCGCGATCGGGACCGCGAGCGTCCAGAGGTAGATGATGAGATCCGACGGGTACGTCGCGATCACGCCGCGGAGGAACACCGCGGCGACGACACCGACGAGTCCGACCGGGAGCGCGGCGCTCGCCGCCCGATCCGCGTCGCGCCAGCGGCCGTACGCGTACAGTCCGGCGGCCGGGAGGACGCCGAGCGTGTACGCGAGGAACCACACCAGCTCGTCGAACACCAGAAACAGGGTCCCGACGGCCAGCCCGACCGCGACGCCCCCGACGAGCCGCCCGAGCAGTCCGAAGCCGACCGCGCCGACGCGCCCCCGACTGCCGACGTACGCGAGGTACGCCGTGGTCGGCGCGGCGACGACGAAGAGGTACGCGAGCTGCCAGTTGAGTCGCGGGATCGGCGCGAGGAACGCCTCGATCGCGGTGAAAAGCGCCGCGACGGCGACGAGGCCGCCGCCGAGCGCGCCGACCGCCCGGCGGGTGACGTCGGCGTCGCCCGCGCTGTACAGACAGAAGCCGAGGAAGGGCACGACGAGCGTGAGGAAGTACGTCAACAGCCACTCCGGACTGGCGTTCGCCAGATCGAAGGCGTCGATCGCGACGTACACCAAGAGCACGCCGAGCGCGACGAGGCCGGCGACGCTCGCGCCGAGAGAGAGGTACTCGAAGACGATCCCTCGGACCCGACTCACCTCGCCGAACCCGCCGTCGGTCGCGTTGTCCGTCGCCATCAGTACTCCTCCCGGTAGCGTTCCGCGATGATGTCACTGAGAACGTTCATTACGAGCGTCACCACGAACAGCGTGAGTCCGAGCGCGAACATGGAGTCGTACGGGATCGTCCCGCCGGTGAGATCGCCGCCCGCGATCTGCACCATCGCGACAGTGATCGTCATCCCCGACTCAAGCAGAATGTCCGCGGGGGTGATGTACGGAATCCCGAAGACGGCCTCACGGACGGCCGGCATCCGCGCCTGCGCGCCCATCGCGACGACGACGATCATCGTCTCACCGATCGCCCGCGAGACGGCGAGGATGTACGAAGAGGCGATCCCGGAGATCGACGCGGGGACGACGATCCCCGTCGACACCTCGAACTTCGTCGCGCCGAGGCCGTAGCCGGCCTGTCGAAGCTCGTCCGGGACGGCGCTCATCGCGTCCTCCGAGATCGACGACACCATCGGGATGGTCATGATCCCGACCATGATCGACGCCGACAGCGCGTTGAAGGTACTCATCTCGGGGAACAACGTCGCCTTCAGCGCCGGCGTGATGTACACCAACGCGAAGTAGCCGTACACGACCGTCGGAATGCCGGCAAGGATCTCCAAGAGCGGCTTCAGGATCGAGCGCGCGTTAGGGGTCGCGTACTCGCTGAGGTAGATCGCCGTCAGCGTTCCGACGGGAAGCGCGATGACCGCCGCCGTGATCGTCACGACGAGCGTGCCGATCAAAAGCGGGATGATGCCGAACGCCTGTCCGCCGCCGGCCGGGTTCGGGCTCCAGTTGGTGCCGGTGAGGAACTCGGCGATCGGTATCTCTTGGAAGAACACCACTGCGTCCGACAGGAGCGTCACGAAGATCGCGATCGTCGTGAGCAGGGTGGCCGCGGCACACGCGGCGAAGAGACCGCCGTACGTCCCCTCTTTCAATCGCCTGAGCCCGCTCCGCCGCTGGAGATCGGGGCTTTCGGTACTGTCTGTCACAACCAGTGGGGTATCGCACGCTGTCGTAAATCAATACACCGGTTCATGACGCGGGGTTAGCCCTGCGCCTGTTCGATCGCGTCTTCGAGCGTCTGCATCTGCTCTTCTTGGATCTCCTCGGTCGCGGGAACGTACCCCACGTCGCCGGCGACGAGGTCCTCGTTCGTCGTCTGCTCGACGAAGTAGCGCGCGAACTCGGCGACGTGTTCGTTGCCGAGCGAGGAGATCGACGGATAGGTGAAAAGCGGCCGCGAGAGCGGCGTGTACTCGCCGTTCGAGGCGGTTTCGAGGCTCGGCTCGACGGGACCGTCGCCGTCGTCGATCCCGAGCGCCTTGAGCTGGTCGGGGTTCTGGTAGTAGTAGGAGAAACCGAAGTAGCCGATAGCGTACTCGCTCCCGCTCACGCCCTGAGCGATCGTGTTGTCCTGTTCTGTCGCCTGATAGTCGCTGGTATGGCCGCGCTCGCCGAGGATCGCCTCGATGAAGTAGTCGTACGTCCCGGAGGTGTCTGCGGCACCGAACCGCTCTATCTCCTCGTTCGGGAACTCGTCGCGCACCTCGTCCCACGTCTCGACGGCGTCGGCCTCCCAGATCGTCGCCAGCTCTTCGGTCGTGAGCGAATCGATCCAGTCCGCCTCGGGGTTGACGACGACGGTGAGCGCGTCCGTCGCCGCGATCAGTTCGACGTACTCGACGCCGTTGTCCGAACACAGCTGTTCTTCTTCCGGCTTTATCGGTCGGCTCGCGTTGTTGAAGTCGGTCTCGCCGACACAGAAGAAGTTCGAGAACCCGCCGCCGGACCCGGTGGAGCTGATGTCGATGGAGACGTCCGGGTGGTCCTCGGCGAAGTCCTCCGCGATCGCGCTCATCAGCGGGAACACGGTCGAGGAGCCGGCGATGTTGATCGATCCGGAAAGCGAGTCTGACCCGCCGTCGGATCCGTCCGACCCACCGTCACCGCCGTCTCCCGTGCTCTGCGTACAGCCCGCGAGCGCCAGCGCCCCCGCACCGGCGAGCGTCGCGAGCGATTTCCGACGAGTGATCCCCTCGGTGTCCGCGTCGTGAGTTGCTGCCATCACCCGACTGTGGGCGAGTTTTGGTTAAGTAGTATGCTATGAACGGTACAGGACGGACGGTACCATTTGGGTGGAATACAGACTCATGTGTGAGGTATATAGTGCTATATATCTGGTTGGTTCTGTCGGAAGCGAGACGGGAAACCGCCGGAACGGACCAGAGCACCTCGTCCGCGTCGCCGACACAGTGTCACCGCCCGGAAGCGCGGGCGTATTTTTAAGTCCCTCCGGGCGAAGACCGGGACGATGTCCCCCTCGACGAACGGGAACCGGATCGCCCTCTCGCTCTCTCGCGAGGAGGCGTGGATCGCCCACGCCGCGCTGCTCGACGCGGGCGCGGCCGCGGTCGACGCCGGCGACGACGCCCCAGCGCAGTGTCGGCCGATCCGCCGGATCGAGCGCGACCGCGCGCTCGATGCGGACGGTGCGGTACTCCTCCGCGACGCGTTAGTCGAGTACCTCGGCGACGCGCCCGTGCGCGACCGCGCCCCGGGCCGCGCGCTGTTCCGTCGGGCCGACGACGCGATCGAGGCGACGCCGCAGTCGACTGCGCGAGGCCCCCAAGAGTTCTGAGACCGCTACGAGCCGGCCTCCACCGCCTCGATCAGCAGCTCCGCGACGTCGACGATCTCGATCTCCTCTTCGAAGTCACCCGTCTTGCGTCCGTCCTCGAACATCGTCGTGCACATCGGGCAGGCGACGACGAACGTCTCTATCGCGTCGCCGGCGGCGGTGTCTTCGACCGCCTCGCGGAGCCGCTCCTCGCTCGGCTTGACCGCCTCGTCGTGTTCGGTCCACAGTCCGCCCCCGCCGCCGCCACAACAGAACGAGTCCGCGCGCGAGCGCGGCATCTCGTACAGCTCCGCGCCGGTCGCGCGTATCAGCTCGCGGGGGGCCTCGTACTCGTCGTTGTACCGCCCGAGGTGGCAGGGGTCGTGGTAGGTGACGGCGTAGTCGAGTTCGTCGCCGGAGAGTCCGAGCCGTCCGTCCGCGACCAGCCCCTCGACCACCTGCGTCCAGTGAAAAACGTCAACCTCACCCTCCGAGTTCCACGGCTCCTCGCGGTCGAACGGCATCATCGGGTCGTCTGCAAACTCGCCGAACTCGACTTCGGGGTACTCGTTTTTGATGGTGTTATACGAGTGCGGGTCCGTACAGACGATCGACTCGAACTCGCAGTCGGAAAACGTCTCGACGTGATGGCCCGCGAGTTCGAGGTAGAGGAACTCCTCGCCGATCCGGCGGACGTCGTTGCCGTCCGTCTTCTCGTCGTCGAAGAGGATGCCGAACGACACGTCGGCCGCATCGAAGAGCCGGGCGATCGCGCGGGCCACGTTCTTGTTCCGGTCGTCGAAGCTCGGGTAGTCGCCGACGTACCAGAGGTACTCGACCTCCGTTTCGCGGGCGTCCGGCACGTCGACGTCGTCGAGGTCGTCCGTCCAGTCGCCGCGGGTCGACTGCGGCTCGCCGAACGCGTTGCCCGTCTGTGTCACGTCCTGAAAGACGTCTTGGACGTTCGGATCGACCGCGCCCTCGTCGACGAGCTGGCGGTTCATCCTAGTGAACGAGGTGAGATGTTCGATGTCTACCGGGCAGGCGTCCATGCAGGCCAGACAGGACATACACGACTCCATCGACTCGGCCGCGATCACTCCGCCCTCCTCGGCGACGATGGGGACGGTCCCGCCGTCGGAGGCGGAGCCTCCCGCGCCGCCGTCGGCGCTCGCGACTCCCCCGTCGGTCGCGACCGATCCCCCGCCGCGCGATCCGGCCACCGGGTCGTCCGTCACCGACTCGCGGTACGCTTTCAAATCGAGGATCACGTCCCGCGGGTCGAGGTTCCGTCCCACGGTGTCGGCCGGACACGCCGACGAGCACCGGCCGCACTTCGTGCAGGCGTCGCCGTCGAGAAGCTCCTTCCACGTAAAATCCGCGAGCGATTCGGCGTTCGTGTGATCGAGGTCGGCGGGGACGTTCGGGAGGCGCACGCCGGCCATCTCGTCCCGTGCGACGACGTTCGCGAACGACGAGATCATGTGGAACGGCTTGGCGTAGGGGATCCACGCGACGAACGCGAACGCCAGGAGCGAGTGACCCCACCAGGCGACGGCGTAGAGCGCCTCCGCGCCCGCGGCCGTCAGCCCCACCGACTCGAAGAGGGTCGCGAGCGCCATTCCGACGAAGCTCACGGTCTCGCCCGCCCGCGCCGGCTGACCGACGATACCGATCGCTTCGAGGGCGAACCCGCCGACGCCGAGAAGAAGCACGATCCAGACGAACGCGTCGTCCTCCGTCGATGTGTGTTTCCCCCACAGCCGCCCGTCACGGTCGCGGTAGCGGCGAGCGATCGCCATGGCGACGCCGACGACGAACAGCAGGCCGAACGCGTCGACCCCGAACTGATAGACCAGATAGAACTCGCCAACCCAGAACGACTCGCCCGCGAGGGGGCGGTACACGTCGATGTCGACGCCGAGGATCGTCGTGGCGACCAGCAGGACGAGGAATCCCCACAGCACGAACGTGTGCATCACGCCCGTGTACAGGTCTCCGTCGAACTGGTTCTCGTTCGCGAGGACGGTCTTCGTCGCCGCGAGCGTCCGAGACGGGAGCGCGGACAGGCGGTCTCTGGGGTCCGCTCTTCCGCGCGCATACGCCGCGAACCGAGCGTAGACGCCGTAGCAGAACACGGCGATCGCGACCGCGGCGAGCCAGTAGAACGCCGCCTTCCCCACCGGACCGATCGTCCAGAAGGTCTCGCGGGCGGCCGCCTGCAGCGGGATCATGATAGATCAGCGGGATCGGGCGAGGTTAAAGCTTGGTGCGCCGCCGGGCGACCGGTTCGATCGGCAGGCGGCGGGACGGGCCGTCTCGCGTCACGCGACCCGCCAGACCGCTCCCGCAGTCAGGAGCGCGCACAGAGCAAGCATCGGGACGTCAGCCCGGCCGAACGCGAGCCGCGGAAGCGTCGGGTTCCACGCGAAACACCGCGCGGCGAGCGCGGTGCCGAGCCGGTCGGCCCGCCCGAACGCCCGATCGAGGCCGGCCGTCGCGACGATCCGGATCCGATCCGTCACCGCGCGCTCGGCTCCGGCTCGCGCGCGAACCGCCTCGCGCGCCGCCGTCAGGTCTCGGCGGAGCAGCGGAAGAAACCGGAACACGAGCGCGACGCCGGCCCCGAGGAACTGCCCGGGGCGGCCGGGCACCGCGCGCTGTATCGCCGCGCGCGAGTCGCGAACCGGCGTCGACCTGACGTAGCCGGCGGCGACGACGAGGATCAGGAGGACCCGGTAGCTCGCGAGCGCCGTGTCGACCGCGCGGTCGGGGCGGAGCCACGGCGACCCGAGCGTCACGCCGGCGACGACGGGCGCGACCGCGAGCACCGGGAACGCGGCGCGGTAGCTCCAGAGGTCGCGGAGGCCACCGCCGGAAAGCCGCAGCGTCCCGACGCCGAGGAGCGTGAGGGCCGCGAGCCCGCGCGGCGTGGTGTACGCGTACGCGGCGGCCGCGAACGCGATCTGAAAGCACAGCTTCGTGCGAGGGTCGAACCGGTGAAACGGGGTGTCGCCGGGAACGTACGCGAGCGTCATCGCTCGACCTCCGCCGGCATCCGCACACCCAGATCGGGAAGGGCCGCGACCGCCTCCGCCGGCGGGGCGTCGACGGCGACCCGCCCGTCCGCGAGCCCCACGACGCGGTCGGCGAGGTCGAGCACGCCGCGGAGGTCGTGGGTGACGGCGATCACGCTCGTCCCGGCCGCGTGGAGGCTGTGGAGCCGCCCGAGGACGGCTCGCCGCGCGGGATCGTCGAGCCCGGTGAACGGCTCGTCCAAGACGAGGTGGTCCGGCTCCATCGCGAGCGCGCCCGCGATCGCGACGCGTTCCCGTTCGCCGCCGGAGAGCACTCCGATCCGATCGGCCTCGCGGCCGGTCATGTTCACGGCCGCGAGCGCGTCGGCGACCCGGCGGTCGATCTCCTCGCGCGCGCAGCCGAGATTCTCCGGGCCGAAGGCGACGTCAGCGCCGACCGTCGACGCGACGAACTGGTCGCGGGGCTCTTGGAACACCATGCCGACCGCGGTGCGAGCTGCAACGAGGTCGGCGTCGACCGGCGTCCCGTTGACCGCGACTGTCCCCGCGTCCGGCTCGACGAGGCCGTTGAGCGTCCGGACGAGCGTCGTCTTGCCGGATCCGTTCGCGCCCGCGAGGACGAGAAACTCGCTGTCGTCGATCCGGAGAGAGACGTCGTCGACGGCGACGACGCCGCCGCGCCCGTCGGCGTCAGTGTCGCTGCCGTCCCGCCGCCCCGCACCGTACCGGCAGGTGACGCCGTCGACGTCGATCACGGGGGTACCCCGCGTGCGATCACCGTACTCGCCTCGCGCGCGGTCACGGCGTCGCCTCGTCGAGCGCGCTCACCGTACACCTCACGCGGCTGCGACCGCGTCGGACCTGACGATCCCGACCGCGGCGGCGATCTTCAGGGCCTCGGCCGGGAGGAACGCGACCGCGCCGACCGTCACCGCCTCGACGGGACCCAGAGAGAGCACGAGCGCGAGGCCGGCGACGCCGAGCGCGTAGATGACGGCGGTGCCGGCGACCATCGCGCCGACGAGGGAGGGGAGGCCGACCGTATCGAGGTCGCGGAGCGTGACCCCGCGGTGGACGACCGCGCCGACGACCGCCGCGGCGAGCGGATACGACCAGAGGTAGCCCGCCGACTGACCGACCAACTGGCCGATGCCGGCCGAACCGCCCTGGAACACGGGCGCGCCGAGCGCGCCGGCCGCGAGGTACAAGACGAGCGACGCCGCCCCCCACATCGGACCGAGATAGATCCCGGCGAGGAACACGCCGAGCACCTGCAGCGTCACCGAGACGGGCGAGACGGGGTTCGGAAACGTGACGTACGCGAACGCGCCGACAAGCGCGGCGAAAAGCGCCGCGCGCGCGAAGTTCGTCGCGGCCTCGTCGCCGACGAGGTCGACGGACTCCGTGTTCGTTGCCATGGGCGTGACACACTCGTAAACCAACTTGAAGATGTTGGTTGACGGCGGGTCGAAGTCGCTTCGACGCCCGTCTCCGGACCGCGAGCGTGGACGCGAGGCTTATCTGCGGCGAGCGCGTTGTCTCCCGTCCATGGACGAGAAGACCTCCGATCTCCGCGACATCTTCGTCGAGACGACGGGTGGGGAGACCGTCACCGAGCGGCAGGCGGCCGGACGCGGGACGCTCACCGATCGCGACGCCGCGGCGGTGGACGAGCGCGTCCGCGAACTGGTCGCGGCGATGCGCGATCGGTACGGCTTCTCGACCGACCTCGACGACGCGGCCTACGCGCGGATCGCGCGCGCCAGCTTCGAGGAGTCGGACGACGCGGCGATCGCGGCTCGACTCGCCGACGACGAGGGGACGGAAGACGCCGAGGACGACCGGATCGACGCAGAAGGCGACCGGATCGATCCCGAGACCGTCCGAGACGCCCGTCTGGATCTCCATCTCGTCTGCGAGCGCGACCGCGCAGTCGACACGGACGCGTTCGCGTACGAGGACGTGAAGCGACTGACGGCCGCGGGGCGGTCGATAGTCGAATGCGTGGACGCGCTCGACGCCGACCCCGACGTCGTCGCGAGGTACGCGCGGGTCGCTCGCGTCGACCTGACCTCCACCCGCGCGAACGACCGGTTCCGCGACGAGCTCCGCGACCGCCTCACCGACGCCGAAATCGAGGGATCACACGCGGCCGACGCCCGCGAAGACGGACTCGAAGAGGCGACGGAGGACATCGAAACGGACGTGTCGCTGTGACGCACGTCGCGTGAGAAGCGGCGGGTCGGCGACCACCTAGAACGGCCCCTTCCCGCCGCCCATCATGTCGCCGAGACCGCCGCCGCCCTCGCCGCCCATCTTCTTCATCATGCGCTGCATGTCGCCCTCACCCATTCCCTGGAACTGGCCGATGGTCTGTTCCATCATCGAGTGCTGCTCTAAGAGCTGCTGGACCGTCTCCTCGTCAGTGCCGGAGCCGCGGGCGATCCGCCGAACGCGCGACTGACCGACGACGCGGGGGTTCTCTAGCTCCTCGTCGGTCATCGAGTCCATGATGCGCTCGAACCGCCGCATGCGGTCCTGTGTCACGTCCATCGCGTCGTCCGGGAGCTGGTCCATCATCCCGCCGCCGAGCCCGGGGATCATGTCCATCACCTGGTCGAGCGGTCCCATCCGGTTCATCGCGTCCATCTGCTTTTTCATGTCTTTCAGGGTGAACTCGCCCTGAAGCATGTCCTCCGGGTCCCAGTCGTCGTCCCCCTCCGTGGCCTCCTGCATCGCGCGCTCGACGCGCTCGGAGAGCTGCTTGAGATCGCCCATCCCGAGCAGCCGCGAGATGAACCCGGACGGCTCGAACCGCTCGATGTCTTGCACCGTCTCGCCGGTTCCGAGAAAGGCGATAGAAGAGTCGGTCTCGTTGACGGCGGTGAGCGCCCCGCCACCTTTCGCGGTCCCGTCGAGCTTGGTTATCACGACGCCCTCGATGCCGATCGACTCCTCGAACTGGCGAGCCTGGTCTTTGGCTCCCTGTCCGATCGCGGCGTCGAGGACCAACAGAGAGCGGTCAGGGTCGACGACGCCGTCGATCTCTTCTATCTCCGCTATGAGATCGTCTTCGAGCGCGTGTCGGCCGGCGGTGTCGACGATGTGGACGTCGGCGTCGGCGGTCGCGTCGAGTCCCTCGCGCGCGATCTCGACTGGGTCGTCGGCGTCGGGGTCCCCGTAGAAGTCGACCTCGGCGCGCTCGCACATCTGTTTGGCCTGGTCGTACGCGCCCGGCCGGAAGGTGTCGGTCTGGATCACCGCGGGGCGGAGCCCCTTCTTCGAGAACCACCACGCCATCTTTGCGGCGGAGGTGGTCTTCCCCGACCCCTGGAGGCCGGCGAGCAGGATCGTCTGGTCTTCGAGGGGGAGTTCAGTGGAGTCGCCGACCAAGTCGACCATCTCCTCGTAGACGATCTTGAGGACGTGGTCGCGCGCCGTGGTGCCGCCCGGCGGCTCCTCGTCGAGCGCGCGGGCCTTGATCGAGTCGGACAGCTCCATCACGAGCGAGACGTCGACGTCGGCGGAAAGCAACGATCGCTGGATCTCTTTGACGATCTCCTCGACGTCGCTCTCTTCGAGCCGGCGTTTCCCTTGGAGCTTGTCGAGGCTGCCCCGCAGGGAGCTTCCGAGGTCGTCGAGTACCATTTGCCGGAGCTAGGCGGGCGACGGGGTAAAGCTTTGTTCGTCGGCGGCGGCGTCCGGCAGTCCCGTCGGCCGCTTCCTCATCGACTCGGCGCGCCGATCGACCGCCTCCTCATCGATCGCAGACGAGCCGCGCACCGGCCGGGTGGATCCGACACGCGTCGGGGGCGTAGCCGGCGTCGGAGAGGCCGGTTCCGAGCGCGAAGACGGTCCGGCCGAGCATCGCCATCGCGGCCTCGCCGCCCGCCGCCTCGACCGCGTCGACCGCGGCCTCGACCTCGGGCACGAGGAGGTCTGCCGAGCGCGCGAACCCGCGGGCCGCGGTCATCATGGTCGGGAGCCGCGGGTCGGCGCGGAGCCGGTCGAGGGCGGTCTCGCCGGCGGCGGAGAGCGCGGTCGTGTCGCCGCCGAGCACCGCTTCGGTCGACAGCTCGCCGAACGTGACGTACTCGATCCGGTCGTCCGCGGGGATCCCGTCGAGCGCGCCGAGTCCCGGTGCACCCGGTTCGAGTCGGAGCGGGACGCCGCCGCGCGCCTGCGCGACTACGTCACCGAGGCCGGTGCCCCGGTCGACTTCCGCCACATGGGCGAGGCGGACGAGTTCGTTCTCCGAGCGGCCGCAGTCGAAGGCCCGGTTCGTCGCGAGGGCGGCCCCCAAAGCGGCCGCGCCCGACACGCCGAAGCCGGAGCCGATCGGGAGATCGCTCTCGACCGTGACGTCAACGGCGGGGACGGAAAGCGCGTCGAGCACGTCATCGACCGCGCCGATCGCGCCGGAGTCGCCGTCGAGGAGGCGTGTGCCGTCGTCTCCGGCGACAGCCGACACGGTAACGGTGACCCCGTCAGTCAGCGTCACGCCCGCCCCTCGGGACCCGGCCGCCGCCGGACGGTCGTTCGGGTGCGCGCTGAAGAAGGCCGTGACGTGTCCGGGGACGAACGCAGTCGCCCGCTGCCTGCTCATGCTCCGCCGGAAGCGCGGGTGTCGATTAACGGTTGTTATCCGCGGCGACGCGGCCACTCGGCCACGCGACGCGAGACGGACACCGCAGGCGGTAAGTAGGGTCCACACGAACGGCCGCTGTATGCGAAACCAGTTGCGCCCCCTCATCGCCGCCGCCCTAGCGATGCTGTTCCCGGGCCTCGGCCACCTCGTCTTGCGCCGATGGGGACGGGCGCTGCTGTGGCACCTGACTATCGTCGCCGGCGGCGTGGCGCTTTTCGCGTTCTACGACGTGACCGTCGAGGGGTCGATAACCGCCCCGGCGGAAGCCGCCGAGGCCGCCGCGTCGCTCCCGACCGACGTGACGGTGTCCATCGTCCTCCTGTACGGGCTGTCGGCGATCGACGCGTACGTCGTCGGGCGCGCCGACGCCGCCGCGAGAGAGCGAACCGACGCCACCGTCGAAGCGATCCGCCGACGCGCCGCGGGCGCAGACGAGGCCGAGGGTGCCGACGGCGACGACACCGGGGGGCCGCCGTCTCCCGTCACCGCCGTCACCGGGTCGGACGCCGAGCCGATGGAGGTTGAGTGTCCCCACTGCGGCAAGGAGACCGACGCCGATCTCGACTTCTGTCACTGGTGTACGGAGCCGCTGCCGTGGGCCGACGAGAAGTGAGTCTGGCCGAGGTTTTCTCACGGGTGATAACTACGGAGCAACTATCATATATCGCCGTCGTGATGTCGGAACTACGGACGCGAACGACGGACGGACTATGAGTCTGAATCCACGGAGATACGACGTACGGGAGCTGCGTCAGATCGCGGGGGCACCGCGAGTCGACGCAGACGAGGCGGCTCGGGAGCGGCCGCTTCGTCAGCCGAACCGGAACCGAGCGGAGCAAGCCGCCCGCTCGGCCGCGTTCACGGAGCTGCTCCAGCGTCAGCGAGGGCAGCGGCTGGCCGCCGACGAGCCTCAGTCCGACGACGCCGGAGACCGCCCGTACCTACGGACGGTTCCGGCCTCGCCGGAGGCGGAACACGAACTCGGCGAGTGGCTCGGCTACCTCGTCGACGTCGGCGGTCATCTGCGGAGCCGCGACGCGCTGTCGTACTACGCCGAACTCGGGTGGATCGATCCCGACGCGGTCGACGCGTTAACGCGTCGGCTGGAGGGGTTCGACGCACCGCGGTACGACCGGGCGTTCCTCCCCGCAGACCACCGGATCAGCCTCGTCTCCATCGTCCGGATCGCTTCGTGTGCGAGTGAATCATGAGCGACGACGAATCCACGGACATCAACGAATCGGACGAATCGGTAGCGGTGGGAGTGAAACTCGGCAGCACCCGAACGGTGCTCGACATTCCCGACGGACGGGGCGGCCGCGAGCGCCACTCCATACTCACCTGTCTGGCGACCTACGAGGACGCCATCACCGGCGAAGAGAAAGTGCTGTTCGGCGAAGAGGCGGCGGTCGAGTACCCGGACACGGTGCGCTTTATGCTCCGGTCGGGTCTCCCCGAGGACGAGGAGAGCGTCGCGGACGCGGAGCGGTTCTTCGAGGCGGTCGTGGACGCCCACGACGTGCCCGAGGAGAGCGCGGTCGTCTACGCGGTGCCGACCATCGACAACGAGGCGGGCGTCGAGAATCTCACCTCGGTGATCGAGGGGTCGTCGATCGGCCAGATCGAAGCGCGGAGCTTCCCCGAGTCACTGTGCGGTTCGATCCCCGCCTACGGCGACGGACTCGACGCGATAGACGAGGTGTTCCTCTCCGTCAACATGGGCTCGACCACGATGGAGGCGTGCGCCTACCGGCGCGGCGAGCAGCTCTCGCCGTTCTCGACTGGCTCGGTGACGGGCAACGAGGTCGACCGGCGGATCGTCGCTGCCGTCGAAGAGGAGAGTCAGGGCCGCGTCCACATCGACCGCACGACCGCTCGCGAATACAAGGAGAACCACGCCGACGTGTACGACTTCGAGCCGTTCACCGACGTGATCCAGCAGCCCGGTGGCGGGAGCCACGAATTCACCGTCGACCGCGGCGTGCGCGAGCCGGTCGACCGGTACATCGACGAAGCGGTCGACGTCGTCGCCAACGAGTTCCTGCCGGAGCTCGCGAACGACCACATGAAGCCGTACCAGCTGGCGCTCGGACGCCCCATCGCCGCCACCGGCGGCATGGCGTGCATCCCGGGACTCACCGAGGAGTTCGAAAAGCGACTTTCAGCGGAGCTCGACCGCGACGTCGAGGTCGTCTCGCCCGATGATCCCGCGACCGCAGCCGCAGAGGGCGCGGCCCGGATCGCAGAACGTCTGGTCTGAGAGCGCCGCCGCCGAGATTTTTTGTGCGGCCATACGGTGAGCCGTCGGTCTACCGCCGGGACGTCACGGAGACATCGACGCGGTCGAGGGGATCACACGTCGAACAGCCGCTCCGCGTCCGCCGCTTGCCGGCGGTAGATCCCCCTCCCCTTCAGCCGCGGAACCTCGTGTCGGTGGAGGCGTTCGCTCGCGCAGTCGTACACCAGCGGGAACACGTTCGTCCGTCGACGCGCGACGGTGTACGACCGCGCGGCGTCGACGAGCGACGGGTCGGGATCGGTCACCGGAAACGCGACGTATCCGAGCGGCGTCGTCGGCTCCGGCTGTCCGTCGATACGGTCGACGAGCACGTCCCGGAACTCGTCCGTCCGCGCGGTGATCGCGGTTGGGTCGGGGTCGGTATCGTCGACGACCGTCGCCAGTACGACGACGTCGCCGACGGACGCGTCGTCGTCGCGTGTCTTCCACACCGAGTCGAACCCGTTTGTGTCGTCGTCGAGCGCGTCGAAGCCGTGTTTGCGCCGGTTCGCAGCGACCGCGTCGCGGTACTGGCTCGGATCCATATTCATCCCACGAACTGCATGGTAAAAAATGACATACATGGCGGAGGCGGGCGGCGGCCCGTTCTCGAAGCACGACTCCGTGCTGACGGTCGCTTCTGAGCCCGAATCCGCGGGACGTACTTGCCGCCCGCGGTGCTTCTGGCTGGAACGGTAGTCCCGGACAGATTCGAACCTCGGTCGCTCACTCCGTTCGCCCCCTACCTCGAATCCGGCGTTGAGACTATTCGTGCTCACTTCGTTCGCACGAAATAGTCCCGGGCGGATTCGAACCGCCGTCAATGGCTCCAAAGGCCATTATGATTGGCCACTACACCACGGGACTGCGATAGGAGATTGCCCGTGCGCACTCAAGTAGGTTACTTTTCGGCGACTCTGTGCACCATTCGCGATACCACACCACACAGTTATGTGAGTTGAAATTAAACACGTCGGGTGATATGCCAGGGCGGGGAGCCGATCGACGGCCGCGTGACGACGCGACCGATATCGGTTGCCGCGCGCGGTCCGAGAAGCGGCGAGCGCATCCGGGATCCACCCGGTCGGTCGAGCCGCGCGCCGCGGTTCGGGACCGCAGTGCCGGTCGGTCGATGGAGGGGCGTCAGTTCGGTCGCAGCGTGCTCTGTCTGCCCGGGATTGCGCTGTTGACGGCGACGAAGCTGGCAGATGCGCTCACCACGGGCGTCGGCCTTCAGTTCGTTCCGGTGGCGTACGAAGCCAATCCCGTCGCGAGCGCGGTGATAGCTCGTGTCGGCGTCGACACCGGATTGATCGTCAGTTCCTTCGGCTTCGTCGTCGGTATCACCGCTATCACCGAACTCGCTGCCGTCGCCGTCTCGTTCCGTCGGCGCGACGGGCACCTCGCCCCACTCGTCCGATTAGCCGGCTACGGGCTTCCGTCGGCGGTGTTCGCCGTCGTCTCCGTGTACAACACCACGGTGATAGTCGCGGGACTGCGAACCGTCGAACTGGTCTGACACTGCGTGGCATAGAACGGTCCCGTTGCGTGTCACAGAACGGTCCTGATGCGTGCCGCGAGACGGCGTCTCGCCGGCGGTTCAGCGTCCGTCGACGATATCTCTTGGGTGGGCCGGCTCGGCGTCGGAGACCGCGTCCCGCGTGGCGACCTCGGTGTGAAGCGTCGCGGTCGAGAAGGGATTCCACCAGCGACCGGGCGTGAGGTCGGTAAACGAGCGGTCACAGGCGGGACACGCCGGCTCGGTGAGCATCGAGAGGTCGACGGACGACTCGCAGTGGGCGCAGGTCCCCTGATCGATCCCGTGGTCGATCGCCTCTCGGCGTAGCTCGGCGACGCCGCGACGCGCGGTCGCCATCGCTTCGACGGTGTCGGTCGACCGCTCGACGTCGCTGAGTCGGTCGTCGAGGTCGTCGGTCCGGTCGATCAGCCGCTCGAACAGCGCTTCGATCTCGTCGAACTCGCGGTCCACCCACGCCTCGAACTCGTCGTGCGCCGATTCGAGCCCGGCGTGTGCCGATTCGAACTCGGTGAGCGTCTGCTCGACGGCATCGAGGCGGCGATCGAGGTCGTCATCGTCGACCGCCGCGTCGAGCTGCTCGACGCGTTGGTTGAGGCGCGTGATCTCGTCGGTGATGCGGTCCGTGAACCCGTCCTGTCTCGACCGCTGGTGTTCGACGTCGAGGGACAAGTCGGACACCTGCCGACGGAGTTCCGCGACGGTTTGGACCAGATCGAGTTGCGTCTGGAGTGAGTCGCGAAGCTCTTCGATCTCGGCGGCGTCGGGGTCGCTGCTCGGTGTATCGGCGGCGTCGGCGGCGTCCGTCCCGGAGACCGGTGTATCGGCGGCGTCGCCGTCGGAGGCCGACGTGTCGTCGGAACTGGCGTTTTCACCGCCGGACTCGACGTCACCGCCTGTCGGGTCGTCGGTCGCGGGCCACGGGGACGGGGCGGGGTCGTCGGGTGCGCGAGCACCGGCTGCGGGACGGTGACGGTTCGACGAACGCCACTGTGAAGGGGCGTCCTCGTTCGGCCTCGCCGACGCGCTGGGTTTGCCGGCGGGCGTGCCGGGGACGACGTCGCTCATCTCGTCGAGGACCCAGTAGGCGGAGACGAGCCGATCCAACAGTTCCCCCTCGTCGAGGTCGCGCGATTCCGCCGTGTGGCGGAGCCACTCTTGGAAGGTGTCGACGTCGATCGACTTCGGCTCGTCCGCTTCCCAAGAGTCTGACACAGGCGAACGGTTGCGTATCCAGTAGGTTAACCGTTGTGTCGCGACGAACAGTGACCACAATCGGACGATAGTTTTTTACTCTGAAATGACGAGGGTTCAGAAAATGCAGCAGTCGCAGCGAGTGGCAGACGGTCCCGCCACTGAACCACCGCTTCCGGAAACCGGATCACCGGGCCGAGCGCGGCCGCGACACGCCGCGTCGACGCCGTCATTCCGTCGATGAGCGACCCCGGATCGAACGACATCGAGTCGGAAACCGACACGGCGGACTCTAGAACGGACCGCCCCTCGCGGTTCAGGTCGCTCCGAGCGCGACTGGGCGATCTCGCGGGGACGTCGCCGTCCGACGATGCGCAGGGGGACCCGTCGGGCGTGTCAGGGCGTGAACCGTCGCTCGACTCGAACGGCGGCACCGGTCCGGACGGCAGTCCGGATCCGAACCGTAACCCCGAACGGATCGACGGGGACGAGACCACCGCGGTGGACGACTCGCCGGCACGTCACGACCGGCGTGACTCTACGTCCGGAGCGGACGAGTGGGAGTGGTCGACGGCGGCCGTCGATGCGGACAGCGACACGGGCGGTGACGGCGGCGGCATCGAGGCGCGCGAGTCGACCGATCCAATCGACACCGACACGCAGCCGACCGGCACCGACACGTCTTCGCACGAGCAGGCTGGCGATCACACCGGGCGAGTCTGGGATCGTGTCGACGAAGCCGGAGCCTCCGCCGACAGCGGACCGCCCGGATCGAATGACACGGGCGGCGGTAAACGCAGGCTTCCCGTCGATATCACTCCCGGGACGAGCGTGCTCGTGCAGGCCGAAGTACAGAACGATCACGCGGAACGCTCCTGTGACGAACTCCTCGGACTCAGCGGAAGCGGGGCGGCTCCCCGAGTGCTTCTCGTCCGGTATCAGGAGCTCGATCCGGATCGGCTGGCGCAGATCGCGGAGGGCGCAGACCGGTTCACGCTGATCGCGGTCGGCTACGCGCAGTCGGTGCCGGCGTCGGTCGACGACGCCGTCGACACCGTCCGGGTCACGAACCCGAAGGATATCACCCGGCTGGGGATTGTCGTCTCCGGGACGATAGAGGACTGGGCCGACGACGACCGACCGATCGCGTTCTGTCTCGACTCGCTGAACGTGGTGTTGAACTACCGGGGCGTGAAGAGCACGTTCCGATTCCTGCATGTGCTTCTCAACACGCTCCACAGCGGCGGGGCGGTCTCGCACTTCCACGCGGATCCGACGGCTGAAAACCGTCAAGACCTGAATACGCTCGAACCGCTGTTCGACGACGTCGTCGCCGTCGACTCGGACGGAGTACACGCAGAATGACCGGCCGTAGCCGTCGACGGCCGACGGGGAATCGAAGCGCGTCCGCAGCGCCGGACCGGACTGCGTCATCGGTTCGACCGACCGTTCCTCGCGGAGGCTGCTCGTGAGCGACGTCGACCGATCGATACGAGTCCGGGCGTTTCTCGAACAGTGGCTCTCGGTGCTTCTGATCGCGGCGGTGCTTCTCGCGGCCGTCGGCGGGTGGTGGAGCTATCAGGTCCACGCGAACCCAGACATCGAGCGGGAGTCGGTGACCGTCGGCCAGTGGACCGAATCGACCGCGTTCGACCACAGCTCAGTGGTCGTCAACGACTCGCTGGTGTTCGAAGAGGGCGAGCGCGTCCGGAACCGACCGGTGTACTACGTGAACCTCGCTGAGGAGCTCGATGTGACGTACAGGTACGCACACACCGCGTCCGAGGGCGCAGTCGACGTGACGACCGACGTCCGCCTCGTGTACCGCGGCGTGGAGGGAGAAGACGTCCTCTGGCAGTACGCGGAACCCCTCGCGAGCGGGAGCGACGAGGGGGTCACTGCGGACGAAAACCACACCGTCGACGCGACAGTCGACATCGACGAGGTGTTCGCGAACATCGACACGATCGAACGCCAGCTCGGCGCTGCCGGTACCATCGAGATCCGAGTGGTCGCCGCGTCGAGCGTCGAGGGCACGCTGTCCGGTCGAGACGTGAGCGCCACCTACGAGAGCGCGATGCCGATCACGGTCACCCAACAGACGCTCCGCGTCCTCGAAACCGAGACGATAGACGAGAGCGGTCAGCGGACCGACACCGTCGAGCGCGTGGTCGAACCCAGCGGGCTCGAAGCCGCCGGGTCGGTGCTCGTGTTCGTCGTCGGGCTCGCCGGGGCGGGCGGTCTGCTGGTCGCTCGCCGTCGCGGACTCGTCGACCTCTCGCCGGACGAGCGCGAGATACTTCACGTCCACCAGCAGGAACAGGAGTTCTCCGAGTGGATCACGCGCGGGACGTTCCCCTCGGAGCGGGAGTACGAGGCGACGGTCCTCGTCGACGATCTGGAGGGGCTCGTCGACGTCGCCATCGACACCAACAAACGCGTCATCAAAGACGAGCAGCTCGGCGTGAGCACGGTGCTCGACGGTGACTACGTGTACGTCTACGTCCGACCCGACTCGCCGGCTGAAGACTGGCTCGTCAACTACGCCGACATGACGATGGACGAACTCGAGCAGTTCGACGTGTGAGGCACACGAGCGCCGCGGAGCCGCGCGTTTTTACTCTCCCCCGACCTGTACTCGGACATGGACGTCGTCGGCGACCTTCTCGCACGCGACCGGCGGAGCCGCGACACCGCGCTCGTCACGGCCGACGGCCGCGAACGCACCTACCACGACCTGATCACCAACGCGTACAAGGCGGCGAACGTGTTGCGCTACCTCGGCGCGCGCGAGGGGTCGGTCGTCGCCCTCGCTCCCGCCCCCGGACTGCACACCGTGCTCGCGTTTCTCGGTGCCGCCCGTCTCGGCGCGCCGGTGCGATTCGATCCGGAGGCGGGAATCGCCGCCGGCGATCGCGTCGTGCTCGTGGCCGTCGACGACGAGCCGGGGGTCGACCCGAGACCGGGGACGAACCTCGTCGCGTTCGGCGGCCCGCCGGCGCGCCCGGAGACGACTCACTGGGAACAGGAGCTGTGGAGCGAGAACCCGGCGACTCCGCCGAGTTCGGTGACTCCGGACGACGCGGTGATCTGCGGGGCGGACGGCGGTGAGGAGGACAGGGACGCGGGCGACGGTGACATCTCGCACGGTGCGCTCCTCGACGCGGCCGCGACGGTGAGCGAGAAACACGACCTGACCGCCGGGTCGCGCGTGGCGTTCGGCGGGGATCTCTCGGACCCGCGGGCGGTGACCGCGGGGCTCGTCGCCCCGCTGTCGGTCGGGGCAACCGTGGCGCTCACCGATCAGTCGAGGTCTGGCGTCGAGATCGCGGCGTCCGTAGACGAGACGGACGAAAGCCCTCAGTCGGTCGATCTCGGGTCTATCGCGTTCCGCTGACCGGTCACTCGTATCGCCACGCCGCTCGGTTCCATCCGTTCGAGAAGCGTTCGATCGGCCCGGAGAGTCCGGCGCGGTAGCCGATCGTGGCGTCCGGAAACGCCAACGTCACGTACGGTTGTGCTCGCGCGAGCGCAGTGAAGAGTTCGAAAAGCGTCCCAGTGAGCGCCGCTCGATCGGACGCGCTGCGGGCGCGCTCGAAGAGCGCCGCGGCGTCGAACTCAGGGTAGTACCCGACGGCGTTGTACGGCGCTGTCGCCCCGTCGAAGCGCGCGGCGGTGGCGAGCGGGTTCCGAGGATGCGTGTTCGACCGGAACACGACCTCCATGTCCCACGGGGCCTCCGCGGTGACGCTCCGGGGGCCGGGATTGACCGCGGTGGGACGCGTCCACGCGACCCGTTCGCCCCGCACGTCGTCGATAAGCGCCTCCGGTACGTCGGCGAGGTCGCCGTCGGCGTCGCGCTCCGGCCTCGGCCGGTCGTCGACCGCGTAGTGTGCGGACGCGAACCGTTCGCGGGTGGTCCCCTCGACGGTCACGTCGATGCCGAGGGTCGCGCCGATCTCGTCGGCGACGAACGCGGCGACGCGGCGGCTCTCGGCGTCGCTCCGCCGGTACAGACCCAGCGAGACCCTGTCGCCGTCCGGCGTGACCATGTCGTCGCCGTCGAACCCGTAGTCGTGCGCCGACCGGTCGAACGCCCGCCGCGCGAGGTCGCGAGCGTACTCGCGGCCGTGTCGGTCGCCGGAGCCGTATCGCGGGAGCGCGTCCTCCGGCGGGTGGAACTCGCCGAACGGCGGCTGCCACGTAAACTGCGGGGTGGCCGCGCCGCGAAACGCCGACTCGATGAGCGCCTCCGTGTCGATCGCGGCGGACAGCGCCTGCCGAAACGATCGGTGTCGGAACAGGTTTCCGGGACCCGCGGTCCACCCGTTGTCGCGCATGTTGACCGCGATCCGCTCGGCGTGCGCCTGCGGGACGCGATCGATCGTGACCGCGCCGTCGTCGCGGTACGCACCGACCCGGTCGACGGGGATCGCCGCGGCGTCGATTGCGCCCGCGTCGAACGCGTCGAGCCGCGACGCGCGGTCGGGAAGCACGCGGACCGCCGCGGCGTCGAAGTGCGGCGCGCCGGCGAAGTGCGGAGCGCCGGCGAACGCCGACGAGACCGCTCCGTCCGGCGAGTCGACATCGGCCGTACCGAGGTAGTACCGGTCGTTGCGAGTGAACCGAACTACCTCCCCCGGTCTCCACTCGTCGAGAACGTACGGGCCGAGATTCCCCGCGAACCCGAGTTCGGTGAGCGTCCGATCCGTGCGGAGCCCGTCAGCGTCTCTCGCCTCGACGTACGGTTCGAGGAGGGCTCGGGGGACCGGATACACGAGCGGCTCGTAGCTCTCGGGCCACAGCAGCCGCGGTCGCGGGAGCCGCGCGCGGAGCGTGCGCTCATCGACGACCGAGACCGAAACGCCTCGCCAGTGTGCTGCCGCCGGCGACGCCGCCCAGTCGCGCTGGTGGACCTCGCGGACGAGGTACGCGAGGTCGTCCGCGGTCACGGACCCGTACGGGTCGCTGAATCGCAGTCCGTCGCGCAGCCGGAACGTCCACTCGCGGCCGTCGTCGCTAGAGAGGTCGTACAGCAGGGGGACGAACTCGTCGTCGCCGTCGAACGCGTACCCGGGATCGATCACGCGAGCGATCGCGTTGCCGCCGGCGTTCCCGGCGTTGTATATCGGATTGAGCGTCTCGATCGGCTCCGTGACTGCCGTGGCGTACGTCGCCGTGTCGGCGTCGGGCGCGCCGAATCCGAGGCTCGAACAGCCCGCGAGAGCCGCCGCCACACCGCCGGAAAGCGTCGAGAGGTACCGCCGTCGTCCGACTCCGCGATCTGCGCCCACACCGCCGCGTTCACGTCTCATTCGCTCACTCAGCGCACTGGTCTATAAAACGGTTCAGATACGCGGCGGCTCGCGCCGCGGATCCCAAAAGCCGTAACCCGTCGCGTGGAAACGCCGGTATGAACGAGGTCCATCCCCACCAGCGCGTCGCCGTGCTGGCGGACTCACAGAACCTGTATCACTCCGCACAGAGCGTTTACTCTCGGAACATCGACTACTCCGGCCTGCTGGAGGAGGCCGTCGCCGACCGGGCGCTCGTCCGCGCCATCGCGTACGTGATCCGCGCCGACTCACCCGAAGAGGAGAGCTTCTTCGAGGCGCTCCGCGACATCGGCTTCGAGACGAAGATCAAGGACATCAAGACGTTCGCCGACGGGTCGAAAAAGGCCGACTGGGACCTCGGCATGAGCCTCGACGCCGTCTCGCTCGCGAGCCACGTCGACACCGTCGTGTTGTGCACCGGTGACGGCGACTTCGCGCGCCTCTGTACGCACCTCCGCCACGAGGGCGTGCGCGTCGAGGCGATGGGGTTCGGCAACTCCGCCGCCGATGAACTGATCGAGGCCGCAGACGAGTTCGTCGACCTCGCCGAAGAAGAAGAGACGTTCCTGCTGTAGCCGACGGTCGGCGCTTCGTCCGCGACCCTACCGCGACCGCTATCACGTACTGCTATCCGAGAATCGTCGCGATCGACCGCTCGACGGCCTCTGCGGCGGCTTCGACCTCTCGCACCCGGACGTACTCGCGCTCGGCGTGCGCGACCGCGCCAGTCTCGTCCGCGAGGTCGCCGGGGCCGAACACGACCGTCGGTGCGGGCGCGAAGTACGACGCCTCCGTCGCCGCGCCGAACGGCCGCACCGCGCCGCCGCGGTCTGGCGAAAGTCCCGCGTCGTCGCCCGCCGCCCGCGCTGCGCCCGCGACGGCGTCGACAAGTTCGTGGTCGGGGTCCGTCGAGAACGCCTCGAAGAACGGCGACTTGCGGTCGGTGAGCGCCACGTCGACGCCGACGTCGTCGGGGACCGCCGCGCGGACGGCGGCGGCGAGCGACGACCGGAATCCCTCGGCCGTCTCCGGCGGCACGCTCCGGCGGTCAACCGTGATCGAACAGTCGGCGGGCACCTGGTTCGTCGCGTCGCCGCCGTCGATGACCGTCGGCGTGAGCTTCGGCGCGCCGAGCTGCGGGTGATCGTCGCTGTCGTCGTCGAACGTCCGGATCGCCGCGAGCGCGCCCTCGGCGGCCGCGATCGCGTTCGCGCCGGCGAACTCGGCGGCGTGTGCCGCGACGCCCGACAGCTCGACGGTCCCCTGGAACCGACCCTTGGCTGCGGTGCAGGCGTCGAGACCGGTGGGTTCGCCGACGAGGTATGCGTCGGCGTCGAGGTACGGATCGCTCTCCGGGAGCCTCCCCGTCAGCGCCGCCGCCCCGAGCGAGAGCGACTCCTCGTCGGGCGTGAGCGCGAGCGTGAGCCGCCCGCGATCCGGGTCTGCGGCGAGAAATCCGGACAGCAGTGCCGCGAGCGGCCCCTTCGCGTCGCACGACCCGCGGCCCCGGATCACCTCGTCCGGGCGCTCGGCCCCGTGACCGCGCTCGCCCTCGACCGCCGGGCCACGGTCGACGGAGACGTGCGGCGTCACCGTGTCGAGGTGCGTGTTCACCGCGAGGTGCGGGCCGCTGGCGGGCGCGGGCGACGTCTTCTCGGCGACGACGCAGCCGTCCGCGACGACCGCGCCCTCGACCCCGTGTGATTCGAGCGTCTCGACGACGAACGAGCGCATCGACTCGACCGACTCGTGTGAGGGAATCTGCACCGCCGATTCGAGGAACGCGACCGGATCGAACGACGCCGCGCCGGCAGAGCCGGACGCGAGATCGTCGCTCATCGCGGGTTCACCGGGAGCGTCCCGCTGAACTCGTGGGCGACGGGGCCGGTGAGCGTCGCGTGTCCGACGTCCGGAACGACGATTTCGAGGTCGCCGCCCGGCGGGCGGCTCACGGCTGACTCGCCCGCGATCAGTCCGAGCCGGCGCGCCGCGGCCACGACGGCGACCGCGCCGGTACCGCACGACTGCGTCTCGCCCTCGACGCCGCGCTCGAAGGTCCGCTGGTCGATGATCGCCGTCTCCTCGTCGCTCCCGTCGTCGCTCCCATCACCGCCACTGCCGTCGTCGACGACGGCGGCGAGGTTCACGTTCGCGCCCTCCGGGAACACGTCGGCGTGGCGCACCGGGGGCGCGAGCGCGTCGAGGTCGTAGCTGTCGATCCCGTCCGGGTCGTCGCGGCCGCCGTCGACGAACGCGACCGCGTGGGGAACGCCGGTGTTGACGGCGGTGACGGACAGCCCCTCGACGGGTTCGTCGATCAGTGGCTCGCCGGCGCGGTCGCCCTCGCGGGCGACGGGGACGCGCGCCGGGTCGAACGTCGGCACGCCCATCTCGATGGTGGCCGCGCTCGCGTCGTCGCTCACGGTGGCGTGGCGCGTCCCCGCCTGCGTGTCGATCATGAACTCGCGGTCGCCCGTCCGGTCGTGCGCCCAGCGGGCGACGACCCGCGCGCCGTTGCCGCACATCGACGCGGTCGAGCCGTCCGGCTGGACGAGCGTCATCACGACGCGGGTCGGGTCGAACCGCTCCGCGATACTCAAAAACAGGACGCCGTCGGCACCGCGGCGACCGGTCGCGCTCGACGGGACGGACCCGTCACCGACGGCGGCGTCGACCGTCACGCCCGTCTCGCGGTCGCAGTGGGCGCGCGCGAACGCCGCGCGGTCGCCGACGGTGTGGGCGTCCGCGTCGACGACGAGGAAGTCGTTGCCCGTGCCGTGGTACTTCTCCACGGGGACGGCGTGAGCGCTCATCGGTCCGCCTCCGGCGCGTCGGGACCGCTCCGGGGCGGCTCCCGCTCGACCGCCGTGAGGTCCGCGAGCGTCTCGCGGCGACGGACGAGCCGCGCCGTCCCGTCGGCGAGCGCGACCTCCGCCGGCCGCGGCCGGGAATTGTACTGATTCGCCATCTCGTACCCGTACGCGCCGGCGATCCCGATCGCGAGGACGTCGCCCCGCGCCGGGTCGGCGAGCGTCCGATCCGTGGCGAACGTATCTCCGGTTTCGCAGATGGGGCCGGCGACGGTGACGGGCCTCGTCGATCGCTCCTCGGGGGCCACCTCGCCGTCGGCTCCGCCGAGGTTACAGATCGGATGGTACGCGTCGTACATCGCCGGACGCAGGAGGTCCGTCATCCCGGCGTCGACGCCGACGACGCGCTCGTCCGGCGTCGGCTTCACGGTGTTCACCCGCGTCAGGAGGACGCCGGCGTCGGCGACGACGTACCGCCCGGGCTCTATCGCGAGGTCGACGCCATCGGGGAGCGGCGCGACCGCCTCGCGGGTCGCGTCGGCGACCGCGGGGAGGTCGAGCGGCGGCGCGTCCTCCTCGTAGGGGACGCCGAACCCGCCGCCGACGTCGACGTACTCGATGGCGAGGGGGCGCGGCCCCGCGGCGTCCCCGTCGGCCGTCCCGTCCGGATCCGTGATCTCACGGGCCAACTCACCCATCCGGGAGACGAGTTCGCGGTGGCTGTCCAACTGGTCGGAGTCGATCCCGGAGCCCGCGTGGGCGTGGATCCCGACCACCTCGAAGCGGTCTGCGGCCTCGCGGGCCGCGTCGGCGGCGCGGGCGTACGGAATCCCGAACTTCGCCGCGCCGCCGGTCGTCACCTTCTCGTGGTGGCCAGCGCCGACGCCGGGGTTCACGCGCAGACAGATCCGCCCGTCGTAGCCGCGGTCGGCGAGCCGATCGAGGGTGTCGAGCGCGCCGACCGTGATCGTCAGGTCGGGCTCGGCCTCGGCGACGCCGGTGACGTAGTCGAGGTCGCGTGCGGGCGGGTTGACCGCGGTGTAGTGGAGCCGGTCGCCGCCGAAGCCCGCCGCGAGCGCGCGGTCGAGCTCGCCGGCCGAGGCGCACTCCGCGTCGAGCCCGGCGTCACGGACCGTTTCGAGCACCGCGCGACCAGTGTGTGCCTTCACCGCGTAGCGCACGTCGGCGTCCGGAAACGCGTCTCGGAGGCGTGTGCAGTTCTCGCGGACGCGGTCGAGGTCCTGAACGTACAGCGGGGTGCCGTGAACGGCCGCGATCGACCGGAGCCCCTCGCCGTCCCAGTCGGACACGCGGCGGACCGCGGGGCCGCCCGCGTGGCCGCCGGAGCGGGAGCCTTCCGCCGTCCCCGAGCCGTCGCGGTCGGCGTCGCTCGCCGTCCGGTCGCCGGAGCCGCGGTCGCCGGAGCCGCGGTCGGAACCGACGTCGCTCATTCTCGGAGCGCGTCCTCGCGCTGTGTCGCCTCCAGCGTCTCCGCTTCGACGTGCGTGGCGACGACAGCGGGCTTGTACGCGCCCCCCTCGAACAGGTCGTGATCGCCGACGGACGACTCGACCATGCGGGTGAACGCCCGGCGCTCGGCGGGGAGGTGCCCGTAGAGCACCTCCTCCTCGACGAGGTCGTAGACGGGGATGCGCGGGGTCAACAGGGTGTTCTCGCCGACGATCGAGTTCTCGCCGACGCGGAAACCCGAGGTCACCCGACAGCCCGCTCCGAGCGAGACGCCGTCCTCGATTATCACCGGCGCGTCCTCGACGGGTTCGAGGACGCCGCCGATCAGGGTGTTCGCGCCGAGCTTCACGTTCGCACCGAGTTGCGCGCAGGAGCCGACCGTGTCACAGGAGTCGACGAGTGTGCCGTCGCCGACGTACGCACCCACGTTGACGAAGGAGGGACTCATCATGATGCAATCGCTGCCGAGGTACGCGCCCCGGCGGATCGCGGTCCCGTCAGGCGTGTTCCGCGTGCCGCGCTCGCCGAGGTCGGCGGTGTCGCGCAGCGGGAGCACGTCGTGGTAGCGCACGTCGCCGTACTCGCGGGGTTCGGTCGCGCGCAGCCCGAAGTTGAGCAGGATGCCGCGTTTTACCCACTCGTTGGCCTCCCACGAGGTCACGTCGTCGCCGGTCTTCTCCGCGGCGCGCACCTCGCCGGCCTCCAGCGCTTCGAGGAACGCGTCGAGCACCTCGGCGTCCGCGGCGGTCGCGTCGGCGGCCGTCAGGCCGTCCTGATAGCGGTTCCACAGATCGGATACGTCGGATTGGAGCGTCATTGCGTGGTACGTGGGCGAGCGGTCGTATTTACCCGTCGGTGTGCGGTCGGCGCTGACTGCGGGGGCTGCGAGGCGCTCACGCGTCGTCCCCCGCGTCGAGCACGTCGCCGAAGTCGTACCAACCGGGATCGCGGCCGGCGAGCCAGACGGCGGCGTCGAGCGCCCCCTCGGCGAACACCCCGCGGTCGCCGGCGCGGTGCGTGAGTTCGATCGACTCGCGGTTGCCGGCGAACAGCACCTCGTGCTCGCCGGTCACGTCGCCCGCGCGCCGGGCGTGGACGCCGATCTCACCGGCATCTCGCGGCGCGTCGCCCTCGCGGCCGTGGACGCGCCGGTCGAGGTCCGCGCGGACCTCCTCCACGTCGTCGAGGATCGACTTCGCGGTGCCCGAGGGGGCGTCCCGTTTCCCGTTGTGGTGCGTCTCGGTCAGCTCCACGTCGTAGCCGGGGAGCGCGGCCGCGGCCTCGCGGACCGCCCGGCGGAGCGCGGCGACACCGCGGGCGAAGTTCGACGCCTTGAGCACCGGGACCGCGTCGCTCGCGGCGCGGAGGCTGTCTGCCTGACTGTCCTCGAACCCGGTCGTTCCGGTGACCATCGGGACGCCGGCGTCGGCGCACGCCTCGGCGTACGCGACCGCCGAGGCGGGACCGGTGAAGTCGACGAGGACGTCCGGACCGCCCTCGCCGCGGTCGCCCGCGAGCAGTTCGGGGAGGTCGGCCGCCGCGCGCACGTCGACGCCCGCGACGGGATCCATCGGCGAACGGTTCACCGCGACCGCGACGTCGACGCCCTCGCGGTCGCTCGCGGCCTCGATCACCTCCCGCCCCATCCGGCCGCCCGCGCCGGTGACGGCGACGCGGAGCGGGGGTTCGGGGCCGCTCATTCCGCGCCTCCGACGGCGGAGACGTCGACCGCCCCCGGCTCGCTCGTCTCGTACTCGGCGAGCAGGTCACGGAGCCGACCGCGGCGCTCCTCGGAGAGACGCGAGAGCGGCGAGCGGACGCGCGGACCGCCCCGCCCGCGGATGTGCATGGCCTCCTTCACCGGGATCGGATTCGTCTCGGCGAACAGCTCGCGCACGAGCGGGGACAGCTCGTGGTGGAGCGCCCGCGCGCGGTCGTAGTCGCCGGAGAGCGCCGCGCCGACCATCGCGCAGGACCGCTCGGGCTCGACGTTAGCGACCACGCTTATCGTCCCCGTGCCGCCGATGGAGGCCACGGGCAGCGTGAGCCCGTCGTCGCCGGAAAGCACCGAGAAGGCCTCGTCGCGCGTGCGCTCTATCACCTCGCTGATGAGGTTCAGATCGCCGGAGGCGGCCTTGTATCCCTGAATGTTCGGGTGCTCCGCGAGTTCGACGGTGACGTCGACGGGGATCGACTGGCCGGTCCGGCTCGGCACGTTGTAGACGATCTGCGGGAGGTCGACCGCGTCGGCGATCGTCCGGTAGTGTTCGAGGAACCCGGCGGCTTCGGGCTTGTTGTAGTACGGCGAGATGAGGAGCAGGCCGTCCGCGCCGGCGTCGGCGGCGCGCTCGGACAGCGAGAGCGCCTCGGCGGTGTTGTTCGAGCCGGTTCCGGCGATCACCGGGATGTCGTCGACGGCGTCGCGGACGGTCTCGATGACCGCGACGTGCTCGTCGTGGGTCATCGTCGCCGACTCGCCGGTCGAGCCGACGGGGACCACGCCGTCGACGCCAGCGCGCTCCATGTACCGGGCGTTGTCTGCGAGCTGGTCGTGGTCCACCTCGTCGTCGTCGGTGAACGGCGTCGTCATCGCGGGATAGACGCCCTCGAACGGTTCCGCTGTCGCGTCTCGGTCAGTCTCTTCCTGTGCCGTGTACGGTGTCGTTGTCGTCGTGTTCGTCATGATGGGATGTCCGCGTCGTGTGTTCGGTGTCTGTGGGGTGCCGCGCCCCGAGGGCGGGGCGCGCGATTGCGCGTGATCGTCGTCGAACGGAGCGTGCGCGGTCGGGGGTCGTCCGAGACGGGGTCGCCACTCCCGCCGGTGGACGTCTCACGCGCGTTTTTTCGAGAAGAGCCGCGTCGCTGACGGCGACGGCGAGCCGCGTCCGGACGCGGGTCGGTTCACACCCGTAATGGACGCCTCCGTCGCTTATAGATTGTGGCTCGGGTCGTACCTGCCGTGAGAGGGAGCCGCTCCGCGGATCCCGTAGTCGTCGCGGCGCTCGGCCACGCGCGGCTACACGCCGAGCCCGTCGGCCAGCTCGTGGAGCGTGTCGACGGTCGCGTCGGGGTCGCCGGCGAACGGCTCCCACGGTGTCCCCTTCCGGTCGACCCACGCGGCCTGCATTCCGGCGTGGCTCGCGCCGAGCACGTCGAACCACCCCGCGGTGACGTGGACGATCTCGTCGACCGGCGTTCCGGTCCGTGCGGCACCGTGACGGTACACCTCCGCGGCCGGCTTGAACGTCCGGACCTCGTCGGCGCTTATCGTGTCCTCCACGAGGTCCGCGATGTCGGCGTGGTCGACGAGCGACGCGAGCATCTCCGGGTTCCCGTTCGAGAGGACGTAACAGTCGTAGCCGCCGTCGCGCAGCCGCTCGATCCCCTCGCGGACGTCGTCGAACACGTCGAGCTCGTGGTAGACGGCGAGGATCTCGTCGCGTTCTTCGGTCGAGAGGTCGACGCCGTGGGCGTCGAGCGCGTACTGGAGCGCGTCGCGGTTCATCTCGTAGAAGGGCTGGTACGCGTCGACCTGATTGGCGACGAACGTGTACGCCAGAGAGCGCGACCGCCAGAGCCGCGAGACGGGCTCCGGGTCGGCGACGCGGTCGGCGAGCGCCTGCTCGGCGGCGTCAACGTCCACGAGCGTGCTGTACGAGTCGAACGTCACCGTCGACACCCGCTCGGCGTCGAGTCCCATGTCACGACGGATCGAGGGGTCCGGGCATAAGCCTCCGGACGGCGGCGATCCGCGGAGCGACCGCGAGCCCGCGAGCCGCCGGCCGCCGTCGGACGCGCTCGCCCGAGGCTGTTTTAACCCGACGTCGCCTCTCTTATCGCATGACCGACCACGCGGACGAGCCGGCCCCGGCCCCGGACCCGCACGAAGACGATACGGACGCGGACATCGGCGCCGGCCCGCACGCCGACGTCGAGGCCGACACCGATGCCGGCCGCCACGAGTACGACCCGGACGCGGAGCACGCCTTCCCGGACGACCGGCTCAACGAGGTGTTAGACCGAATAGAGTCTGACCCGGAGATCACGGCGTACTTAGAGGCACAGAACGTCAACCCCGTCGACCGGAAGGGGTACAACGACCACGGCGCGAAACACGTCGAGATCGTGCGCGACCGCGCGCTCCGGCTGTACGACCTGTTGAAGGCCGGCGGCGTCGAGTTCAACGGCGCGCTCCAGCAGGGGCTCGACGAGGCCGACGAGGCGGTGATCGTCGCGCTCGCGGCGACGCTCCACGACATCGGCCACGTCGTCCACCGCCACGACCACCCGTACTACTCGATCCCGCTCGCGGCCGACCTCCTCGACGACTTCCTCACCTCGTTTTACGGCGTATCTGAGCAGGTCAAGATTACAGCCGAGGTGCTTCACGCGATCTTGTGTCACCACACGGAAGAGCAGCCGCTGACGCGCGAGGCCGGCGTCGTCCGGATCGCCGACGGGCTCGACATGGAGCGCGGTCGGTCGCGAGTCCCGTACGAGGAGGGTGGCCGCGGGATAAACACGGTCTCCTCGCAGGCGATCGAGCGCGTCTCGCTGCGAACGGGCGACGAGACGCCGGCACAGGTCGTGATCCGGATGAACAACGCCGCCGGGGTGTATCAGGTCGACTCGCTGCTCAAAGCGAAGATCGACGGATCGATGCTCGAAGACCAGATCCGGACGGTGGCCATCAACACGCACCGCGATGGCGACGGCAACGGATCGATCGTCGACCGGATCGAGCTATGACCGACGCCGAGACGCTCGCCGACCTCCGAACCGGTGCCGACTACCAGTTCGGTGCCGGCGCGGGAGCGGCGCTGTTCCCGCCCGGCGAGACGCTCACCGTCCGCCGGTCGAGCGGCGGCCGACCGCGACAGGTGCTCGTCGGGGACGTCGACGACACGCCGGGCAGCGCCGCGGGAGAGCGGCTCGTCTCCTACGGGACCGACGGCCGGTTCACGCTCGGAGTCGCCGGCGGGCGGCGGCTCCGGTCGGCCTTCGGAGCGCCTCGACACCGAGTTGTCGTGGGGGAGGAGAGCGAGCCGTTCGTCCGCGAGGGGAAAAACGCCTTCGCGAAGTTCGTCACCGAGGCCGACGACGCGATCCGCCCCGGCGACGAGGTGCTCGTCGTCGACGGGGGCGACGCGCTGTTCGCCGTCGGTCGCGCGGAGCTGTCGGGCCCCGAGATCGCGGCGTTCGACACCGGTCCCGCGGTGAGCGTCCGGAACGGGGTCGGCCCAGCGAACGCCGTGGACGACGACGGCCAGTGACCGCCGGGCGGTCGTCGGGACGCCCCCGCGGAGCCAAACCGCTTTAGGAGCGCCCGCACAAGGGCGGGTAATGGCGACGTGCGACGTGTGTGGGGAGTACGAGAACCTCCCGTACCAGTGTAAGCGGTGCGGGCAGACGTTCTGCGCCGAGCACCGCCTCCCGGAGAACCACGACTGTCCGGGGATCGGGGAGTGGAACGACCCGGGCGGCGTCTTCGACAGCGGGTTCGACGACGGTGTCGACGGGAGAGCCGGGGGAACGGTCGGCGGCGATAGCGACGGCGGCGTCGTGAGCCGCCTCAAGCGCCGGATCGACCGCGAGACGAGCACCGGCGGGCTCGTGAGCTACGTCCGCGGCAACGCGACGTACGCGATCCTCGCAACGATGTGGCTCACGTTTCTCGCACAGCAGGTCGCGCTCTTCGTCGGCGGACAGGCGCTCCACAACACCCTGTTCGTGCTCCAGTCGAGCGCCTTGGGGAACGTGTGGACGGTCGTCACGTCGGTGTTCGCGCACTCGCCGTTCTCGCTTTTCCACATCATCGGAAACAGCGCCGTGATCCTGTTTTTCGGCCCGCTCGTCGAGCGCGCCGTCGGATCGAAGCGGTTCGTGGCGTTCTTTTTCGTCTCGGGGATACTCGCGGGACTCGGCCACGTCCTCTTCGCGGTCGCGACGGGAGCGCCGCCGACCGGCGTGCTCGGAGCCAGCGGCGCGGGGTTCGCGATACTCGGCGTGCTCACGGTCTGGCGGCCGAACATGCAGGTGCTTCTGTTCTTCGTGATCCCGATGAAGATCAAGTACCTGACGTGGGGGATCGCGCTCGTCTCCGCGTTCCTCGTCGTCACGACCGGCGCCGGCGGCGTCGGCGGCATCGCTCACCTCGCGCACCTGATCGGCTTCGCGATCGGGCTCGCGTTCGGCAAGCGAAACGAGGGGCTGGCCCGCTCCGCCGGCGGCGCGGGCGGCGTGCAGATGGGCGGCATGCGCGGGCCGGGCGGCCCCGGCGGCCCCGGCGGGCCGGGTGGCCGGTTCTGAATGGATCCGGCGAATCCGGCGTTCCGACCGGACCCCGCCCTCTCGCGGACCGAGATGGAGTCGCTCCAGCGCGAGATCGCGGCGAGGGCGACGTTCGCGGACGACCACGACCTCACGCCCGGTGCGGTCGCGATAGCGGAGGCGGCTGACCTGACGAGCGGCCTGCCGCCGGCCGCTCCGGACACCGATTCACCCACCGATCCCGGCTCGATCGGCGCGGCCGACGGTTCCGATGCGGCCGACGGTTCCGATGCGGCCGACGGTTCCGATGCGGCCGACCTCCCGATCGTCGTCGGCGTCGATCAGGCGTTCGTCACGGACGACGGTCCGGAGCGCGCCGTCTCCGCGGCGGTCGCGGTCCGCGACGGGCGGGTTATCGAGTACGCGACCGCGACGACGCCGCTGTCGATTCCGTACATCCCCGGACTGCTCGCGTTCCGCGAGGGCGAGCCGGTCTGCGCCGCGCTCCGCGCGCTCGACGTCGACCCCGACCTCCTCGTCTGTGACGGGTCGGGACGCATCCACTACCGCGAGGCCGGTCTCGCGACGCACGTCGGCGTCTTATTCGACGTTCCAAGCGTCGGCGTCGCGAAGAGCCTGCTCTGCGGCGAGCCGGACGACGCCGTCGACGGGCGGCCGGCCGGATGGCGGACGCCGATCCGCGCCGACGGCGCGGTGGAGACGACCGCGAGCGACACCGCGAGCGATCACGACACTCCGCCCGTGATCGGCCACGCGTTCCAGTCGCGCCAGTACCCGAACAGCCGCCGCGTGAACCCGCTGTACGTGAGTCCGGGCCACCGCGTGTCCGCCGAGACGGCGGTCGACCTCGTCGAGGCGCTGTGTGCCGGGTACAAGCTCCCGGAGCCGACGCGGCTCGCCGACGCGGCCGCGGACGCGGCGAAGCGCGGCGACGACTGACCCAACCGTGTCGAGTTCGACACCGACCGCGGCAACGGCGTCGACACGGTCGCTCCATCCGTGCCACCGATTGCCACAGACAGGCGGTTTATATACTGTGGGCCAAAACAGTGGAGCATGGGAGACGAGGACACGGACGGCCCGATGTCTACGGAGCAGTTCAGATCGCTGCGGGACGGCCTGGTGCGGCAGAGTTCCGGCGGCGGCACGACCGTCTACAAGAACGCGGCCGGCGTCGGCTGTCCGAACCCGAACTGCGACCGCGGCGTGTTTCAGACGCTGTTCGTGAGCGACCACGGCTGGCAGCAGATCGGCGCGACCCGCGACGGGATCGACCTCTGTGTGGTCAACACCGACTCGAAGCGGCTCGTGTTTATCCACGACGAGTGACCGTCAGCGGCCGATAGACAGGTTTTAGCCGGGTCGCCGGGCAGACTGTGCATGGTTGAGGCGTTCGCGGTCGCCAGCGGCAAGGGCGGCACGGGGAAGACGACGAGCACGCTCGCCTTGGGTATGGCGCTCGCCGACGAGTACGACGTGACCGTCGTCGACGCCGACACGGGGATGGCGAACCTGCTCTTTCACACCGGGCTTGACGACGCGACCGTGACGCTTCACGACCTGCTCGTCGGGGAGACCGCGACCGGCGTCTCGGAGGCGACCTACGATCGGTTCGGACTCTCCGTCGTGCCCTGCGGCACGTCGCTCGCGGGCTTTTCGGCGGCCGAGCCGGAGCGCCTCCGGGCGGTCGTCGCCGAACTCGCCGCCGACACCGACGTGCTGCTTCTCGATTCGCCGGCCGCGCTCGGATCGAAGTCGGCGGTCCTCCCCGTCGTGCTCGCCGACCGCGTCGTGATCGTCGTCGAGCCGACGATCCCCGCGCTCTCCGACGGGCTGAAAGTCCAGGAGTACGCCC
Source organism: Halorubrum sp. BV1 (assembly GCF_000746205.1). Lineage (NCBI taxonomy): Archaea > Methanobacteriati > Methanobacteriota > Halobacteria > Halobacteriales > Haloferacaceae > Halorubrum > Halorubrum sp. BV1. The sequence goes on from NZ_KN050825.1 coordinate 116,697, forward strand.
GGTCGTACGGCACCGAGACGGCCGGCGTCCTCTTCAACAAGGTCCGCGAGGGAGCCGCCGACGTGACGGCACAGGCGAGTCGACACTTCGGCGGCCCCGTGCTCGCGAGCGTCCCCGACAGCGACGTGGTCCGAGCGGCCCGCCGCGCCGGCGAACCCCTCCTCGCGCACGCGCCGGAGAGCGACCCCGCCGCCCGATACCGGCGCGCAGCCGGACGGCTCGACGTGCGTGAGGGCGACAGCGACGCCGTCGCAGACCGGTTTCGCAGCGCGGTCGTCCCCGACACGCCATGAGCGGAGACGCGTCGCCGACGCTGCGGATTCCGCGGGGGAACCTCCTGCGCTCTCGCGTCGTCTCGGAGATCGGGACGACGCTGTCACGCGCGCTCGACCGCGAGGTGACGGGCTACGCGACGGTCGTCCCGCAGGAGACGCTGCTTCTGGCCGGCGAGGCGAAGGGCGTCATCACGTTCGACGACGGCGTTCCGGTGTTGGCGTACAACACGGTGAGCGACAGCGGCGGAGCCGACGCGCTCGCCGAACTCGCCGTGCCCGGCCCGTACCGCGTCGAGCTGTACGCGGTCGACGCCGACGGGCTGGAGGCCGCCCACCGAGCGGACGCGCTCCGCGTGACGCCGGGCGCGGTGGCGACCGAACTCGCCGACGACCAGCGGCTCGCCGACCGGACGCGGGCCGCCGCCCCCGACGAACGCCTCGTCGACGCCGACGAAGACGACACCGACGCCGTCACGGCGTTCCTCGAAGACGATGACCGGATCGCGGCGATCCGCGAGCAGGCCCGAGCGGAAGCGGCCGCTCGCGCCGAGGAGTGGGGGATCGGCGACGCGCTCGACGGCTCGGCGGACGGGGACGGATACGACGACCGCATCGACCGCGACAGCTCCAGCGCGCGCTCGAACGCAACGACGTCCGAGCGGTAGCGTTTTGCTCCGGACGGCACTACCCCCAGTATCACGGTCTTTCGCCTGCTCGGGCTGACGACGCCTGCCGACTTCGCCGAGTGGTACGCGGCGAGCCGCGCGTACACGAGTCACGTCGCCGAGGGGATGGGGTTCGACGGTGCCGACGCGCTCGACGGGGCGCGAATCGCCGCTCGCCTCCGCGAGGACCACACGGCGTTGTCGTCGGAGGCGGCGCGTTCGGTCGCGGCCACGCTGCTCGCTGACGGGGCGTTCTCCGAACCGTACTGCGAGTGGCTCCCCCTCTGGTACGAACTGGGGTTGATCGCCCCCGTGCGGTACGGCGAGTGGCGGCTGCGTCGGGTGGCCGCGACCGTCGCCGACGCGGCGGGCGTGACGGTGACCGCCCCGCGATACTCCCGACCGCAGGACGTGATCGTCGACGGTAACGCCGCGCTCGCCGGCGTGTCCGGATTCCGAGCACGGTTCCTCCTCGCCGACTCGATTATCCACCTCGACTGGTTCGTCCGCGTCGCCGCCGCCGATGGCATCGACGTGCCGAGCACCCTCGTCGAACGGACCCGCGAGGAGTCGCTGGCCTACTACGGCGGCGACCGGGACCGGCTGTCGCCGACGGTCCGCCGCTTCCAGCGGCACCTGTTTGCCGACGACGCGTGGGTCGCCCGGGTAAACGATCGGTACGACCTCGACAGCCCGTTGTTCCGCCTCTGGGAGCGACTCCTACGGCGAGAACGGGAGCGGCTCGCCGCCGAGGGCGGGTGATCGGTCCGGTGCTTGGCGACGTGCGTGTGCGACCGCCCGTGGTCTGTCGATGAGCGGATATTCGACCGCTGTCTAGTCACGGTTTCTGTTACAGTCCCTGTAACACGTTACTGGTGCGATCGATCGCGCAGAAGGTAAGTATAGGCAATCCCGGCGCGTACCGGAGTGTACGGACCGATCGACGGTTCGTCCCCACCCTCGCGTTTTCGGCCCTCATTCATCCCTCGGCGGTTGTCAGGATACCGTTCCGGTCCGCGCGACTACGGCTCCGCGTCGACGCTGCCGCTGTCCACCCCGCCGCCACTCTATGGCCCTCGCCGAGACTACTCGATTCTGAGTTGTGTTTTATTCAGTGTTGCGCAGGTCGGAAGCTTCATACGTCGGCTCTCGGATCCTCCGGGTACACGAATGGCAGTACTCTGGCTGGAGGATGTCGACGCCGACGACGTTGGGACCGTCGGCGGGAAAGCGGCTTCGCTCGGTGAACTCATCGGTGCCGGACTCCCGGTACCGCCCGGTTTCACGGTCACGGCGGGGACGTACCGCGCCTTCATCGAGGAAAGCGGGATCGACGACGAGCTGTTCTCGGCCGTCGACGTCGACCCCGAAGACTCCGCCGCTCTCCGAGAAGCGGAAGAGACGGCCGAAGAGCTGATCCTCGAAACCCCGCTCCCCGACGAGGTCCGCGACGAGATCCTCGAACGGTACCGGTCGATGGGAGGTGACGACGAGGCGTTCGTCGCCGTTCGGTCGTCCGCCACCGCGGAGGACCTTCCCGACTCGTCGTTCGCCGGACAACAAGAGACGTTCCTCAACGTCCGCGAAGCGGACCTGATCCGCCGGGTCAAGGAGTGCTGGGCATCCCTTTTCACGCAACGAGCGATCTACTACCGGCAGCAGCGCGGCTTCCCGCACGCCGATGTCGACATCGCCGTCGTCGTCCAGCGGATGGTCGACGCCGACAAATCCGGCGTGATGTTCACCAGCCACCCCTCTACCGGCGACCCGCAGATCACGATCGAGGCGGCGTGGGGGCTCGGCGAGGCGGTCGTCTCCGGGACCGTCTCCCCCGACAACTACGTGTACGACCGCGGGCGCGGTGCCGTCGACAAGGTGACGGTCGCCGAGAAGAAAGTCGAGATGGTCAAAGACCCGGAGACGGGCGAGACCGTACAGCTCGACATCGAAGACGACCGTCGCGAGAGCCGCGTCCTCTCCGACGAGGAGATCGATCGCCTCGTCACCCTCGGCGAGCGCGTCGAGGACCACTACGGAACGCCACAGGACGTCGAGTGGGCGATCCACGACGACGAGATATTCATGCTCCAGTCGCGCCCGATCACGACGATACAGGAGAGCGACGAGGCCGACGACACGACGGCCGACGCGACGTCTGACGGCGACACCGCCGGAGACTCCGAGGCAGACGTGCTCGTCGACGGCCTCGGCGCTAGCCCCGGCGTCGTCTCGGGCGCAGTCCGGATCGTGCACAAGCTCGACCACCTCGATCAAGTGCAGGAGGGCGACGTGATGGTCACGGAGATGACGATGCCGGACATGGTTCCGGCGATGAAGCGAGCGGCCGGCATCGTCACGGACGAGGGGGGAATGACGAGTCACGCGGCTATCATCTCGCGCGAACTCGGCGTGCCGGCGGTGGTCGGCACCGGCAACGGCACGCGGCTGCTCGGAGACGGCCGAGAGGTCACGCTCGACGGCGACAAGGGAACGATACGCGCCGGCACCGACGACGAGGCCGAACCCGGCGAGGAGTTCGAACCCGTCGAGGCGGCGCGCCCGGAGACGCCGGTGAAGCCGATGACCGCGACGGAGGTGAAGGTGAACGTCTCGATCCCGGAGGCCGCCGAGCGCGCCGCGGCGACAGGCGCGGACGGCGTCGGTCTGCTCCGTATCGAACACATGGTGCTCTCGCTCGGGAAGACGCCGGAGCGATACATCGCCGACCACGGCGCTCGGGCGTACCAAGACGAGCTGATCGATGGCGTCCGGCAGGTGGCGGAGGAGTTCTACCCGCGTCCGGTCCGCGTTCGGACGATTGACGCGCCGACTGACGAGTTCCGCGATCTGGAGGGCGGCGACGGCGAGCCGAACGAGCACAACCCCATGCTCGGCTGGCGCGGAACCCGCCGGAGCCTCGACAAGCCCGAACCGTTCCGACAGGAACTCGCCGCGTTCGCGCGACTCTTGGAGATGGGCTATGACAACCTCGAAGTGATGTTCCCGCTCGTCAACGACGCGGCCGACATCGAGGGGATCAAACGCCACATGCGAGAGTCCGGGATCGATCCCGAGACGAACCGGTGGGGCGTGATGATCGAGACGCCGGCGAGCGCGCTACAGATCGAGGACCTCGCCGCCGCCGGGATCGACTTCGCCTCGTTCGGAACCAACGACCTCACCCAGTACACGCTGGCGGTCGACCGCAACAACGAGCACGTCGCCGGCCGCTTCGACGAGCTTCACCCGGCCGTGTTGACACTCATCGGGAACACGATCGAGACGTGTCGAGAGCTCGGCGTCGACACCAGTATCTGCGGACAGGCCGGCTCGAAGTCGGAGATGGTCGACTTCCTCGTCGAGGAGGGCGTCTCCTCTATCTCGGCGAACATCGACGCGGTTCGCGACGTCCAACACGAAGTGAAGCGGACTGAGCAGCGACTCCTCCTCGACTCGGTTCGCTGATCGGAGCCGGTCGGGTCATGTCGGGAGCGGGTCGGGACGCCGAGAGCGGAACGGATAACACGCTCCGCGACAACGACTCTCCGAATGCAGCAGCCCGAGCCGCAGTCGTTCGACCGGGTGCTCTCTTCGATGTGTACGGAACCGCATCCGGCGGCACGAGAGGCGGCGGAGCGCTTCCTCGCAACGAACCCGGGCGACCCGGCCACCTACGAGGCGGTCGCGGCGCTCGAAGAGCGCGCGGTCGAACTGCTGGCGACGCTCGCTGACCACCCCACGCCGACCGACGCCGCGGGATACGTCACGTCGGGCGGAACGGAGGCGAACGTGCAGGCGGTCCGCTCGGCGCGGAACCGACACGACGCGAGCGACGTGAACGTCGTCGTCCCCGAGAGCGGCCACTTCTCGTTTTACAAGGCCGCCGAGTTGCTCGGCGTCGAACTTCGGACCGTTCCCGTGGATGACGACCACCGAACACAGACCGACGCCGTCAACGCGGCGGTCGACGCGTCGACGGCGCTGGTCGTCGGGGTCGCGGGCAGCACGGAGTACGGCCGCGTCGACCCGATCGCGGCGCTGACAGACATCGCACACGACGCCGGAGCGCTGATGCACGTCGACGCCGCGTGGGGCGGCTTCGTCCTCCCGTTCACCGACCACGAGTGGTCGTTCGGCGACGCAGCGGTGGACACGCTGACGATCGACCCGCACAAGTTCGGACAGGCACCCGTCCCGGCCGGCGGGCTCCTCGCGCGCGAGGCGGCGGCGCTGGACGCGCTCGCGGTCGACACGCCCTACCTCGAGACGCGCTCGCAGGCGACGCTGACGGGCACGCGGAGCGGGGCCGGCGTCGCCGGGGCGGTCGCCGCGATGGAGGCGCTGTGGCCTGACGGTTACAGAGACGCCGTCAAGCGGGCCAGCGACAACGCCGGGTGGCTCGCCGCGGCGCTCGGCGACCGCGGGTACGACGTCGTGGAGCCGTCGCTGCCGCTCGTCGCCGCGGCGCTTCCCGAATCCGAGTTCGACGCCCTGCGCGAGGCCGGCTGGAAGGTGGCGCGGACGGCGAGCGGAGCGCTCCGCGTTGTGTGTATGCCACACGTGACCCGCGACGGCCTCCGGGCGTTCGTCGCCGATCTCGACCGGATACGGGACTGACGACACCGTCGCTCTCGGCGGCCGCGTTTGCGGCGATGGCGAACAGACGGCGAGTCAGGTCCCGAGCGGTTCGCCGTGCAACCGTCTCGACCGGCTCGGGGCGAGCGTTACGTCACGGGACCCGATCGGTTCGGCTTCGCATATGAACGGTCGCATGCTCGGGGAAGAACGCGGCGGAACCGCCGACGCGGCGGAACCGGGACCGAAACGATCATGCGACGAGCGCGCGACCGTCTGCGTATGCACGTCGTCGTCAACGCCGCTCAGAGCGTGGACGGAAAACTCGCGGCCCGAAACAGAGAACAGCTCCGCATCTCTGGGACGGCGGATTTCGACCGCGTCGATCGGGTGCGAGCGGCGGCCGACGCGGTGCTCGTCGGCGTCGGAACCGTCCTCGCCGACGACCCGCACCTCACGCTCGACGAGGAGGACCGTCGAGTCGAGCGCCTGCGGAACGGCCGGTCGGGACACCCCGCTCGGGTCGTCGTCGACTCGACGGGACGGACCCCGACAGACGCGCGAGTTCTCGACGATGCGGCGACGACGCACCTGCTCGTCTCGGAGGGAGCGTCCACGGAACGCCGGGAGGCGCTCGCGGAGGCCGGCGCGGAGGTGATCGTCACCGGGAGCGACGACGGCGATCGCGTCGATCTGGCGTCGGGAGTGGACGCGCTCGCCGAGCGCGGGATCGGCCGACTCATGGTCGAAGGGGGCGGCGAGGTGATCTACTCGTGTTTTGCGGCCGGGATCGTCGACGAACTCCATGTGTACGTCGGGTCGATGGTGGTCGGCGGCCGCGACGCGCCGACGCTCGTCGACGGCGAGGGGTTCGTCGAGGGGTTTCCCACCCTGGAACTCGTCGGAACCGAACGGCTCGACGACGGGATCGTGCTCTCTTACGACGTCGACGCGGCCCCCTGACCGCCACCGTGGTGTGTGACGGCTCGGCACGGATCGGGCGGTACACGGTCCGTGCTACCGGTTTGCACTCGAATCACCGAAGTCTTTATATATGCCCCGACGGTATTGTTCGGTACCAGAACGCCTCCGGCGCTGGTGGATCGCACGCTGAAATGAACGGGAGCTCTTGTGAACGGCCCCACACACGACGGCGAGCGGTCGCTATCTCCGGAGCGGTGATGGAGAGATAAAAAATGGTAACGAAAGACGAAGTCATCGAACAGTACGATATCGAGGCGATGGACGAGGCGGACAACGTGGACCTTTCTGAAGACGACTTGGAGAACGGCTCCAAGGGGCAACTCATCAAACGCGCCGGTCAGCTGCGGGACCGACGCAACGAGCTGAACCAGATGGCCTCCGAGCGCGCCTCCAAGCGCGACGACCTCAACGCAAAGACCCGCGAGAAGGTCGACGAGGCCCAGGAACACCGCGAGAAGCGCGACGAGCTCAACGAGCAGGTCCAAGAGCACAAGGACAAGCGCAACGAGCTCAACGCCGAAGCCAACGAACTGTTCGACGAGGTCGAAGAGCTCAAACAGGACATGGAACTCGGCTCGGGCAAGTCGATCGAGGAGCTCGAATCCGAGATCGAGGACCTGGAGTTCCGTCAGCAGACAGAGGTCCTCGACGCGGAAGACGAGCGCGAACTCATCGAGAAGATCGACGAGAAACGCGAGAAGCTCGCCGAGAAGAAAGAGAAGGTCGACGACACGAGCGAGCTCGACGATCTCGTCGAGGAGGCAGAAGAGGTCCGGTCCGAGGCGTCCCAGCACCACCAGAAGGTGACTGAACTCGCGGACAAGGCCCAGGAGCATCACAACCAGATGATCGAGGCCTACCGCGAGGCCGACGACATCCGCGACGAGGCCGACGAGATGCACGAGCTGTTCGTGGAGGCACAGGAGGCGGCCGACCAGCACCACGAGGACTTCGTGCGCGTCCAGAAGCGTCTGCGCGAACTCGACAAAGAGGAGGAGCGCGAGCGCAAGGACGAACGCGCCGAGAAGCGCGAAGAGGAGAAAGAGGAGGCCGAGGAGATCTATCAGAAGTTCAAGGAGGGCGAGACGCTCGACACCGAGGACCTGATGAAGCTCCAGAAGACCGGCCTGCTGTAGGTCGGCCGCGACGCTTCTGCGGTCTTTTTGCAGGTGCGGGCGCTTGTTCGGTGAGCGGCCGCGTTCAGACGCGTGGAGTCCGCGGTGTCGGTGGAGTGGTCACGGCGTGAGGACCGTCGCAGTCGCCGATCGAGCGATTAGTCAGTGGTGACGAAAGCGGTCGGGAGCCGGTCACGGCTCTATCAGTCGCTGCGGGTCGTCTCCTCCTCGGCGACGAAGCGGTCGTACGCGGACGTGAACTCCTCGTCTTCTTCGGCTGCGTCCTCCCACGCGGTGAGGCCGCGTTCCGCGGCCGTCCCGGCGATGGAGTTGTCGAGTGCGAACGCGACAATCCCGCCGACGGCCATACCCGTCGACCCGATGACGTAGACGGTGTTCGCGACGACGTCGGCACCGAGGAGGGGACCGAGCAGAGCGGTTTCTGCCAGTCCCTGTTGGAACGCGCCGGCACCGCCGACGCTCCGCAGGTACTCCGGGATGGCCAGTCCCGAGAAGAGCGCGATCCCGATGACGAAGATGTTTCGCGACGAGTCGAGATCGACGTACTTGAGATTCGAGAGCCCGACGCCGACGATCTGTGCGAACATCGCGATGTAGAGGCCGCCGATGATCGGCCCCGGAATGGTCGCGACGAGTTGACCGAAGTAGCCGACGAAGCCGACGAGGATCATGAGCGCGGCACCGATCTGGACGACGTAGCGCGAGGCCACGCCGGTGAGGCCGATGGCACCGATGTTCTCTGAGTACGAGGTCGACCCACCGGTGCCCATGAGTCCGGAAAAGACGTTCATGACGCCCTCCATGCCGATACCGTGAGTCATTCGTTCGCTGCTCGGAGCGCCCATGCCGGAGAGGCGAGCGACGGCGTGGTAATCGCCGATCGACTCGACTATCGAGGCGGCGATGCCGGCGAGCATGCCGATGACGAAGGCGGGCGTGACGCTCGGCATCCCCCACTGGAGCGGGTAGATCGGGTGGACCGGGTCGGCCGCGGCGACGCTCGCCAAGTCGACGTACCCGGGCGCGTCCGGTCCGATGACGCCGGAGACGGACAGCGCGGCGGCGAGTATCCACGCGACGACGATACCGAGGAGAACCGGGAACAGCTGGAACACCTTCGATTTTGCCCCGAGGTACTGTGAGAACAGGACGATCGCGACCAGCGTGAGACCGACGAGCCACCAGTTCTGCGTGGCCGTCGTGATGTCGGGTGAGTTGAAAAGCGACAGACCGATCAGGACGATGACCGGGACGATGACGACCGGGGAGAGGAACCGCCGTAACCGTCCCACGAGCCCGAGGTATCCGATCGCCACCTCGGCGAACGCGGCGACGATGATTGCGCCTTGGAGCTGGAGCAGCGCCGCCCGCCACGCGACGATACCTTCCGGGGGATTCGCGGTCACGACGCCGATGACGGCCAGCGCGGGCGCGAGCATCGAGAACGGTGCCCCCTGTACGATCGGGTAGCGGTTGCCGAGCGTCGTCTGCGCGAGGGTCGCGATGCCGGAGACGACGAAGAACGTACCGACGAAGCGCGGGATGACCGCGTCCGGCATCCCCATCGCGCCGGCGAGGATGAGGGGGACGGCGATGTTCGCGCCCACCATCGTGAGGTAATGCTGGGCACCCAACAGGAGCGATTTCCCGAGCGGCGGTTTGTCCTCGATCCCGTACTGTACGAACGTGTTCTCGTCCTCGTTCCCTGCCATCGTTGTGGCGTCAATCGCCGCAGGGCTACAAAAGTTCAATCGTTGCCGCGTGACGGTGGACGGGTTTCGACAGAAACCGGAGCCGGATCGAACGCGCGGCCGAGTGGCGAAGACGGTCGTCCGTCTCGGCGCGCGGGCGGCAGGATCCGGGCGAGCACTCGGCGCGTCGAGAGCGTTCTCGTCGACAGTATATATACGGCCGCACGTCTAACCGAAGGCATGGAACGCGATCCTCGCTCGAACGGGACGGATCTCCTCGCGGCCGCCGCGGTCGGCGCGACGGCGGCGGTGGCCGGCACGCGTGTCGTCGCGCGGCTCACCCGAGGACGGTTCGGCGACGCGGCGGAGTACAACGTCGCAAAGGTGTCCGTGTCCGGACCTATCACCCGGGACACCGGGCGACCCTCGCCGCTGTCGAGGCCGGGCGGAGCGACCGCAGACGACATCGTCGAACAGATCGAGGCGGCCGACGACGACGAGAACGTGGAAGCGCTCCTCGTCGAACTCAACACGCCCGGCGGGGAGGTGCTTCCGAGCGACGACATCAGGCGCGCCGCGGCGGCGTTCGACGGGCCGACGGTGGCGTACGCGACCGATCTCTGTGCGTCCGGTGGGTACTGGATCGCGAGCGGCTGCGACGAGCTGTGGGCGCGCGACGCGAGCCTCGTCGGATCGATCGGCGTGGTCGGCTCGCGGCCGAACGCGGCGGGGTTGGCCGACAAGCTCGGCATCTCCTACGAGCAGTTCACCGCCGGGGAGTACAAGGACGCCGGCGTTCCGCTCCGAGAGATCGAAGACGACGAGCGCGAGTACTTACAGGGGATCATCGACGGCTACTACGAGCAGTTCGTCGAGACGGTGAGCGAGGGCCGAGACATGGATCCGGAAGACGTCCGCGAGACCGAAGCGCGCGTCTACCTCGGCAGCGACGCCGCAGATATCGGTCTCGTCGACGAGTTGGGCACCGAAGACGACGTGGAATCGCGGGTCGAGTCGCTGATCGGTTCAGAACCCGAGATACGCGAGTTCGAGCCCGAACGAGGGATCGCAGAGCGGCTCGGGTTGGGCGCAGAGCGGGTCGCGTTCGCCGCCGGCAACGGGGTCGCAAGCGTGTTCACCGACGGTGGCGGCGACGTCGACGTCGAGTTGCGGTGACGGCTCTTCGGCGGGTGTGAATTTTTCACAGTCGGGCGACGGGGAGCTTTTTATTCGGGCAGATAGAGTATCGAGACGTGACGACGCTGGTCATCTGTATCGATCGCTCGGGGGCGATCGGCCGGGCCACGAACGTCCCCATGCCCGTGGCCGGCTGGGAGGCCGTCCGGTCGCTCGTCACGGACGCCGGGCTCAGCGACCCGGAAGACGCCAGCGTCAACTGCCTCCTCGAATCACTGCGGGTCGCTCGCGACCTCCGCGACGAGCGTGAGGAGTCGGTCGTCGCGGTCGTCTCCGCCGAGAGCGACAGCGCGGTCGGCGCGGACCGCTCTCTCGCCGCGCAGCTCGACGACCTCGTGGACCGGTACGATCCTCGCGCGGCGATCGTCGTTGTCGACTCGGCGGAAGACGAGCGCGTGCTTCCGATAGTCGAGTCCCGGATGCCCGTCGACTCCGTCGATCGCGTCGTCGTCCGGCAGGCCCGCGACATCGAGTCGACGTACTACCTGCTCAAACAGTTCCTCGCCGACGAACAGCTCCGGTCGACGGTACTCGTCCCCTTCGGCGTCGCGCTGCTCCTGTTGCCGGCGCTTTTCTACTGGTTCTCTGCCGGTGCCGCGGTCGCGGGCGTCGCCGGGCTGCTCGGTGCCGCGCTCCTGTACAAGGGCCTCGCAATAGACAGGGTCGTCGCCGGCGCGCCGGAGCGGATCCGCGAGGCGCTGTACGCCGGCCAGGTGTCGGTCGTGACGTACGTCGTCGCGGCCGGTCTCGCGCTCGTCGGTGGCTTTTTTGGCGTGCTCTCGGCGTCGGATCTCGGACCGGCGGAGCCCACGATCGTGCAGGCGGTGGAGTTCGCGTTCGCCGCGGTTCCGTGGGTCGCTGTCGCGGGCGTGACGGCGGCGGTCGGCCGACTGCTCGACGAACTGATCCGCGACGAGGGGATCCGCACGCAGTACCTCAACCTCCCGTTCGTCATCGTCGCGGTCGGGCTGGTCGTCCGCGGCTTCGCCGGGTACTTCCTCGCACAGGAGGCGATTCTCGACCCCTTCGAGACGGCGTGGTTCGTCGTGACGCCGGTCCAGCGGCTCGCCGCGTTCATCGTCGGCGGGATCGTCGTCTCGCTCGTCGGCGTCAAGGTCGCGAGCGACGTGGGAACGGAGACGCTCGAAGAGGTCATCGACGCCGACCGGGACGGGAAGTGATCGCGGCTCTCGACGATCGCGTGCGCTCGGTGACCGCACATCTCGGCGATCGCTCGCGCTCGTCCACCACGCCCCTCAGCGATCGCTCGCGCTCGGTGACCGACCGCCCTCGGTGACCGCGCCCCTTTTGTCGCTCGCCGTCGCGTGAACGCGCATGGACGTATACGGACTGATCGGGAACCCGGTCGGCCACTCGCTTTCGCCGCCCCTTCACGAGGCGGGCTACGAGGCGCTCGATATCGATGCGCGCTACGTGACGTTCGAGCCGGATGCCGACGCCGCCGCGGCGGCGATCGCGGGCGCGGCCGACCTCGGGGTCGCCGGACTCAACGTGACCATCCCGTTCAAGCGCGACGTCGCGGACGCGGTCGATGCGGACCCGCTCGCAGAGCGGATCGGCGCGGTCAACACGGTCGATTTTTCTCCGGTGAGCAAGGGTGACGCCGACCGCCCCCGCGGATACAACACCGACGCGGCGGGCGTAACGCGTGCGTTCGCGCATCACGGCGTCTCGCTCGACGGGGCGTCCGCGGTCGTCGTGGGGGCCGGCGGGGCGGGGCGGGCCGCGGCGTTCGCGCTGGCCGACGCCGGCGCGGCCGTACACGTCGCGAACCGAACGCCAGAGCGCGCGTCGTCGCTCGCGGCGGCGGTCGGCGGCGCGAGCGGTGGGGGTCTCGACGATCTCGGCGAGCGGGTCGCGGCGGCGGACGTGCTCGTCAACGCGACGAGCGTCGGGATGGAGTCGCCGGACGAGACGCCGGTGCCCGCGGAGTTCCTCCACGGCGATCTGGCCGTCCTCGACGCGGTGTACGCGCCGATCGAAACGCGGCTGCTCCGGGAGGCGGCCGCGGCGGGCGCGACGGCGATCGACGGCGCGTGGATGCTGTTGTTTCAGGGAGTCGAGGCGTTCGAGCTATGGACCGGCGCGGACGCGCCGGTCGAGGCGATGAACGCGGCGCTGCGGGCGGAGCTGGAGTGAGCGGGGGGTTCGGCTCGGCGAACCGGTGAGGCATCCGACCGCGACTAGGCGAACCCGGGCGTCGCCAGCAGGCCGGCGACAACGAGGAGGACGACGGAGAGCCCGGCGGCACCGTAGAAGAACGGCTTCGCGTCGCGGGCGGGCTCGCGGAGCTTGCCGGCGTCGACGCCGGAGAGCAGTTTCCCGCTCGCGACTTCAACGAGGCCAGTGATCACGAACCAGAGCGCGAGCATCGTCAACACGAGGTGACCCCGACCGCTCCCCGTGAGCGACTCGACCGTGTACAGCGTGCCGGCCATGTGGCCGCCTGTGGCGAGGAACGCCAGCGCGCCGATCCGGGTGATCCACCTGAGGCGGCCGACGATGCGCGAGAGGGCGTCGCCGGCGACGTCGCCGCGGAGCGCCGACGGGAGCACAGCGATCGACACGAACAGCACGCTGCCGGTCCACAGAACCGCGAAGCCGACGTGGACCGACCACATAACGGGATTGAGCGCGTCCATATCCATGGAACGCGCCGGGGACACTTATATACCGGCGGGACCGACTCGCGGGGCGGTGCTCGGCGCTCCCGCGTCGAGTGCTTTTAACTGTACCACGGTCGTATCACCGGTCGATGGCCCTACTCCAGAAGATCAAAGAGGCGCTCGGGTTCGGGAGCGCCCCCGCCGAACGCGACGAGGCGGACACCGAAGTGACGGTCGAACACGAGCCGGACGACGCGGACGCGGAGCCGCCGGGTTCCGGTTCGAGCGACGGTTCGGACGGCGGGGGACAGCCGGTTGCGGCCGAGACGGACGCCGCCGCCTCGACCGGGGCGCTGGTCGACGAGGACGGCTCGGCCGCCGAGACCGAGGAGGCCGCGGAGCCGGCGGAGGCCGCGGAGGGAGCAGACGAGGAGGCGGCGGTCGACGACGACGACGTCGGTCCCGGCGTCGAGAACATCACCGGGATCGGCCCGGCGTACGCCGAGCGACTGGCCGGAATCGGCATCGAGACGATCGACCAGCTCGCGGCCGCGGACGCCGCCGACGTCGCCGAGCGAACGAGCGTCGGCGAAACGCGCGCCGCGACGTGGATCGAGCGGGCAAACGAGTTCTGACCGGGGGCTCTCGGTGCGTCCGTCGCGGTCGGATCTCGTTCGAATCGGTATCGACTGGCGGGACCACAACTGTTTCCTCCGCGCCACCGAACCGTCTCTCATGCAGCGATCGGTACGCACCGACCGGGATCGATTCCGCGCAGTCGCGGCCGCAGCGCCGGCCGGTGCTCGGGTGCCGGTCGAGTGCCGTGTGACCGTCGCGGACCCGTTCGCCGCGTACCGGCGCGCGCGCGACGGCCCTGGCGGCTTCTTTTATGAAACCACGGGCGGGCAGTCGGGATGGGGATACTTCGGTGTCGACCCGGTCGAGCGGCTCACCGTCTCCGCCGACGCGGCCGTCGCGGGCGAGTCCACGACCGGGGACTACCGCCGGCCGTCGCCGACGCTCGCCGCCCTGGAGGGTCTCGCCGAGGGCGAGACGCTCGCTCGCGGGGACTGCGAGGTCCCGTACCCCTGCGGCGCGTTCGGCTGGCTCTCGTACGACGTCGCGCGCGAGCTGGAATCGTTCCCGGCGTCGCCGCCCGAGGGTCCCGGTGCGATCGACGACCGAGGCCTCCCGCGGCTACAGGTGGGCGTCTTCGACCGCGTGGCGGCGTGGGAGTGTCCGACTGGCGGCGAACCGAGCGTCACGCTCCGCGTGACCGCGTGTCCGCGGGTGCCCGTCGGCCTCGATGACACCGAGATCGACAGAGACGCGCTCGACGGACTGTTCGACGCGGCGGCGGCTCGGGCGGACGACCTGATAGACCGGATCGAGTCCGGCGATCCGGCGGTCGGGCCGGCACCCGCCTCGGACGCGGCGACGGCGACGTTCGAGAGCGACGTCGGTCGTGGAGGATACGCAGAGGCGGTCCAGCGGGTGAAGGCGGCGATCCGCGAGGGTGACACGTTTCAGGCCAACGTCTCACAGCGGCTCCGCGCGCCGGCGGCGGTCCACCCGGTCGACGCCTACGACGCCCTGCGGCGGGTGAACCCGGCCCCATACTCGGGGGTGATCGAGTTCTCCGGCGTCGAGCGCGGCGACGCGCGGCGCGGCGTCGACCTCGTGAGCGCGAGCCCGGAGCTGCTCTTGGAGCGCGTCCCGGACGACGAGACCGCCGATCCGGAGGGGGGCACCCGCCTGCGTACGGAACCCATCGCGGGGACTCGTCCCCGGGGCGAGACACGAGAAGAGGACGCGGCGTTGGAGACGGCACTGACGACCGACGCCAAAGAACGCGCCGAACACGCCATGCTGGTCGATCTCGAACGCAACGACCTCGGCAAAGTCTCCCGGTTCGGGACGGTCGACGTGACCGAGTACCGCCGCGTCGACCGCTACAGCGAGGTGATGCACCTCGTGAGCCTGATCGAGGGCGAGGCGCGGTCGGACGTGGGGCTCGCAGACGCTATCGCGGCGTGTTTCCCCGGCGGGACGATCACCGGAGCACCGAAGCCGAAGACGATGCGTATCATCGACGAATTGGAGGCGACCCGACGCGGCCCCTACACGGGGTCGATGCTCGCGGTGGGGTTCGACGGCCGCGCCACGCTGAACATCGTGATACGGACGCTGGTCCGGCACGCAGACGAGTACCACCTGCGGGTCGGCGCGGGGATCGTCCACGACTCCGAGCCGGACGCCGAGTACGACGAGACGCTCGCGAAGGCCCGGGCGCTCGTGAGCGCCACGGACGAGGCGCTCGCGGCCGGCGGGATGGCGATCGGCCGGCCGGAGGTGACGGATGACTGACGCGCGCCGCGGAGAGAGCTCCACCGCAGATGGCCGACAAACCGGTAGAGACTCGCCGGCCGGTGGCGGCTGGCGGGCCGGCAAAGGCGACCTCGACGCGCGCATCCTCGTCATCGACAACTACGACTCGTTCGCGTACAACCTCGTCCAGTACGTGGGCGAGGTCGCCGGCGCGGTGACGGTGCGACGGAACGACGCGGTCGATCTCGCTGGGATCCGCGAGATCGACCCGGACGGCGTCGTCGTCTCACCCGGACCGGGGACGCCCGCCGACGCCGGCGTCTCCACCGCCGTCTTTGCCCTCGATCGCCCCGTCTTCGGCGTCTGTCTGGGCCACCAGGCGATGTGTGCCAACCGCGGCAGCCGGGTCACTCATGCCCCGGAGGTCGTCCACGGGAAACCGTCGACAATCACCCACGACGGCGCGGGTGTGTTCGCCGGGCTCCCCGACCGCCTGCGAGTCGGCCGGTACCACTCGCTTTGTGTCACGCGCGAGGATCTCCCCGACGAGCTTGTCGAGACCGCACGCACCGAGGACGAGCGGTCGGTCGTGATGGGCGTCCGCCATCGAGAGAAGCCGCACGTCGGCGTGCAGTTCCACCCCGAGAGCATCCTGACGCCGCGCGGCGAGGCGATGGTTCGGAACTTCGCGGAGGTGTGTGCGGACCGTGCCTGAAGATCAGCTGCGGTACCACGTCGACGGCGACCTCGTCCCGGCCGACGAGGCGACGGTCTCCGTCGAAGACCGCGGGTTCGCGTACGGCGACGCCGCCTTCGAGACGCTGCGGGCCTACGGCGGGGAGGTGTTCCGGTGGGACGCGCACGCGGCGCGGCTCGCCGGCACCTGCGAGACGCTCGGGCTCGATCACGGCGTCGCCGATGCGGAGTTGAAAGCTCGGATCGACGAGACCCTCGCGGCCAACACCCTCGACGACGCGTACGTGAAGTGCTCGATCACCCGTGGAGTCCAGTCCGGGACGCTCGACCCGCGGCCCGACGTCGACCCGACCGTCGTCGTGATAGCGAAGCCCCTGCCTCGCGGGGGCGTCGGAGCGGGAGACGAGAGGGCGGGCGAAAACGGCGCGAACAAGGACGGCGTGGGAGACGAGATGGCAGGCGAAAACGGCGTGGGAGCCGTCTACGACGGGCCGGCCGCGCTCCAGACGACGAAGACCCGCAAGCCGTCGTCGCGTGCGTTCCCCGCGGACGCGAAGACGCACAACTACCTGAACGGGATCCTCGCCCGACTCGAACTTCGCGTCACGGGCGCGGACGAGGCGCTCATGCTCGACCCCGAGGGAAACGTCGCCGAGGGGGCGACTTCGAACGTCTTCTTTTCTGACGGCACCGCGCTCAAGACGCCATCGCTCGACGGGCCGGTGCTCCCCGGGATCACCCGTCGCGCGGTGATCGAAATTGCCGAAGAGGAGGGGATCCCCGTCGAGGAGGGGGCGTACGCGCCCGACGCGGTTCGGGAGGCCGAGGAGGTGTTCCTCACCAACTCGACGTGGGAGATCCGGCCGGTCGCGACCGTCGACGGGATCGCGGTCGGCGGAACGGGAGGGGAGAGAACGGGCGGGGGGGCGGACGCCGCCGCGGGCCCGCTCACCACGCTCCTCTCGCGGCTGTTCGACCGACGCGTGGAGGAAAGGTACTACGACGGCGAGCGGCTGTGATACGGGGGCCGTCCTTCCCCGCGCCGACCGCAGCGTTCAAACGCGCCGCAGGCCACGGACGCGTATGGACGCGGAGCGCCGAGTCGCCGCCGTCAAGGAGGTTCCGGAGGAGAGCACGCTGCTCGTGACGCTTCGGCCCGTCGACGCCGACGCGGTCGACGACGGCGAGGGCGACGTGGGCGAGTCCGACGACGGCCGGCCGGAGGCCGAGGCGATCCTCACGCGGGCGACCGGCGAGGTGACTGCCTTCCGGAACTACTGTCAACACTGGACCGACGTACGCCTCGACAAGGACGACGGCGCGTTCGTCCGCAACGGCGAGGTGTTCTGTCAGAAGCACGGCGCGACGTTTGAGGCCGACTCCGGCTACTGCAACTTCGGCCCTTGCGAGGGCGCGATCCTCGAAACGGTCGACGTGACCGTCGACGACGACGCGGTGTTCCTTGCCGACGACGCCTACGAGTTCGTTCGACTCGGACCCGCCCGGCGCGACGGCGACGCGGGCGACTCGCGGATCGATTTTACCGGAAACTAACCGCCCGCAGCACCGCCGAACTGAGCGTACGCCACAACTCCTCCGTACGCCGCAATCCCTCCGTACCACAACTCCTCCGTACGCGACAACTCCTCCGTACGCGACAACTCCTCCGTACGCCGCAAACGCCTCGTGCGTCGCCGAACGGCATTTATTAACGGCGATCGTACACCGCACTGAAGCGCCCCCGCACGATGAATCTCAGATCGCTCGCCGGCTCCGGCGCGACCGCTCTCCTCGTCGGCCTCGTCGTCGTCATGCTGATCGGCCAACAGCTCGGTCAGCCGATCCTCCTCGGGTTCGTGCTCACCGGCAGCATGAACGCCGAGCCGGCCACCATGGCACCCGGCGACGGGTTCGTCGCGGTCCCACCGTCGCTCGCCGGCGACGTCGAGGAGGGGGACGTGGTGACGTTCGAGGCCAGAGAGCTGCAAGGGGGCGGACTGACGACCCACCGGATCGTCGGCGAGACGGACGAGGGGTACATCACGCGCGGCGACGCCAATCCCTTCACCGATCAGGACGGCCCGGAGCCGCCGGTACGGGAGTCACAGATCGCCGCCGTCGCGCTTCAACTCGACGGGGAGGTGGTGGTGATACCGAAGATCGGCCTCCTCGTGTTGGGGATGCAAGAGGCGTTCTCTATCGGCGCGTCGGCTCTCAGCGGCATGCCGGGGCTGGGCGGGCTGGCCGACGGCGACGTGGGCACGTCGATGGTCGCCGTCGGGCTGCTGCTCTTGGCCTACAGCGTCGTCGCCGAGATGGTCGGCGGCGAGCGGGGGCGGCCGGACCGGTCGGAGCGGTCGCGCAGCCGGCGGAGCGAGACGAGCGCGGTGCTCGTGCTCGTCGTCATCCTCCTTCTCATCACCGTCCCGGCGACCGCGAGCATGGTCGTCCCGTCGGGGACGAACGACATCACGATCGTGAGTTCACAGACGCCGAGCGGGAACCCGACCGTCATCGAACGGGGCGGCTCGGTGGAGTACACGTACAACTTCACGAACGACGGGTTCGTCCCGCGGATCGCGGTCGTCGAGGCCGCGAGCACGGGCGTCGACGTGAGCCACTCCGCGCTGGTGGCGGGTCGCGGCGAGACCGCCTCCTCGACCGTGACGATCCACGCACCGAACGAGACCGGCGCGTACGTCAGGTCCGTCGGCGAGTGGCAGTACGTCCAGTTCCTCCCCGCGTCCGTGATACTCGCGCTTCACGCGATACACCCGTTCGTCGCGGTCGCGGCGATAAACGCCGTCATCGTCGTCATCGTCACGGCCGTCTACGTCGTCGCCGTCGGGCTCGAACCGTTCCGGTTCCGCGACCGCAACCGCGACGTCGGCCTCGCCGACCGCGTCCGGCGGCGGATCCGCAAGTGGCTGTGAGCGCGGCCGTCGCGAGTCTCACCCGCCGCCCGCCCGGTCACAGACCGAGTATCAGCCGGAGGTTCCACCCCGTGAGAAGCAACCCGAGCCCGGTCGCCACGACCGGCGGCCAGTAGTAGGAGTACCGGTCGCGGACGCGTCCGCCCTGCACGCTGACCGAGATCAACACGAGGAAGACGAGGAGCTTCAACGCGAGGAATCCGGGGATGCCGACGGTCGCGAGCAGTCCCCCGACAACGGGGTTCCCCTCGATCAGCCCCGGGACGGCGACGGTCGCGTACAGGGTCGAGACGACGTCGCCCGCGCCGTAGGCGAGCGCCGCGACGAACCAGAGCGCGTAGAACGCTCCCGGCCGACTGCGGTAGAGTGGCGGCTCCGCGACGTTCGAGTGCTCGACCGCGGCGGCGGGGCGGGTGTCCGCGTCATCAGCGGTCGCCGCGTCCGCGCCGTCGGTCCCGCCCGTCGTCCGCTCCAACAGCGTGTCTATCTGGCTGCGCCGGGCGGCGATCTCGCCGGTCAGCTCCCGGTATCGCTCGTCGTCGTCCAACTCCTCGGGGTCGCGTCTGGCCTCAACACGTCGACGCCGCTCGACGAGCGAGAGGTATCGGTCGAGCGCCCCCTCGACCGCGCCGTGATCGACGAGGCGGGCGACCGTCTCTCGCAGTTCCTCGCGGGCGATCGGTCGCGGGACGTACTCGTCGACGTCGAGGCCAAGAACGGCGATTCCGCCCGAATCCCCCGATAGCAGCCCGATCTGACAGTCCGCGTGGCGGGCGCGGATCCGGCCGACCGTCGAGGCGGGATCGGCGTCGATGAGCCCGGCATCGAGGAGCACGACGTCGACCTCGTCGTCGAGTGCGTCGAGTCCGCTCTCGACGCTCTCCGCGACGCGAACCCCGTACGCGTCGAGCCACGCGGCGTACTCGTCTCCGCGGTCGGGGTCGGCGTCGAGGACGAGGACGAGGACGATGCCGTCGGTGTCGCGAGACATTCGCATCGTCACGTCGTGCTCGCGGAGGCCTAAGGGTTGGTGTCACCTCGGAGACCGGCAGACACGCCTCGCCTCGGCCACGGTCTCGCTCACGACTCCGTTGGCGGGTCCGCGAACAGTCCCGCGACAACCGTCTCGATCAGCGCCTCCTCGACCTCGTCGTAGGTCCCCGCCGGCACGACGGGCGTCTCCCGCGCCTGCGTGACGAAGAGCAGCGACCGCATGAGCCCGCGGACGACCGCCGGATCGTCGATCCGGAAATCGTCCCGTTCGACCCACTCGTCCGGCTGCGGTAACACCCGGTCGAAGGCGACCCGCTCACCGCTGTCCGCGGTGTCGGTGCCATCGCCGTTTTCGTGACCATCGCTGTTTTCGTGGCCACCGCCGTCGCCGCATCCGACCGTCGGTCCCTCGCCTCCGGAGTCGTGCGCGTCGTCGTAGCTCGTCCCGTTCAACTGCTCGTCGATGCGTCGGATCTCGCCCTCGACGAACAGCCGCCGGATGAGCGGGTTCGACCGCACCTGTCCGAGCGTCGTCCGCAAGATCGTCTCGGCCTCCTCGCGCGGCGTCTCGGCGGCGGCGACCTCCGCCTCCAGCGTCTCGAACAGCCGCCCGCGCTCGGCGATCAACACCGCGAGGTACAGCGCCTCCTTCGAATCGAAGAACTGGTAGAACGTGCTCGTCCCGATCCCGACCGCGTCCGTCACGTCGCTCACGCGCGTCCGGTCGAACCCGTGTCTCGCGAACAGGTCGTGGCCCGCCTCGATCAGATCCGCGCGGATGCGATCGCGGTCTTCCTCGGAAAATCTCGTCACTGCGCGCCTCCGCACGCCGGCCGCCGGCCCGACTCGAACGCTCGGTCTCTCGGCTCCATACCGGACATGCGATTTCACGAACGAAATATTTATTGATTCGTGAACCGAGTATTGACCGTGCACCGAGCTAGTTTCTCCGCCCCGAACAGCCCCGACCTGTCACTCCTCCAGTCGCGGAGCACGGCCCCCGCTAACGCGGTGTCGACCGTGGACGCCGCGGCGTCCGAGGCGCGGTAACGCATGCGGACGCGAACCCTGACTGCGATCCTCGTGAGCGTCCTGCTCGTCGCGAGCGGCGTCGGCGCGGGTGCCGTCGGCGCGGAACTCGCCGGGACGTCGGCCGGGGGGATCGACAGCGGTCCGGCACAGACTGGAACAGTTTACGGATCGCCTGATATTGAGGTGTACACACCGAATCCAAACCTCGTTCCGGGCCAGACGAATGAAGTCCAGATCCAACTTTCCAACGAAGGCAATCTGCGGTCTGGGGCCTCAACCGACCGTAGCGTCGTTACGACGGCGCGAAATGTCCGCATCGAGGCTGACGATCAGTTCTCTCCACTATCTGTCGAGTCTGGCGAGGTTGTTGTCGGTTCGGTAACCTCGGAAGCACCCGGAGAAGTGACACTGGATGTCAACGTACCAGAGGATCTTGAATCTGGGACGTATGATCTCGATCTGGATATCACCTATCGGTATCAGTCCCTAGTCAGGCCAAACGATAGTGACCGACAAGTCACTGAGCGAACAGTCACCGTCTCTCGCGATGTCGAACTCCGCGTCCGCGACGACGCCCGGTTCCAGGTCGTCGACGTCGAGAGCGACACGCAGGTCGGCGACAGCGGTACCGTCGAGGCGACGATCGAGAACGTCGGCGCGGAGACGGCCCGAAACGCCGACGTGACTTTCAGCACGCAGAGCAGCAGCGTCACCGTGAGCGGCGGACAGTCAGACACAGTCCGTGTCCCGGAGATCGGCCCGGGCGAGACGGCGACGGTCGCCTACGACGTCGGCGTCGCGTCGGACCTCCCGGCCCAGCAGTACACCCTCGCGGGCTCCGTCGCGTTCGAGGACCCGGACGGAATATCTCGGACCGACGACGGGCTCTCGCTCGGCGTCCTCCCGCTCGCAGAACAGGAGTTCGCGCTCACCGACGTGGACTCACAGCTCCGCGTCGGGGAGGACGGCGACCTGGTCGGGACCGTCCGAAACGACGGTCCGGTGCGGGCCGAGAGCGTCGTCGTGCAGTACGCCGGCGACGACCAGAGCGTGATCCCGGCGGAGCGGTCGACCGCCGTGGGGACGCTCGGTCCCGGCGAGTCTGCGAACTTCTCGCTGCCGATCGCGATCGGCGGCGAGGCGGAGGCCGGGCTGCGCTCGCTCGACATGGCGGTCCGGTACCGCAACGACGAGGGCGAGACCAGGGCATTCGAGGATCTCGTCGTCGACGCCGAGGTCGCTCCCGAGCGCGACCGCTTCGACGTCGCGATCGAGAACCGCACCATCCAAGCTGGCGGGACCCGCACCATCGACGTCGCGGTGACGAACAACCTTGACGAGCCCGCGAGCGACGTGGAGGCCCGCCTGTTTGCCGACGACCCGCTGGACACCGGCACCACCGACACGGGGTACGTCCAGTCGCTCGATCCCGGCGAGACCACGACGATGACATTCGAGTTGACCACCACGGCCTCCGCGACACCGGGGAGCACCTACCCCGTCTCACTCGACTTCCGGTACGACGACGCCGACGGCGACAGCCAGCTCACCGACACCTACCGCGTCCCGATCGACGTGACCGAAAGCGAGGAGGGCGGACTGCCGCTACCGGTCATCGTCGTCGCGCTCCTCGTCGTCGGGACGGGGGCGCTCGTCCTCTACAGGAGGCGGCAGTAACCGATGTCGCGGTCGCTCGGCGAGCAGACCGAGGCGTGGACGCGGCGGCTCAACGACGCTATCGTCGACAGCCCGCGCCGAGTCATCGTCATCTTCCTCGTGCTCACGCTGGTGTTCGCCGGCGGAATCGGGCTCGTCAGCACGGACACCGAAGCGACCGACTCGTTCACCGAAGACCTCGACGAGCAGGAGGCGCTCGACGCCGTCAATCAGGAGTTCGAAGACCCGTTCGAACCGGAACGCGAGTCCACGCAGCTCATCCACTCGGGCAGTAACGTCCTGACGAAAGAGGCGCTTCTCAGGGACCTCCGGGTCTTAGAGGAGATAGAGTCGCGAGACGACCTCCGCGTCGCCTCCGCGAACGGCCCGGCCACGGTCGTCGCCCAACGGCTCGACCCGACGGCGACCACGGCGGCCGAACAGCGGCGCGCAGTCGAGTCGACGAGCGCGACCCGCGTCAGACAGGTCGTTCGCGACCTCTCGGAGAACCCGCGGTTCACGGGGACGCTCGCGACGGACTTCAATCCGACGAGCGCGAGCGCCTCTGCGTCTATCACGGTCGTCTCACACGACGTTCCGGCCGGATTCTCGTCGGGAGACCTCCAGGAGATCCAGACGTCGATCCGGTCCATCGCGGCTGATCAGCCCGGCGAGATAACGGCGTTCGGCAGCGGCGTGACGAACGCCGAGACGGCGAACGTCATCGGTGACTCGCTCACCATCGTGATGCCCGTCGTCGTGCTGCTGCTGTTGTTGTTCTTAGTCGTCGCCTACCGCGACCCGATCGACCTCGCGCTCGGGCTGTTGTCGCTTTTGATGACCGTCATCTGGACGTTCGGGTTCCTCGGCTTTTCGGGAATCCCGTTCAGCCAGCAGCTCATCGCGGTTCCCGTGCTGTTGCTCGCGGTCGGGGTGGACTTCGGGATCCACATCATCAACCGCTACCGCGAGGAGGTCGTCGACGGCTACGAGGCCACGGAGGCGATGCGCGAGGCGAACAACCAGTTGATGATCGCCTTCATCATCGTCACCGTGACGACCGTGTTCGGGTTCGGCGCGAACGTTATCTCCGATCTCGGACCGATCCGAAACATGGGGCTCGCCTCCGCGATCGGGATCGTCTTCACCTTCCTGATATTCGGGCTGTTCCTCCCGGCGGCGAAGCTGGAGGTCGACCGGTTCCGAGAGCGGTACGGCGTCCCCGAGTTCAACTCCGCGCCGATCTCATCGGAAGACTCGACGCTCGGAAAGCTCCTGGCGTTCCCGGCGCAGGTCAGCCGGTACGCCCCGATCGCGTTCGTCGTCGTGTTACTCGTCACGGGAGGAATGACCGCGGCGTACGGCAGCGGCGTGGACACGTCCTTCGAGACGGAGGACTTCCTCCCGCCCGAAGAACAGCCCGACTACATGACCGGGCTCCCTGAACCGTTCGCGCCGAGCGAGTACACCGTCACCGAGACGCTGAACCTCCTCGAAGACCGCTTCTCGACGAACCAGGATCAGTCGGTGAAGTTGTACGTCGAGGGGAACTTCGAGGAGGGCCACGCGCTGGAGGCGCTCGCGGACCCGAACGACGACCCGCCGGGCGCGCTCGCCGTCGGCGACGGCGGGAGCGCCCAACCGACCAGCATCGTGACGGTGATTCGGGCACACGCCGATCGGGACCCCGAGTTCGCCGCGCTGGTCGCCCGCAACGACGTCGACGGCGACGGGATCCCCGACCGCAACCTCGCCCGGATCTACGACGTGCTCTTCGCCTCGTCGGCCGGCGACCGCGCGGAGCAGTATCTCACGCCGGACCGGCGGAGCGCACAGGTCGACTACGCGATCGATTCGAGCGCCTCACAGGGCGAAGCCGCCGTCGACGCCCGCGAGTTCGCGGACGAGTTCCGGTTCGAGACGACCGCGACCGGCCAGCTCGTCGTCTTCGACGCGGTGACGGACATCATCTTCAACTCCGCGATCCAGGGGCTGATCCTCGCGATGGCGCTGACGGGAGTGTTCCTCGTCATCGCGTACGCCACCTTGGAGGGCAAACCGCTCCTCGGGATCGTGAACCTCTTTCCGATCTTGATCGCGATCGCGTTCCTGCTCGGAACGATGCGGTACCTCGGGATGTCGCTAAACGCGCTCACGGCGACGATCCTCTCCATCTCGATCGGACTCGGAATCGCCTACTCGGTGCACGCGACTCACCGGTTCATCGACGAGTTCAACGCGGGCGCGGACGCCTACGAGTCGATGATAATCACGCTCTCGGGGACCGGCGGTGCCCTGCTCGGGAGCATGCTCACGACCTCGCTCGGGACGGGCGCGCTCGCGCTCGCCATCACCCCGGTTCTCGGCGACTTCGGCCTGCTGATGGCACTGAGCGTTGTCTACTCGTTCGTGTTCACGATCGTCGCCCTCCCTCCCGCGGTGCTGCTGTGGGAGCGGTATCACGGCGCGTGGGACGGTCTCGCGGTGCGCGTGACGGGAGCCTAGCTCCCCGCGTCGTCGTCCGTCGCGTCGTCGGTGAATTCGAAGTCGTGATCGCGCGTCGTGGCGTCGCGGTCGTCTCCATCTGGTTGTCTCCCGTCCGGTTCGCCCGTGTCGGTCGCGACGGGGTCGACGTCGGCGGTTCCGCCGTCGGTGTCGGTGACGGGTGCGTCGGCCGCGTCCGCATCGCTCGCGCCGGCCGTATCCTCACTGCTCGCATCGATCGCGTCCGCATCGCCCGCGCCGGCCGCATCCTCACTGCTCGGGTCGAACGCGGCCGCTTCCGTCGCCCGCGCCTGTAGCTCCTCGATCCGCGGAACCGAGGTCACGTTGGCGAAGAGCACCGTCGCGGTGATCGTCTCCGCGTCGGGCAGCGGCTCGTCGCCGGCGAGCACCTCCACGGTCCCCGTCTCCTCCTCGAGGAGGTACCGCCCCGTCTCAAACCCCTTCCGTGAGATCGCCGAGGGGGGACCCGAGAGGATCAACAGCGCGCGATCGGTCGACCCGATGTCACAGGGCAGCGTCAGAGCGGAGTTGAGCGCCTGTTGGACCAGCCGCTTGACCGTCGCCGCGTCGGTCTCGTGACCGCCGCGAGTGTCGTCTGCGAGCCCGAGAAGTCGAAGCAGGCGATCGATCCAGCCCGACGAGTCGGTATCGATGGTGACCGTCTCGCGGCCGATAGAAGCGATGCCGCCGACATCGAGCGTCCGCCGGATGTCGGCGGGGTCGATCCGCATTTCGGAGGGAGAGGTTGGGTCGCGCTCGCCGGCACCAAACAGCCCCACGATCCGCGTCGCGATCGCGTCGTTGATCGCGTCGTAGCGGTCCGACACGGGATCTTCGCCGTGTCGCCACGCCTCGTTGTCGACCGGGAAGACGGCGTCGGCGAGCGGGACGAGCGTCCGGATCCCGCGGGCGGCAGTCAGCGCTCGCCGGTCGGACTCGGTCGACGCCGGGAGGACGCCGAGCGCGTACACCGGGCTCTCGTGGACCGCCTGCAGCTCCTCGACTATCACGCTCCCGACGCCGGAGCCCGTCCCGCCGCCGAGCCCCGCGACGACCATCGTCGCCGCAACCTCCGTCTCGTCGATCTGATCCAGCGCGCGGCGGATCTCCGGGAGGTCAGTCGTGGCGACGTCGGCACCGACCTCCGGGTCGCCGCCGACGCCGGGACGTTCGGCGGTTGAGCCTCCCGCCGCACCGCTAACGTCCGCCTCGTCGCGGCCTGCAGCGGTGGAATCCGTCCCGTCCGTGTCGTCCGGGACGCGCTGGGTGACGGCCGGGTGCGTGTCGCCGATCAGGACCTGCCGCTCGTCCGGGATCGACTCGGTCTCGTCGAACGCGTGCGCCGCGGTGTTGAACGCGAGGACGTTCCCCTCGGTGAACCACCGGCCCGTCTCCGCCTCGGCTGCGACCAGCCGGTCGACGATCCGCGTGCCGGCGTCACCGACGCCGATCAGCGCGAGTTTCATGCGCCCCTCGCCGCCGTCTGTCCGGACCGAGGCGTTCTCTCGGGCCGCCGCGGCCGCTCGGACCGTCGATTCCGATCGTCAGACGATCGGGTCGAGGTCATTGTTGTCGTCGGTGATCAGCGACTCGATCTCCTCGTCGCGGACCGCGTCCAGCTCGCGGATCTTGTTTTGCGCGTCGACGGCCTGATTCTGGATCTCGTCGATCCGGGGCGTCTCCGTGACGTTCGAGAGCAGGACGACCGCCGCGAGCGTCGAGGAGCCCGGGCGGGGGTCGTCGCCGGCGAGCACGTCGACGGTGTCGGCCTCGTTCTCTAGCCACTCGCGGGCGGACTCGACGCCCTTCCGGGAGATGACCTCCGGCGGCCCGGCGAAGACGATGAGCGCGCGGTCGGCGCTCGATACGTCACAGGGGACGGTGAGCCGAGAGTTGACGGCCCGGCGAACGAGCCCTTTGATCTTGGCCGCGTCCGTCGACTCCGCCTGCGGCTCCTCTGCGTCGTTGAACTTCGAGAGCAGCCCCTCCTTGGGGACCTCGAGGTCGGTCGACGCGTAGCCGATCGAGGAGACGCCGCCGACGTCGAGGGTGCGCATGATGTCGCTGGAGTCCATCGCGTTCTCGCCGACGTCCGATTCGTCGACCTCGCCGGCCGCGAGCAGAGTGACGATCCGGGTCGCGAGCTCCCGGTTCATCTCGGCGTACCCCTGCTCTATCGTCTGACCGCGGGAGCGCCACGCGTCGTTGTCGAACGCGATGAAGTTGTCGACCTTGGTGACGAACGACTGCAGCGAGCGGGCGGCGTTGAGCGCTGGGCGGCCGCCCTCGTACTGGCCGGGAAGCACGCCCAGCCCGTAGATCGGCTCGTCGTACATCTTCTGTAGCTCCTCGATCACGACCGGCGCGGCTCCGCTCCCCGTCCCGCCGCCGAGGCCGGCCGCGACGAGCACCGCGTCGACCTCGTGTATCTCGATGTCGTCGAACACGCGGCGGATCTCGTCGATGTCGGTTTTGGCCACCTCGGCCCCGATCTCGGCGTCGCCGCCGACGCCGTGTCCGCGAGCCTTTTTGTGGGTGTCGCCGATGAGGACTCGGCGGTCGTCGGGGATGTTCTCCGGCTTGGCGAGGTCGGTCCGGGCCGTGTTGATGACGAGGGCGTGCCGACAGAGGTCTCGGCCGGTCTCGACCTCGAACTCGATCATCTGGTCGATGAGCTTGCTGCCGGCGTTGCCGACGCCGATGGTCGCGAGCTTCATCGGTCGGTCCTCCGCGGTTGGTCTGTGTAGTGTGAATGCGGCTGTCGTCCGGCGCGGTCGGTACGGACGCGGATCTCGGTGTTCATGGGGTTGTTGAACGTCTCGTACTCGACGCGTATTAAGTTGTGTCAGACGCGAGAGCCCGCGTCGGGCGAGCGCGTCCGGACGCGCGCCTGTCTCGGAAACGGATCCGTTAACACCGCGACAGCCTTCGATCGAGTAGATGGAAGAGACAGACGAGACCTCGGCGAGTACCGCCGACGCGCAGACCGACACCGACTCACGCGATCCCGCACCACTCATCGGCCGACTGCTCTTCGCCGGCGGGCTGTTCGCGCTTGCGGTCCGAAACCTCACCAACCTCGACGGTCGGATCGCCTACGCGGACGCCAAGGGTGTCCCCAAAGCCGACGCGCTGGTTCCCGCCGCGAGCGGTCTCCTCCTCGGCGGTAGCCTCGGCATCGGTGCCTGGAAGCTCCCGAAGCTCTCCGCGGGCAGCATCGCCGCCTTCTTCGCCGGCGTCACGCCGGTCATGCACGACTTCTGGGCGGCCGACGACGACTCGCGCGACGAAGAACTCACGTCGTTCCTCCAGAACCTGACGCTGTTCGGTGCCGCGGTCGCGTTTTTCACCCGCGCCGGCGGCGACGAGTGAACTCGCGGGTACGTCCGCCCGCCGATAGGGCTGCCCCGGAGAGACCGTGACCGGCACGAGTATTCTCCAGAGAGCACACAGATAAGAACGCTCTTGACCGTCCGCGATGGACGGAGCGGCATGCCGAAAATCAGCGTGGAGATACCCGCCGAACTGCTCGCCGACCTTGACGACCACGTCGGCGACGACGGAAAGTTCGTGAACCGCAGCGACGCCGTCCGCGCGTCGATCCGCAAGACGCTGGACGTGCTCGACGAGATCGACGCGCGCCACGACCGTCTGGAGAGCGGAGCGGCCGACTCCGACGGACCGACCGACCGCGACGGGCAAGCGGATCGCGACGGAGCGAAGACCGATGAGTAGCCGCGCGGACGGCCTCGCCGGAACCGACGGCCCTTTCGCTGTCGACCCGCTGGACCGGTCCGCGGTGGCCGCAATCGCGCTCGTCACGCTGTTTACCGTCGCGCTCGCGACGGCGCAGCTCACCGCCGCGAAGGTGATCGCGCTGCCGCTTCCCGTCGCGATCCCCGTCGTCGGGGCGGAGATCACGCTGCCGGGTGCCGCTCTCGCGTACGCGCTCACGTTCCTCGCGTCCGACTGTTACGCCGAGCTGTACGGCCGCCGCGCGACGCAGGTCGTCGTCAACGTCGCCTTTCTCGCGAACTTCCTCGTGCTCGCGCTCGTGTGGTCGACGCTCGCCGCGCCCGGCGTGAACCCTGAGATATCGGCCGCGTTCGAGACCGCGCTCGGCCCCGCGACCAACATCGTCGCCGGGAGCCTGCTCGCGTACGTCGTGAGTCAGAACTGGGACGTGTTCGTCTTCCACGCGATCCGCGAGCGCACCGGCAGCAGCCTGCTGTGGCTTCGGAACATCGCGTCGACCGCCACCAGTCAGGCGCTCGACACCGCGATCTTCGTCGGCGTCGCGTTCTACGCGGCCCCGACTCTGCTCGGCGTCGGCTCGCCGCTGCCGCCCGCCGTTCTGCTCGCGCTCGGCCTCGGTCAGTACCTCCTGAAGGTCGCGATCGCCCTCCTCGATACGCCGATAGTCTACCTCGTCGTCGGGTTCGTCAGCGAGTGACCGGCGCTCGACGACGCAATCGGACGGCGGCCGCCGGCGCAAGAGACTTATCGGCCGCACCCGTGTGAGATATACACATGGACCTCCGCGTGCAGGGAGACGTCCCTCCCGATCCGTTCCTCGGTGCCGCAGACCTGTTCGAGACCGAGTGCTCGCTCGCCGATCCCGTCCAAGTGAAGGTGCGGGAAGACCCCGACGAGCGGACGTGGGCCGGTCACTACGACGGCTACCACGTCTTGAACGTCTCGAAGCGCGCCGCCACGAGCGCGATGGCCCGCGAGCTGGCGGTCCACGAACTCTCGCACATGGCCCGCTACGAGGAGGGCCACGCCTCGCACGTCCAGTCGACGGAGGAGGCGCTGTACCTGGGTCTCTCCGGCGAGCGCGTCGAGCGTCGAAAGCTCGCGCATTGCTACCAGATCGCAAACCACATGAAAGACATCTACGCCGACGACATCACGCTCTCGGTCGCGCCCGCCGACAAACTCTTGGGCTTCCTCGAATCGACCCTCGCGGCCGCCGTCGCCGACAGGCCGACCGCCTCGCGTGACGGCTCGCCGCCCGTAACGGCCGGAGCGGACCCGGAGATCACCGCCGTCAACGCCGCCTTCGCGCTCGCGTTAGTCGAGCGCCACGACATCGCCGGCCCGGGTCACCGGATCTACGACCTCGCGCGGGCCGCCGGCAGCGACACCGACGCGGTCGACGTCGACGCGTTCAAAGAGCGGTTCCTCGCGCTCGGTCCCGACCCCTCCGAGAGCGACTACCGGAAGGCCCTCGTCGACGCCGCTCGCGCATACGCCATCTGAGAGGTAGAGCTCGCCGTCGAGAGGTAGAGCGTACCGTTGAGAGGTCGCGGCTCACCGCGGCAGCGACCGCTCAGGCCGTGTCGTCCGTGGCGGTCTCGGTCCCGTCCGCCTCGCCCGCTGCGGTCGCGTCGCCGTCGTCGACGTCGAGCACCGTCACCCGGGCAGACATGATCCGGGTGTTGTCGACGCGCTCGATCCGGATTCGGATCCCGTCGAACTCGATCTGCTCGCCCTCCTCGACGAGGCGGCCGGCGCGGTTGAACACGAACCCGGCGAGCGTCTCGAACTCCTCGCCCTCCGGCAGGTCGATGCCGAGTAAGTCGTTCACCTCGTCGATGTTCACCTCGCCCTGCACGACCGCGACGTTCTCCTCGATGAACTCGACGGGCGCGGACTCGTCGCCCTCCAATATCTCGCCGACGATCTCCTCGACCATGTCTTCGAGGGTGATGATCCCCTCCGTCGTGCCGAACTCGTCGATCACGGTGACCATCTGGAGGCGATTGTCCTGCATCTCCGCGAGCAGTTCGTCGGCGTTCTTCGACTCGGGGACGTGCAGCGTCGGCTTGACGACCCGCGCCAGCGACGGATCGCCCTCCGAGTAGCGCAGTTCGCGGACCAGGTCTCGGACGGTCACGACGCCGATGATGTTGTCGAGGTTCCCCTCGTACACCGGAACTCGCTCGTGGTCGGCCTGGATGCACGTCTCTATCGCCTCCTCGACGTTCGACTCCTTCGCGACCGCCGTGACGTCGAGCCGCGGCGTCATCACCTCCTTGGCGATGGTGTTGTTGAACCGGAAGATCCGGTCCAGCATCTCGCGTTCCTCCTCCTCTATCACGCCCTCGCGCTCCCCCGTCTCGATGATGTCCTGTATCTCGTCGCGGGTGACGTACGTCGATTCGATGGCCGCGGAGCCGCCGATGACGCTGTTGACGCCCTTGACGATGTAATCGAAGATCACCACCAGCGGGTAGAGGGCGTACTCCGAGAGCTTCAGTGGGCGGGCGATCCGCAGCGCCCACGACTCCGTGTTCTCGACGGCGTACGATTTCGGCGCGCTCTCGCCGAAGATCAACACGAGCGTCGTGATCCCGAACGTGGACGCGAGGACCGACTGCCCGCGAGAGAGGTAGATCCCGAACAGCGCGGTCGCGATGGAGGTCATCGCGACGTTGACGATGTTGTTGCCGACGAGGATCGTCACCAGCAGCCGGTGGGGGTTCGCTTTCATCTCGCGGATCGTCTCCGCGCCCGCGACGCCCTCGTCGACGAGGCTGTCGACGCGGTGTTGCGGGAGCGAGAACATCGCGATCTCAGAGGAGGAGAAAAACGCCGACAGGCCGACTAACAGGAAGATCGCCAGAATTCCGAGAGCGGCGATCGCGTCCAGCCCCGGCAGCGGAAGCTGGAGGAGGTCGACGGCCGGCGCGCTCGACGACAAGCCCATGTTCATTCACGTTCCGGCGGCACGGGGTTAAAGGATTACCTTCGGACGGTGACGGCGTCGGGTGCCGCGTCGTCACGACCGCACACAGCGTGCCGCCGCCGATACGATTACCCGTTCCGCGATCGAACGGGCGGACATGACGGAGCCACAGATCACCCTGTACCGATTACAGGCGTGTCCGTACTGCGAGCGCGTCGCCCGGACGCTGAACGAACTCGGCGTTTCGTACCGCTCGCGGTACGTCGAGCCGATGCACTCAGAGCGCAACGTCGTCAAGCGCGTCTCCGGTGCCCGGAGCGTCCCGGCGATCGTCGACCCCGAGACGGGCGTGACGATGTCCGAGAGCGCGAACATCGTCGAGTACCTCGAAGGAACCTACGGCGACGGAGGTGCCTGAGATGCCCGACTTCGACGTCGTCTCCCTTCCCGAGACGGACCACGTCGCCGAGGGCGACACCGCGCCCGACTTCACCCGCCCGCTCGTCGACGCGGAGTACTGGGAAGACCGGTCGCTCGATTCCGTCGTCGACGGACCCACGCTTCTGGTCTTCCATCCGATGGATGGTGCGTTCCAAGCGACGTACCTCTACAACACGGTCGACGAGCACGGATGGGCCGACGACCTCGACGTGGTCGGACTCTCCGTCTCCACGCCGTACGCTCACAAGCGCCTGCTCGGCGAGCGTGCCGACGGCGTCCGGATCTTCTCCGACCCCGGCGCGGGCGTGATAGAAGAGTACGGGCTCGCACACGACATCGACGGCATGACCGGGATCACGGAGACGCGGCCGGCCGTCTTCCTCCTCGACGGCGACCGGAGCGTCGAGTACGCGTGGGTTGCGAGCGACCACCCCGAGTTCCCCGACGCCGAGGCGATAGACGCCGCGGTCGACGACCTGCTCGACTGAATCGGTCGACGACCATCGGATCGCGGTTTTTCCGGTTGCCTACTCCGCTAGCGACAGTGCGGCGAGAAGCGACTCCAGTTGCACCTGCTCGTTCGCGCCCTCCGCGATCCGGTAGTCGGCCTCGCCGATCCGCTCCATCAGGCGGACGGCCTCCCGCTCCGTGAGGTCGAACTCCCAGACCGAGCGGTGCAGCTGGTCTATCACGTCCCCGCCCGCCATTCCCGTCTCGGTCAAGAGCGTGTCGAGCGTCGCCCGCGCCTTGGTGAAATCGCCATCCAAGGCGTCCGTCACCATCGACTCGATCTCCTCGGGTCGGGCCGTGGCGGTGATCGCGTACACCGCCTCCTCGTCGACGACCTCGCCGGTCGTCGCCGCGGCCTGCAGCGAGTTGATCGCGCGGCGCATGTCGCCGTCTGCGGCGTAGACGAGGGCGTCGACGCCCGCGTCGGTCACCTCGATCCCCTCCGCGGCGGCGATCTCGCGCACCTGCGCAGCCACCGCGTCGTCCGACAGCGGCGAGAACCGGAAGACGGCACACCGCGACTGGATCGGGTCGATGATCTTCGACGAGTAGTTACACGAGAGGATGAATCGGGTGTTATCGGAGAACTGCTCCATCGTCCGGCGGAGCGCTGATTGTGCGTCATCGGTGTTGTGCGTCAGGATACCGTTGGCGAGCATGAAGTTGGGTGTTCCCTCCATGCTGATGTTGTACGCTTTCCCGCGGTGGCTGTACTCGATCCGGCTGATCTCGGCGGTCTGAACCGACTTCACACCACCGTCTGTGACGGCAGTGGCTTCGAACTCGTCTTTCTCGTAGTGTTCGTGGTGTGGGAGTTCACCGTCACCGACGACAACGAAGGTGTACTCGTCGCCGTAGGTCTCCAGGAACTCTTCCACCTTTTCCGTCTGTCCCCAAAGTGCGGCCACTCCCTTGACTTCGATTACCGTCTTATCCACCACGAAGTCGGGGTGATACACGGAATCAGACAGCTCAAACGCCGGCTCGTACTCGTACTCGATTCCCGCGTCTTGCAGCTTCTTACCGACCTCGTACTCCCAATCGGACCGGACGAGATGGCCCAAATCGTCGCTGTGTCTGACGTTACCGCCTGTGGGCTCGTGACCCTGAAGCGCCTCGGAGACTTTCGCTGCGATCTCCGGGTCACGCATCGGATTTTTGTCGCCACTGATGTCACAGACGGGGTAGCCGCAGTTCTCGACACTCTTTTCGATGACCGCTTCCCGCTCATCGTCGTCCAAACTCTCCCACCACTCGGCTGTGGCTGCACCGATGTCTGCTTTCACCTCGTCGGGATCTGCGTCGACGACCCACTCCTCCCACGACGTTCCCGACCGCATCTCGCTGACCGTCTCGCGGAATCGTTCAACCGTCTCGTCGTCCATCTCCATGACGTGGGTCCCATGGAACTCGCCGCCGTAGTTCGGATTGTTCTCGCCAGCGAGCCGCCCGTCGGAGAGCGCGTCGATGATCTTCTCCCGTCGCTCGTCGGACCACTCCACGCCGTGCATCGGGTTCCCCTCGCCGCGCATGTCTCGGCTGTGCCCCTCGTTCTTACATTCGAGAGAGCAGAACCGGCCCGCTGTCCAATCGTCACAGACATCACACTGCGACACACCGATATCGTCTCTGAAGTCCGCGACCTCGTCTCCGGGAGACAGTTCTCGGAGTTCTTTCTCAACGAGCCGGCCATCGTCGCCGACCACGAAGAACGGGTGCGTCGGACTGGCCAGCATCGTCCGACCGTCGCCCAGTTCCAATTCGAAGAAGTCCGCGACGCCGGAATCGACCAGATGACCCTCGTCGGACTGAACTTCGTTTGTCTCGAAATCGACGGACGGGATCGGCTCCCCGTCTTCACTCACTTCTTCGATCGGTTTTATTTCTGGTTTCGACGGATACCCCGTGACGACCTCAGTTCCGGGTGGCACGCACAACGAGTCCGCCTCGTCGAGAAACACGATCCGGAAGTCGCCGCCGAACGACGACCGCGCGAACCCCTTGATCCGGTCGCGGACAACGTCGATCCCGCGCTGGTCCGAGGCGTTGAGCTCTAAGAAGTTCCCGCGCCAGTTGTCTTCGCCGTAGATTTCGCGGGCGATGGCGGTTGCAGCAGTGGTTTTTCCGATTCCTGCCGGCCCTGAAAATAAGAGGTGGGGCACGTCGTCCTGTGCGATGTAGCTCTGGAGCCGCTCGACGATTTCCTCCTGGCCGTGGATGTCGTCGAGCGACTGCGGCCGGTATTTCTCGATCCAGATCTCCCGGCCCGTCGCCGTCGCAGCCGGCTGCTCGTCGGCATCGCTCATTGTGCGATCGGACGACCGGCGGGGTCATAAACGAACCGAGAGGCGGGCAGGTCGCCGCGGCGCGTTCTACTCGAACTCGTCGACGAGCGCGGGCACCACGTCGAAGAGGTCGCCGACGATCCCGTAGTCGGCGATGTCGAAGATCGGTGCGGTCGGGTCGGTGTTGATCGCGATTATCGTGTCTGCGCCCTTCATCCCGGCGACATGCTGGACCGCGCCGGAGATGCCGACCGCGACGTACACGTCGGGGGTGACGACCTTCCCCGACTGGCCGACCTGCCGGTTCTTCGGCAGCCAGCCGTTGTCGACGATCGGCCGCGACGCCGAGAGCGTCGCACCGAGCGCGTCGGCGAGCGCCTCGACGACCTCCAAGTTCTCCTCCTCGCCGATCCCACGGCCGACAGAGACGAGCACGTCGGCGTCGGCGATGTCGACGTCACCGCTGCCGACCTCCTCGAACCCGGTCACGCGAGCGCCCGACTCGGGGAGATCGACTTCGGCCGTCTCGACGGTCGCGTCGCCGACGCCCTCCGCCGGTGGCCACTCGCCGCCCCGAATCGTGACGACGAACCGGTCGCCGGCCACGTCGACTGTGGTCTCCACCTTCGAGCCGTACATCTCGCGGGTGAGGGTCAGGCCGTCGTCGTACGCGACGCCGATCGCGTCAGTGGCGATCGGCACGCCGAGGTCCTCGGCGAGCGCGGGGGCGTAGTCGAGCCCGTTCACGGAGTTCGGGATCACGATCGATCCGGCGTCGATCCGCTCCGCGAGTTGCCGGACGGCCGCCTGATAGACGGTGTGGTCGAACTCCTCGCCGTTCGGGACGACATGGATCGCGTCGACGCCCTCGCGGTCCAGGTCTTCGGCGAAGGCGTCGACGTCGCCCGCGACGACCGCGACGTGGCAGTCGCCGCCGCGCGCGTCTGCCAGTTCTCGACCCGCGGTGATCGCCTCGTACGAGACGTCTCGAAGCTCTCCGCGGCGGTGTTCGGCGACGACGAGCGCGTCTTCGGTCACGCCACCACCCCCGTCTCCCGCAGGACCTCGGCGAGTCGGCTCGCGGCCTCCGCCGCGTCGCCCTCGATCAGTTCGGCGTCTGACTCGCTCTCCGGTTCGGACATCGACGTAATCGTCACGTCGCTTTCGACGTCGGCGGCGGCGAGCCCGAGGTCGGCTAACTCGCGCGCGGCGATCTCCTTCTGTTGGGCCTGTCGGATCCCGCGGAGGCTCGCGTACCGCGGCTCGTTGAGGCCGGTCTGAACCGTCAACACCGCTGGGAGGTCGACGTCCGTCAGCTCCTCGACGCCGCCCTCCAGTTCGCGGTGGACGTGTGCGACGCCCGCGTCGGGATCGATCTCCAGATCGTTGACGACCGCGGCGTGTTCGAAGCCGATCCGCTCCGCGAGCGCGACGCCCGTCGCGCCGAATCCGGTGTCGGCGGCCTGGACGCCGCCGAGGATCAGGTCCGGGTCCTCGTCGGCGACGACCGCCTCGAACACCGTCGCCTTCGCTTTGACGTCCGCGAACCCCGTCTCGAACGCGTCGTCCCAGACGCGAACGGCGCGATCCGCGCCCTTCGCGAGGGCGGTTCGGATCGTCTCCTCGGCCCGCTCCGGACCGATCGTGACGGCGACGACCTCCGCTGCGATCCCGGCTTCGGACAGCTGTGCCGCCGCCTCGACGGCGTAGTCGTCCCACTCGTTGAGGCCGTACTCGAGGTCCGACGGCGCGATATCCGTCCCCTCGATCGCGAAGTCATCGCTCGCCTCCGCGACCTCCTTGACGGTCACCAGAACCTTCATGATCGATACTCCGGCGTTTGGTGGGTAATGGTTTTCGGAACTACCGATCGCCTCCCGAGCCGGGATCGACCTCGCCGTCGGGGTCGGTTCCAGTGTCGTCGCCGCCTCGCGCAGCCGCGTCCGTCCCGCTATCGGGAAGGGAGATCAGGTTCTCACGGCCCAGTCGGAGCTTTTCGACGCGGCCCTCGTCGGTCATCGCGGACAGGAGCTGTGACACCTTCGCGTCCGACCAGCCTGTCTCCGAGACGATGTCGGCCTGTCGCATCCGCCCGCCGTTGTCGACGAGGAGGTGTTCGACGCGCTCTTCGTCGGAGAGTAACGACTGGTCGATCTCGTCGGCCCGTTCGCGTCCCTCCGCCGAGTCGGACGACTCCGTCGGTCCGCTCTCGTCCGGACCCGAATCGGTCTGCGTGTCGGCGCTCGCGCCGGCAGCCGGCTCGGTCCCGCTGTCGCCGGGCGCGTCGGGTTCGGTCGGGTCACCGGACTTCGCGGGGGTGCCGTCTCTCGGCGTCTCGGTACCGTCGGCCGCGCGGCCGCCCGCATCCGACTCGCCCGAACTGGCGTCGCTCGTCTCGGGGTTGCCGACGCTGGCGTCGCTCGCACCGGTCTCGCCCGCACGCGTGTCGTCCGCGGTGGTCGGCGACGCGCCCGCGTCGTCAGAGCCCGCGGCGACATCACGCTCCCGCCGTCGGTAGCTGACGATGCTGCCGGCGATGATCAGCGCGCCGACCACGATCGCGGCGGCGAGCATCGTCCACGGCGGTCCGGGCGTCCCGGTCGACGCGTACACGACCGCGACGCCTTCGCCCTCGTCGAACGTCCGCGGCCCCTCGATCACCACGGCGTTGTCCCGCAGCGACGCCGTCGTGCTCGTGACCGTGTAGCCGTCCGGCGTCGTCACTTCGAGCGTCTGCCCCGGTTCGAGCGACCGCAACCACGTCCCGTCGGGCGTCGTCAGGGCGTCGCCCAACACGAGCTCCTCGCCGTCCTGCGTGAGAAACGCCGTCCAGACGAACGACAGGCGAAGTTCGCCGACGGCGGCCGCGTCCTCGTCCGCGACGTCGAACGACGACGTGTCCTCGTGGACGATGGCCTCGCGTTCGGCCGATTCGATCCGCATCGTCCGGTTGAGGTTCCGGCTGGCCTCGCGGGCGAACCCGGCGAACAGATCGGCGCTTGGACCGATCTCGCCGTTCGCGAACCGGTCACCGACCGTTTCGAACGCCGCCCGATCGGCCTCGTCGGTGAGCGCGTACCGGACGGACACGGTCCAGCGAGCGTCGCCGTCCGGGGCGGGCTCGATCCGGATCCGCGTCGCCGTGGTCGGATCGACGCCGTCGTCGGCCTGTTCGATCACCGGATCACCGGTCACGGCCGCCGCCCGGTCGGCCGGCGACGCGGAGGGGGAGGCGGCCGCGGCTCCCGCGGCGGACGCGAAGACGCCCGCGAGGAGGAGCACGCCGACGGCCGCGGCGAGGAGAACGCGAGACGGAGGGTTCCGCATACACCTCAAAATCACTCAGGCACCGGGCAAAACGCTTTCCATGGGCGGGATGGAACGGCGGCACGGGACGGCGAACGCGACCGGCGCAGTGGGGTGGATTTTTTATATCGCGCGGCGAACCGTCGCCTAATGAGGGCCCTCCCCGTCGCCGTCGCAGTCCTCCTACTGCTTGCGCCGGTCGCCGGCACCAGCCTGTCGACCGATCCGGGTCCGGCAGCGTCCGCCGCCACGACAGCGTCGACCGACGCGCACTCGCCCGTCTCCCCGCCGGCGACCGCGCCGGTCGAGGCGACCTCGTCGCAGTCCGCCTCCGCGGGGCTCGGTGCACCCACCCCCCGACAGGCATCGGGCGAGAACCGCACTTTCCGGACGCTGTCGGTGCCAGACGGCGGCCCCATGCGGATCGAACGCACTACCCGCGGCGCGAACCTCGGCCCGTCTCTCGACGTCGCGGTCGACGAGACGAACGCGGCGATGGAAACCGCGACCATCGTCGAGCGGGTCGACGCCGCAGAGACGAGCGCTGATCGCCGCCAGCGGATCCTCGACGCGCTCGACAGGGTCGAACGCGACGAGACGCGGCTCTACGAGCGGCAACGGACCGCGATCCGTGAACACGCCTCGGGCGACCGCACGAACCGGGAGCTGCTCAACGAGCTCGTCCGGATCGCGGCCGCCGCCCGCGAGTACGACGAGCGCCTCGACACGCTGGACACGCTCGCAGACGAGACGAGCGGTTTCAGCGCACCCCCCCGGCTCGCCGAGCTACGGGTTCGGCTGCAAGTGTACGGAGGACCGGTCCGCGCCCACGCGCTCGCCGCCGCCGGCGGCGCTGTCACCGCCGCCGACGTGCACGTTCAGTCGAGCGACGACGCGCTCGTGCTGGCGACGATCGCCGACGGCCAGTACGTCCGGGAGGTGATCCGGCTGGACCGGTGGGACCGCGACGGTGACTCGATCAGCAACGACGCGGCGATCGACGCGGTCTCCGGCGCGTATCCGGAGACGGTGGCGCTCCGCCAGCCCGACGCCTTCGGGGCGGGATCGGTTCAACGGATCACCGTGCCACACGAGTTCGGACTCCTCCGGACGTACGTCAGCGGCGGAACGACGCGGGTGTTCGTCGAGCATCAACGGATCGACCTCGACGCGTTCGCCGACACCGAGCCGGTCACGGAGGCGGGTGATGGCTTCGACGTGACCGTCGACCGGAGCTACGTCGGCGGTCCGGTGACCGTCACCGTCCGCGACGAGGAGAGCGGCGACCCCGTCTCCGGCGTCACCGTCACGAAACGCGTCGGCGACGCCGACAGCCGAGCGATCGGGGACACGAACGGCGACGGCGTCGTCCGAACCCTCTCGCCCGCGGACACCTATCGCATCACGGTCGTCGACGAACCCCGCGTCGTCGTGGTCGAGGGCCTCGATCCGATCGCGACGCCCGCGCCGGTCGAGGACACGTAAGGTCGACCGAGCGCGCCCGGTGGCTCGCAGGCCGCGACCCCGCGACGACCGGCGACCGCCGGCCGTCCGACACGGCCCCTCAGAGGTCGACGCCGTCCGGGTCGTTCCACTCGTCTTCGTCGCCGTCGTCGGGAGTCCCACCGTCGGCCTCGGTGCCGGCCGGTCCGAGGGACTTCTCGCCGCGTCGAGACTCGTGGACCGCGAAGCCGGCCTCCCGGCTCTCGCCGCCGCCGGCGTAGGGGTCGTCCGCGGGGTCGTAGTCCAGTTCGCTCCGCTCGAAGACGTACGCGAGAAAGCCGAAGAGCGGAACGAAGAAGGCGAGCGCGGTCCACTTCCGGCGGTCCATCCCGTGTCTGGGTGCGTCGACGTAGACGTACGCCGCGAATCCGACGAGCCACACGAGTGGGACGCCGACGAGGATGGCGGCGACGAGCGGGTCCATACCGCCGATTCGCGCACACGGACATAAGCGCACGGGAGGTTCCGATGACGAGAGACCGCGCCGGCGGCGCGAGACAGGACGACGACGCGAGACGGAACTACGACGCGAGACGCCCGGTCGGCCGAAGACACTAGCCGACGGAGCCCGTGTCGGTCGTATGCAGCTGTTCTGGCACCGGCGCGACCCGCGGACGCGCGACAACGCCGGGCTCGCGGCCGCCGCCGACGCGGGCACGGTCCTCCCGGTGTTCGTCGTCGACGACGACCTGCTCGCGACGCTTGGCGCGCGACAGCGGGCCGGTTATCTTGGATGCGTCTCCCGACTCCGGAAGCGCTACCGCGACCTCGGAAGCGACCTCGTCGTCGGAGTCGGCGACCCCGAGACGGTCCTCGTCGATCTCGCCGCCGAGTACGGCGTCGAGCGGGTGGTGTACAACGAGCACTATCGGCCCGCGCGCCGGGAACGCGCTCAGGCGGTCGCGGAGGCGCTCGCGGCGGCCGGGGTGGAGACGGCGTCGCGGACCGACCTCGTGTTGGTCGACCCCGGCCGGCTGGCGGACGCGTACCCGAACCACGGCGCGTTCCGCGACGACTGGGACGCGGTCCCGAAGGCGGAGCCGTATCCCGAACCCGATCCCGACGCGCTGGCCGATCCGGACCACGGCGCGTCGGTCGGGTCGGCCGACCACCCGGCCGCGAACGCGACCCCAGTCGACGTGCCGACCCCGAGCGCGGACATCGACCTGCCGGAGCCGGGGTACGAAGCCGCCCGCGGTCGGCTCGACCGGTTTCTCGATCGGGGGATCCGGTCGTACGCCGACACCCGCGACGACCTCGCGCGGGCGGTCGAGGCCCCCACCCTCGCCGTTTCGCGGCTGTCGCCGTACCTCGCCGCGGGCGCGATCGGGATCCGCGAGGTGTGGACCGCCGCGGGCGACTGCCTCGGAGACGCGAGCGACGACGAGCGGCGGAACGTCGAGAAGTACCGCGACGAGCTGACGTGGCGCGAGCAGCAGTACCACCTGCTGTATCACGCCCCGGATCTGGCCGAGGCGAACTACAAGACGCTCCCGAACGCGATCGCGTGGCGCGATGACGACGCGGCGTTCGAGGCGTGGACCCGCGGCGAGACGGGGTACCCGCTCGTCGACGCCGGGATGCGACAGCTCGAAGCGGAGGGGTACGTCCACAACCGCCCGCGGCAGGTGGTCGCGAGCTTCCTCACGAAACACCTCCTGATCGACTGGCGGCG
Source organism: Halorubrum sp. BV1 (assembly GCF_000746205.1). NCBI lineage: Archaea > Methanobacteriati > Methanobacteriota > Halobacteria > Halobacteriales > Haloferacaceae > Halorubrum > Halorubrum sp. BV1. Next base: position 158,401 of record NZ_KN050825.1, read on the forward strand.
GGGGGCGCGTCACTTCACGGCGCGGCTGGTCGACCACGACCACGCGACGAACCACGGGATGTGGCAGTGGATCGCCTCTACCGGCACCGACTCCGTCGACGTGCGGATCTTCGACCCCGTGAGCCAGACCGCCAAGTACGACCCGGACGCCCGGTTCGTGAAGGCGTACGTGCCGGAACTCCGCGACGTGCCCGCCGACGAGATCGTCGACTGGCCAACGCTTTCGGCGGACGAACGCGAGGAACTCGCGCCGGAGTACCCGGAACCGATCGTCGACCGCGACGCGGCGTACGAGCGCGCGCAGCGCGTCTTCGAGGAGGCGCTCGGAAAGCGGTGACCGGAAGCGATGACCGGAAACGGGGACAAACAACACGCGGCGGCGCGCCGGTGAGCGCCCGGAGGGCGCGAACCCGACCGCGAGGGAGCCCGCGACGGCGCTTGTAAGCGCCGCCGCGGCGAGGTTGGGGAGGCGTGAGGCGCGGTCGCGGGGCGGTCGGAGCGGAGTGGTATGGCCCGCGGTGGTCGGAGCGGGACGGTCGCGGGGCGGGACGGTCGCGGGGCGGGACGGTCGCGGGGCGGGACGGTCGCGGGGCGGGACGGTCGCGGGGCGGGACGGTCGCGAGGCGGAACGCAAACGGATCGCGATGAGGGCGAATCCGACGATTTAAAACGCTCACCGCAGCAACGAGCCGGTAATGAGTCTCGTCGTTACCGACACCCTCGAAGACGAGCGCGTCGAGTTCACGGCCGATGGCGACGTCACGCTGTACGTCTGCGGCCTGACGGTGTCGGACGACCCCCACCTCGGGCACGCCCGGCTGTGGTTCCACGCCGACGTGCTCCACCGGTGGCTGGAACACGAGGGGTACGACGTGCGCCACGTCGAGAACGTCACCGACGTCAACGAGAAGATCACGGCGCGGGTGGGCGAGCGCGACGAGTGGACCGCGGAGCGCGACGTCGCAGAGACATTCTCCGCCTCGACCTTTTCCGCGATGCGCGGACTGAATCTGCTGCGCGCGGAGGTGTACCCCCGCGTCACGGAGCACGTCCCCGAGATCGTCGACCTCGTCGCGACCCTCGTCGAGAAGGGGTACGCCTACGAGTCGAACGGCTCCGTCTACTTCGACGTGACCCGCTTCGACGACTACGGGGCGCTCTCGAATCAGAACGTCGAGGAGCTGGAGGCGCAGGGCGAGCCCGACGAGCGGTCCGAAAAGCGGCATCCGGCGGACTTCGCGCTCTGGAAGGCCGGCGGCGTGAGCGAGACCGCCGCGCGCGACCACGCGAAACACGACCACGGCGATTCGGTCCCGTCGGGTGAGACGTGGGAGTCGCCGTGGAGCGAGGGCCGACCGGGGTGGCACGTCGAGTGCTCCGCGATGTCGACGACGCACCTCGGCGACACGCTCGACGTCCACATGGGCGGGCGCGATCTGGTCTTCCCGCACCACGAAAACGAGATCGCGCAGTCGGAGGCGGCGACCGGCGAGACGTTCGCGCGCCACTGGCTCCACGTCGGCCTCCTGGAGATGGACGGCGAGAAGATGTCCTCGTCGATCGGCAACTTCTGGACGGTGCCCGACGCCCTAGAGGAACTGGGCGTCAACGTGGTCCGGACGTTCTACGCCGGGGCCGCCTACCGCTCCGAGCAGGCGCTCACCGAAGAGACGATCGCGGAGGCCGAGGAGCGCTGGGAGCGCCTCTCGCGGACGCGGGAGCGCGCAGTCGAGGCGCTCGACTCCGTCGACGCCCGCGCAAAGGCCGAAGATGAGGACCTGCGCGCGGGCGTCGCCACCGCCCGCGAGGAGTTCGCCGCGGCGATGAACGACGACTTGAACCTGCGAGAGGCGACCGCGGCGCTCTTGGAACTCACCGACGCCGTGAACCGCCACGTCGACGGGGTGAGCGAGGGCGACGACGCGTACGACTACCGCGGGCTCCGCGAGGCCGTCGAGGCGTTTGACGACCTCGCCGGCGACGTGCTCGGACTCCAGTTCGAGGCGGAAAGCGACGGCGAGGTCGGTCTGGCGGACGAGCTGGTCGAACTCATCGTGGACGTCCGAGAGGCGGAGCGCGAGGCGGGCAACTACGAGCGCGCAGACGAGCTTCGGGACGCGCTTCGCGAGGTCGGCGTCGAGATCGAAGACGGTCCCGAGGGAACGACGTACCGATTCGCCTGAGTTCGGTAGAACACATCTCCCAACAGCGCGCGCCGAGGGCGCAGGCTAACGTCCACACCTTTCTCGGGACGACCTCGTGCAGTACTCCGAGCCGTTCGAGCCGTCGCGGTCTCGTGGCTGGACGGAGACGAACCGACCTGACGCCCGCTCGTCGCCGTCAGCGGCGGACATCTCTGCGCCGCCGGTTCTGGGCGAAGAGATCACGCAGGGAGGGACACGAACCGGTGAGATGGCGACGCCCGATAGAGCGTTACGAGAGGATTTCGACGTCGTAGCCGTCGGCTTCGAGCGCGTCCACGATGTCGGCGGCGTGTTCGGCGTCGTCGGTCTCTAATTCGAGTTCGAGCTCGGCGGCGTTGACGGCCACGTCGCGGGAGGTGCGGTCGTGGTGGACCGCGTACACGTTCGCGCCGGTGCGCGCGACGATGCTGGAGACGCGTTCGAGCTCGCCCGGCCGGTCTTTCAGGTCGATAGTGATCTTGAGGTACCGTCCCATCTGGACGAGCCCTCGCCGGATCACGGTGCCGAGCCGGTTGAGGTCGATGTTGCCGCCACAGAGCGCGGCGACGATCGTCTCGTCGTCCGCGTACTCGACCGCCTCCGAGAGGATGGCCGCGAGCGCGACCGCACCCGCGCCTTCGACGAGCGTCTTCGATCGTTCCAAAAGGAGCGTAAGCGCCAACGCGATCTCGCGGTCGTCGACGGTGACGACCTCGTCGACGTACTCCGCCATGACTTCGAGGGTCCGTTCGCCGACGGCTCGCGTCGCGATCCCGTCTGCAATCGTGTCGACGCTGTCGATCTCGACGACCTCGCCCGCGGCGAGCGACTTCGCGGCCGAGGCGGCCCCCTCGGCTTGCACGCCGACGACGCGAACGTCGGGCCGCTGTTCTTTGATCGCGACGGCGACCCCCGAGATGAGCCCGCCGCCGCCGATGGGGACGACCACGGTGTCGAGGTCGGGGCAGTCGTCGACGATCTCCAGCCCGAGCGTCCCCTGTCCGGCCATCACCACCGGGTCGTCGAACGCGTGGACGTAGGTCCGCCCCTCCTCGCGCTCTAACTGGTGGGCGTACGCCTGCGCCTCGTCGTAGTCGACGCCCTCCAACCGGACGCTCGCGCCGTAGCCGCGGGTGGCTTTCACCTTCGAGACGGGCGCGAACTTCGGCATCACGACGGTGGCGTCGACGCCGGCGCGCTCGGCCGCCAGCGCGACGCCCTGCGCGTGGTTGCCCGCGCTCGCGGTGACGACGCCGGCGTCGCGTTCTTCGGACGAGAGCGTCGCGATCCGGTTCATCGCGCCGCGGATCTTGAATGCACCCGTTCGCTGGAAGTTCTCCAGTTTGAGGTGGACGTCCGCCCCGCTCATCTCGGAGAAGGTCCGCGACTGCTCCAGCGGCGTGTGCCGGGCCACGCCGTCGACCCGTTCGCGCGCCTCGCGGACATCGGAGAGCGTCAACATAGCCCAGTATCGCCCGGCCGGCCGCTAATCGGTTCCGGTCTGGGAGGCGTCGTCTCGACTCGTGTCGACGAGCCAGCGGCTCCGGGGCGGTGAAAGGGGGAATGCACGCGTGTGACGTGCAGGTGAAACAAGCGCGCCGATATATAAAAAGGTGCGGCTAGCGAAGTGAAAGTATAACCGACAGACTGCGGCGGCGTCATCCCTCTGTCAGACGGTGTTTGCGGGTGTGAGACACACACCCAGATGTGTTCGACTCGCCGCGGTGTCATCCGGGGTGTGTCTTCGGACGCGGCGTGGGATCCACAACGGCTTTGCTCGTCGCCGCCGTTAGTTCTGCCATGCGGACCCCCCGCGGCCACCACGCGATCGTCGCGCTCGGGGCCGCCGCGTTCCTCGCGTCCGTGGTCCACCACGGATCCGAGCTCGGGTCGACGTCGAGTCTGGCGGGCCCGCTCGTCGCGTTGGCCGTCGACGGCGGGATCGCCGTCGCCGTCGTCTACGCCGGGCGACGGATCGCCGCCGCGGGATTCTCGCGCGCCGAGGAGTGGCGGATCGCTCGCTTCACGCTCGCCGGCACCGTCCTCGCGGTCGCCGCTATCGGGGCGACGCTCGCGGTCCGCGGGTTCGAGGGCCGCCCGCTCGCGGAGCCGGCGTTCCCCCTCCTCGTCGCCGCCGGAGCGGGCAGCCTCGGCGGCGCGATAGCCGGCTACCACGCGGCCCGACAGGCGGCCGAGACCCGCCGGGCGCGGAACGCGGTTCGCGCCGTCTCGATCGTGAATCACCTCCTGCGTCACGACCTCCGCAACGACCTCACGACCATCCGAGGCTACGCCGACCTCGCGGCCGAGGGGAGGGGTAGAGCCGACGCCGCCGACGTCATCGCACGGGCCGCAGAGCAGGGCGTCGACCGGATCGAGGAGGCGAGCGGCGTCGCGGACGCCCTCCTCGGGGACGCCGACCTCCGCCGGATCGACCTGACGGACGCGGTCCGCCGCGTGACGGCCGGGGTCGCTGATCGCCCCAGCGTGACCGTCGAGACCGACCTCGCCGACGAAGCGGTGATAGCGGCCACCGAGGGCGTCCGATCGATCGTCGACAACCTGATCGAGAACGCGGTCGAACACGGCGGCTCCGAGCCGACCGTTCGCGTCACCGTCCGCGAGGGCGACGAGGCGGTCGTCCTGACCGTCGACGACGACGGCCCGGGCCTCCCGCCGGAGCGCCACGGTCCGCTGACCGCGGATAACGACGGGAACGGCGGCCTGTGGCTGGTCGCGACGCTCGCGGCCGAGTACGGCGGCGACGTCACGGTCGGCGAGTCGGACCTCGGCGGTGCGCGGTTCGTCGTGACCTTCCCCCGGTTCGACCCGGCGCGGTCGGCGGCGACGACCGACGACGCCGACACGTAAAAGCCGCGTCCGCCCGACGACACAGCCACATGGACGTTTCGCGGCTTCGAGACGCGTGGAGCCGCGTGTTCGGACTGGCGTGGCCGGTGATGGCCGAGCAGACGTTTCGCACCGCGATGCGGACGACGGACGTTCTGATCACCGCGCTGTTCTCTCCCGCCGCCGTGGTCGCGATCGGACTCGCCGACCTGTACGCCCGGTTCCCGCTCCGGATCGGGCTCGGTCTCGGCGGGGGTGCGATCGCGCTGTCGTCACAAGACACGGGCGCGGGCGTGACCGATTCCCGCGACGAGGCGGTGACGCAGGCGATCCTCCTCGGCGCGCTGGCCGGCCTCCCGTTCGTCCTCTTCGGCCTCCGCTTCGGCGAGCGGGCGATCGACGTCTTCGGGCGGCTCGTGGGGGAGGGCACCGCCCCCGAGGTCGTCGCGCTCGGATCGACGTACCTCGCGATAGTCTTCGCCACCGCCCCGGCGCGTCACGTCGCTCTGGTCGCCGCCCGGGCGCTACAGGGAACCGGCGACACCCGCACGCCGATGTACGTGAACGTCGCGGGCAACTCGGCCAACATCGCCGGCTCGGTCCTGCTCGGTCTCGGCCTGTTCGGCCTCCCGAGGCTGGAAGTCGTCGGCGTCGGCCTCGCGACCGCGGGTGCCAACGTCCTGACTGCGGGACTGCTCTGTGCCGCCATCTGGGGTCCGTGGACGGACGCGAGCTTCGCTCGGCCGCGCGACCCGACCGTCGCGAGTCAGCTCCTCCGCGTGAGCGCGCCGCGGGTCGTCGAGGGGTTCGGGTCGGAGCTCGCCGAGTTCCCGTTCAACGCCCTGCTCTTGGGCTTCGGCGAGCCGGTCAACGCCGGGTTCCAGATCGGCAGGCGGGTGTACCAGCAGGTCACCGGTCCGCTCTCGCGCGGGTACAACGTCGCCGCCTCCGTGCTGGTCGGACAGGCGCTCGGCGCGGGCGACCCCGAGGCCGCGCGGTTCAACGGCTGGGCGGTCGCCGGGCTCGGCGTGCTCACCGTGGGCGCGATCGGGATCGGACTCGTCGCCGCCGCGCCTCGGCTCGTCCCCGCGTTCACCGACGACCCGGAGACCGTCACGTACGCGGTCGACTTCGCCCGCGTGTACGGCGTTGCCGGCGTCGCCCTCGTCTGTTTCTCCGCGCTCTCCGGGTCGCTTCAGGGCGCGAGCGAGACGCGAATTCCGCTCGCCGCGCGGCTCTCGGGAATGCTCGGATTCTTCGTCGGACTCTCGTGGCTGCTCGGACGGACCGCGGGGGTCGGGCCGGCCGGGGCCTACGCCGGCGTCCTGCTCGCGTACGCGTGGATGGCGCTCGTCGTCGCCGCCGGCTTCCGGTACACGGGCTGGGCCGATCGCGCGGACGACCTGATGGCCGAGCGCGGGACCGCCGGCGGCGCGGCGGGCACCGATTCCGGGGCGGGAGACGATTCTGCGGAGAGCGACGGCTCCGAGAGAACCGACGATTCTGCGGAGAGCGACGGCTCCGAGAGAACCGACGATTCTGCGGAGAGCGACGGCTCCGAGAGAACCGACGATTCTGCGGAGAGCGATGGCCCAGGGGCGACCTGACCGCGCTCGCGTCCGCGGACCGATTTAAGTATCGTCCGGCCGATGACTGCCGCATGGACCTGTCCTCCGCTGTCACGACGACGGCTGCGACCCTCCGACAGCGTCCGGGCGACCTGCTCCCGTTTTACTTCCTCGGGACGGCGGTCCCCGTCATCGCCCGCGTGGGGATGTTCGTCGCACTCGTCGGAATGTACTTCCACTTCGAACTGACCGGCCGCCTCGCCGACGCCCGTGCGGCGCTCGCGGGCACGGACCTCAGCCCGCCGGACCCGCAGAACCCGGAGGCGATGCAAGCGTGGGCCGAGAGCGTCGAACCCGCGCTCTCTCCGCTCGCGTCCCCCACCGCGATACTCCTCCTCGTCGCCGGCGTGCTGGCGACCGCGCTCATCGCCGTCCTCGCGTACGCCGCGATCTCCGCCGGCCAGCTGTCGGCGGTCGCTGGCCGCCTCCGCGGCGAGCGGGGACTCACCGCGGGCATCGCCGGTGTTCGCGGCCGGTGGCTCTCGTTTCTCGGGATCTACGTCGCCGAGCTTCTGGTGTGGACCGGCGCGTCGCTCCTCGGTGCCGCCGCGGTCGCGGGCGGGTTCGCCGTCAACCCCTTCCTCGGTGCCGCCGTCGCACTCGGGGTGCTCCTCGTCGGGTTCGTGGGCCTGCTCGCGGTCCGGATCGTCTTCGCGTTCGCGCCCGCGGCGATAGTGGTCGACGACGCGACCGCGTTCGAGGCGATCGCGGCCTCTGTGGGGTTCGTCCGTTCGAACCCCGCGGACGCCGCCGCGTACCTCGTTATCGCGATCGGCGTCCTCATCGGGACCGGCTCCGCGGCCTCGGGGCTCGCGTACCTCGGTGCCGGCGCGGTCGTGGCGCTTTTGAGCGCCGTCGTCGTCGCCCCCGCACTCGACGTCCTCAAGACCGCGTTGTACGGCGACTATCGCGACGCAGTCGTCCCCGTTCCTCCGCCGGCAACGGGTCCGATAGACCAGTTCCGCGGGGGCGTCCGCCGGGGGTGGGTCGAACTCCTCGCGTTCGTCCGGCGGTCGCCCGGTGCGCACGGCGTCTCGGTCGCCGTCGGGATCGGCTTCGGCGCGCTCGGCTGGGTCGCAGCGGATCCGCTGGTCGGTGCGGTCACGACATCTATCGAGTCGCGACTCGTCGGGCACGTCCCCCCGGCCGCCGCCGTCAACTTCTTCGGAAACAACTGGGGAGTCGCGATCGCCACGGCGACCGCGGGCGTCGCGCTCGTGATTCCGGCGCTGTCGTCCATCGCCTTCAACGGCGTCGCGCTTGGTGCCACCGCGGCGCTGGAGTCGAACCTCCTCGCGCTCGCCGCGTTCGTCCTCCCGCACGGCGTCTTCGAGATCCCCGCGCTCGTCGTCTCCGGCGCGCTCGGGATCCGACTCGGTGTCGTCTCGTGGCGCACGTTCCGCGGTCGCCTCTCGCGTGAGGCGTTCGCGAACGCCTTAGAAAACGCCTTCTGGGTCCTCGTCGGGCTCGGGATCCTCCTCGGCGTCGCCGGATTTATCGAGGGGTTCATCAGTCCGTACTACTGGCGGCCGTTCCTGTGAACGACCCCGCCCGCACGTTCAAGTCGCTCCGTCTCGAATCCTGACCCGTATGACACGACGCGATCCCTTCGACGAGATCGACGACCTGCTCGACCGAATGGGGCGCGAGTTCGAGGAGCTCGGCGAGACGTTCGGAGCGCCCGGTCCGACGGGAGGCCCCGACCTGTTCGGCGCTCGGAATCCGCCCGTGGACGTGCTCGAAGACGACGACGCGCTCACCGTCCTCGTTGATCTCCCCGGATTCGACGACGACGATATCGACGTCGAACTCCGGGAGGACGCGCTCACCGTCGCGGCCACGCGGGAAGAAACGAGCGAGGCGGCGAGCGACGCCACACCGATCGACGCCGCAGATGAGAGCGCCGCAGACGAGAGCGCCGCAGACGACGACGCGGCGGCCGAAAGAGACGATCCGACCGTCCGATACCATCGGCGCGAGCGTCGCGGCCGGTCAGTGTCCCGAACGATACGCCTCCCCGAGCCGGTCGAACGCGCCGAGGCGACGGCCGCTTATGACGACGGAGTGCTCACAGTCACCCTCCCGAAGCGGTCGGCATCCGACGCCGGCGGCCGCCGCATCGACGTGAACTGACCGACGCGACGAGCGAACCGACGCACCTCTCGCGGTCACTTTTTATTCGATACCGCGGCAGTCATCCCGTGCGACCCAACAGCCCGCCGGACCCAACGCGGACAGACACCCGTGAGCGTCGTCTCCGTCGACGATGGCCACGACGGCCACGACGGCCGCGGCGACCGCGCTCGGACCGCGGCACCGCGCCGGTCGCGGGCATCCTGCTGCTCGCGATCACCGTCGTGCTCGCGGGCGGCGTCGTCGCGGCCGCGATGGACGCGCCGCCGGAGCCCGCACCGACGGCGATGGTGTCGCTTTCGGTGACCGACGATACGGTCACGTTCATCCACCGCGGCGGCGACCCGCTCGACGTGACCGAGCTGACGGTTCGCGTCCGCGTCGACGGCGAACCGCTCGCCAGACAGCCGTCGCTCCCGTTCTTCTCGGCGGCCGGATTCCGCCCGGGACCGTCCGGAGCGTTCAACACCGCTGGAGAGAACGTCCTGCAGGCCGGCGATACGGCCTCGTTCCGCGTGGCGGGGACGAACCGGCCGACGCTCGAAGCGGGACGGACCGTCGCGGTCGAACTCTCGGTCGACGGACGGCCGGTCGCGTCGCTTGAGGCGGTGTCGTCTCCGGGGTGAGACGTGTCGCCGAACGAGGGGACGCCTCGGCGGACGGCTACTCGTCGGGGACGTGCGCGACGGTCGTGATCGCGCGCGGACTTCTCGGGGTCGCCTGCTGGATGTGGTGTTCGAACGACTCGTAGCCCGCCGCCTCGAACATCCGGTCGGCTTCCGCCTCGTCGTAAAACAGCATGATCGCGTCGGCGAGCCGCTGGAGCACGCGGTTGTGCGGGTAGTCGGGACCGACGACGAGGACTTGCCCGCCCGGCTTCGCGACGCGGCGAAGCTCTCGAAGCCCTGCGACGGGGTTGGGCCAGTACTCGATCGAGCCGGACGACCAGACGATATCGAAGGCGTCATCGCGGAAGGGAAGCCGCTCGGCGTCGCCGCGGTAGAAGTTCACGCGGTCGCGTTTCCCGAACTTCTCGAAGGCCTTCTCCATCTGGTGGACGCTCTGGTCGAGCCCGTGCACGTCGTCGGCGTGGTCGAGCAGGCCCTCGGTGCCGAACCCGGTGCCGCAGCCGACGTCGAGCACTTTCGGGTCGTCGCCGAACTCCAGCCACGAGAGCGCCTCCGACCGCATCTCCTCGGTCCAGTTGAACCGATTGACCTGGTCGTACACCTTCGAGAGGTACTTGTAGAACAGGCGGGCGTTCGACTTGTCCTCGAGGATCCCCATTTACCGATTCGTTGGGTCGCCCACCCCATAACGGCACGGATCCGCCGCTAACCGCGTCCGCCACCGCGACCCGCGGCCGGGCGGCGCGGAGCCGCGATCCGACGGTGGGAGCGCCGCCCAAAGCGGCGACGACGGCCGTTCCGACCGGCTTATCCGCCCGGGCGACAGATCCGGAGGCATGGATCCGACGACGAGCGGCCGGTTCCGCGTCCACGACCGCCGCCCGCGGCCGGACATCGAGGGAGCCGACGACGAGGCCGGTGAGGAGTCCGACACGGACAGCGACGACGAGGAGTTCGTCCTCGTCGAACACGCGGACGGTCCCGTCGATCCGACCGAACCGGGCGCTGCCGACCGGTTCGACCCCCTGTACGCGACCGCCGAGGGGTACGACGGCGACCTCGCGGACCGCGTGGCGTCGCTTGAACCCGGCTACGTCGTCGACGCGACGCTGGCGTGGACGGACGGGTCCGCGCGCTTCGCGGACGTCGAGGTCGTCCGCGAGACCCGATTCCGCTACGCCGACGCGGTCGACGGCATGTTCGAGGCGGCCGTCGACGCGTGGCGGTCGCTCCGCGCGGACGGCGAGGCCGTCGGGTCGGTCACCACTCGGTCGAACGACGGCGACCCGAACGGGGCGCTCTACCTGTTCGCCGACGGCCCGGGAACAGACACCTTCGACGACCTGCGGGCCGGGCGACTCCCGGTCGAACCCCTCGTCGCGCGGGTGAACGCCTCGCGCGGCGACGACGATCCCCGCGAGGTGTTCGTGCTCGCTCCCGCCGACCACGCGTTCGTCGCGGTCTACGTCGTTTTCGACCGGGACAGCGTGCTCGCACGGACGGTCCGTGACACCTACGGACTGGGTTCGGGACTGGCGGCGGGACTCGAGTCGGGCGTCCCCGACACGGCGAAGGCGGGCGAGGACGACACGGCGGGCGCGGACGGCGACTTCGACGCGCTCGATCGATTGTAGCCGAGCGGCCGGGCGCGTTCCAGAGGGTGACTCCGGCCGAGCGAGGCGACGACCCCGCCGGCACCTCCCGGCCGCCGATCAGAGCCAGTCGGCGTCCGGATCGACCCGTCCCGGCGGCGTCTCGCCGGTGAGCGCGGCCGCGACATCGGCGGCCGCGCTCCGGTTCAGATCGTCGCGGGCCTCCTCGCTGTACCACGCCGCGTGCGGCGTGACGATCGTGTCGTCTCGGCCGACGAGCGGGTCCGCAGTCGGGGGCTCTTCGGCCAGCACGTCGAGGCCCGCCCCCGTGATCGCGCCGGCCTCCAAGGCGTCGAGCAGGGCGTCGGCGTCGACGACCGGCCCGCGTCCCACGTTGACGAGCACCGAATGCGGGCCGAGCTTCGCGAGCGCGTCGGCGTCGACGATCCCGCGGGTGGCCTCCGTTAGGGGCGCGTACACGGCGACGTGGTCCGCGCGCTCGAACAGCGCGTCGAAGTCGACCGGCTCGACGCCGCGGTCGGTCATCCGCTCGTCCTCGACGAAGGGGTCGTGCGCGACGAGATCGGCGTCGAAGCTCGCGAACCGCTCGGCCGCTCGGCGGGCGATGGGGCCGAAAGAGAGCAGTCCGATAGTCGAGGCGCTCACGCGGTTGACCGGACGACCGGCCTCCCAGCTCCATCCGCCGTCGGCGACGTCGTCGTCATACCGCTTCAGCGACCGGAGGCAGGCCAGAAACAGCGACACCGAGTGGGTCGCCACCTCGTCGGTGCAGTAGTCGGGAACGCGGGTGACCGTGACACCGCGCTCGGCCGCGGCCGCGACGTCGACGTTGTCGACGCCCACTGCGGCCCGCGCGACGACGGAGAGGTCGAGCCGGGAGAGCGCCTCGGCTGTGACCGGTGTGTCGATGTCTGTCACGACAGCGTCGGCGTCGCTCGCGGCCTCGATCAGCCGCTCCGTCGAACCCAGCTCGGCAACCTCGACGGTGACCGGTTCGTCGACGCGCTCGGCGAACGTCGCTCGGTACGTCTCCGGATCGATCATCGGGAACGCCGACAGCACGACGCGAAACATGTGCGTTGTTTCTGTCCCCACCCACTTTACGGCTGTCACTCGGCGATTCAGCGCCTCAAACGTCTATTTTCGATCGTGATGTTCACCGACCACGCCGGCCGTTCGTCACGGCTTTCGATGCGTCTATGCGGGCTCGGTCGATAGTGGGAATCGTGAGCGACGACGATACATCCAAGCCGCCGATGCTCGTTCTCCTCGAGTCGCTGGCGTTCTATCGGAACGTCCGCGTGGGCCTCGTCGCGGGGGCGGGGCTCGCGGTGACGCTGTATCTCGTGCGGGCGCTCGAACTCTTGGGACCGGTCATCGACACCCGCGAGTATCCGCTGTTCGGCCCCGAGGTCTGGTACGCCCTGCTGGCGTTCGTGCTCGCCGCGACGTTCGCGCTTCTCGTCGCCATCGCGCTCACGATAGTCGAGGCGGCGCGGGGTGCACGCGCGGTGTCGAGAGAGTGAGGACCGCTGTCGGACCCGCTAGTCGGCGGTACAGGACGCGTCGCACTCGTCGCCCGTGAACTCCTCGGCGGGCTCCGTGAGCTTGTAGAGGTTCTGTCTCGCGTCGGCGAAGTAGACGTCTTCGTCGACGACCCCGATTCCTTCCAACCGTTCGAGGGCGTACCGGACCGTTCGCGCGGAGAGCATCGACTCCTGAACGATCCCCTTCTGCGTCAGCGGGCCGTTGTATTCGAGCACCTTGAAGACGAGTTTGGCGCTCGGCGGGAGGTCGTCGAGCCCCTCCGTCTGGGTTCCTTCCATCGTGACGGATGGACACCGCACATCGTGATAAATGTTGATGGCACAGCCAGAAGCCCGACGGTCACCGTGCCGATTCACTCTCGTGCGGTCCGCCGACACCGGCAAGTACCAACCACACTTGCCGGTACATCCGAGCGGTACTGACTGCGTACTGCAGCCTTCGAACGCGCGCGCCGACTCGCGTCGCTGACGCGCGTACGTACTTGACCGGATGGCACGGCTGCCGGGCGGAACGAACGGCTTTTCAGGGGTGCTCGCGGATCCGATGGTATGAGCGACGACTCGGAAATAACGGGCCACGCCCGGGGCGTGGTTGTCACGACGATCTGCGCGCTCGCGGGGATCGCCGCCGGCGTCGTCTCGGCGGCCTACGTCGGGACGGATCCGGTCGATGCCGGAAACACCACGATGGTAGTGGTGCTCGCCGCGTTCGTGCTCGCCCAGTACCCGGTGTACAAGGCCATCGGCGTGAGCGACTTCGGCGCGAAGGACAGCCTCTACGTGGCGTTTCTGACGTTCGCGTTGTGGTTCATCAGCTACTCGGTCCTCGCCGTTTCCGGCGTCGAGCTGGTGGCCTGAGATGGCCGACGACAGCATCGCCGTCGTCGACCTCGATCGGTGCCAGCCCGATCGGTGTAACTACGAGTGTGCGAACTACTGTCCCCCGAATCGCACGGGCAAAGAGTGCATCACCGAGCGCGGCGAGGACGCGGTCGAGGGCGACCCGGACCAGATTCACATCTCCGAGGAGATCTGCCTCGGTGAGACCTGTGGGATCTGCGTCGAGAAGTGCCCGTTCGACGCGATCGAGATCATCAACCTACCCTCGGAGCTTGATGAGGATCCGGTTCATCGCTACGGCGACAACGCCTTCTCGCTGTACGGACTGCCGACGCCAGAGCCCGGCACCGTCACCGGAATTTTGGGGCCGAACGGGATCGGGAAATCGACCGCAGTCCACGCGCTCGCCGGCGAGACGGTTCCGAATCTCGGGGATCACGAGCGAGACGGCGAGTGGGACCGCGTGCTCGATCGGTTCCGCGGCACGGGCCTCCAGAACTACCTAGAATCGGTGAAGACAGGCGATGTCACGGTCGCCCGCAAACCGCAGTACGTCGACCAGATACCAAATCAGTTCGACGGGAACACCCGCGAGCTGTTGGAGCGCACCGACGAGCGCGGCGCGCTCGACGACCTCGTCGACCGGCTGAACATCCGGCCGGTGATGGACCAAGACATCGACTCGATCTCCGGCGGCGAGCTACAGCGCGTCGCGATCGCGGCGTGTCTCGCGCGTGACGCCGACTTCTACTTCCTCGACGAGATCACGCCCTACTTAGACATCGGTCAGCGGATGATCGTCGCCCGGCTCATCCGCGAACTCGCGGACGACGACGCGGCCGAGCGCTCGATGCTCGTGGTCGAACACGATCTGGCCATCCTGGATCTGCTCGCCGACACCCTCCACGTCGCGTACGGTGAGCCCGGCGCGTACGGCGTCGTCACCGACCCCAAGTCGGTCCGAAACGGGATAAACGAGTATCTGAAAGGGTATCTCGACAACGAGAACATGCGGATCCGCCCCTCTGCAATCACCTTCGAGGAGCACGCGCCGCGTGTCGCCTCGCGCAGCCAGACGCTGGTGGAGTACCCGGACCTGTCGAAGTCCTACGGCGACGGAGAGTTCGAACTCCACGTCGAGGGCGGCGAGATCAACCGGTCGGAAGTGCTCGGCGTCGTCGGACCGAACGGGATCGGAAAGTCGACGCTCGCGAAGCTGTTCACGGGCGATCTGGAACCCGACTCGGGCACGCTCGATTTCGCACTCGACATCTCGTACAAGCCGCAGTACATCGACATCGACCAGCCGATGCGCGTCGACGCGTTCCTCTCCTCGATCACCGACCAGTTCGGCTCGTCGTACTGGAACACGGAGATCGCCCAGCCGCTCCAGCTCGACCGCGTAATGGAGCAGAACCTCGCGGACCTGTCTGGCGGCGAGCGTCAGCGCGTCGCGATCGCGGCGTGTCTCTCCGACGACGCCGACCTCTACCTGCTCGACGAGCCCTCCGCGCACCTCGACGTCGAACAGCGCGTGCGGGCGACGACCGCGATCCGCCGGTACGCCGAGAACCACGACGCGACGGTGATGGTGATCGACCACGACATCTACATGATCGATCTGCTGGCCGACCGGCTGATGGTGTTCGACGGCGAGCCGGCCGAACGCGGTCGGGCGTCGCCGCCCCAAGAGATGCGCGACGGCATGAACGAGTTCCTCGCAGATCTGGACATCACGTTCCGCCGCGACGAGCGGACTGGCCGTCCCCGGATCAACAAGCCGGGATCGCAACTCGACAGCAAGCAGAAGCGCGACGGCGAGTACTACTACTCCGGGTGAGCCGGGACCGCTCGGGGCGAGTCGACTCGGGGGGCGACGATCGCGACCCGGCCCACCGATCCGCCGTATCGAAGCGATTAAGCCCGGAAGATTCGAACGTCGGGGTATGCAACACCTCATCATTCGCGGCGACCCCGGGATCCGGCGGGATGCGGTGATCGAGTACGAGGGCGAGGAGCTGGTCTGTTTCGGTATCAACGTGCAGGGCGGCTGGCACGGTCCCGACGAGCCGCAGCTCTGGTGCACCGTCGGCACCGAAGACGAGCGCGAGGCCTACGACAAACGCGAGTACGTCCCCCACTGGCTCGACGTCGATTCCGTCGACGCGGCCGACGTCGACGTCCTGAGTGAAAAGGGCGAACTCGCGGTCTAAGCCGCGGAGACAGACTACTCTTCTACCGGCGGGTCGTCGAGCCACGCCTCGATAGCGCCGGCCATCGCGCCGCGGCGGTGGACCGTCCCCGCGTCCGGGTCGACCACGGTGCTCTCCGTGCCGGGCGTCTCGCCGTCGTCGACGACCGCGGCGACGCCCTCGCGAATTCGATCGTCGAGGTCGGCGGGGTGGGTGACGCTGCCGGTGCCGGAGACGTTCGCGCTCGTGGCGGTGAGCGGGCCGGCGGAATCGAGGAGGGCGCGTGCGACCGGGTGGTCCGGCACCCTGATCCCGACGCGGTCGCGGCCGGCGGTGAGCGCGTCCGGGACCGCGTCGCCGCGCTCGACGACGACCGTCACCGGCCCCGGGAGGAACGCGCGGGCGAAGGCGACGGCGAACTCCGTCGGCCGAGTGTATCGTAGCGCGGCGTCGACGCTCGCGACGCCGAGCGAGAGGGGGTCCTTCCTGTCGCGGCCCTTGAGTTCGAACACCCGCTCGACCGCGTCGGGGTCGAGCGCGTCGCCGCCGAGTCCGTACACGGTTTCCGTCGGGTAGACGACGAGGTCGCCGTCGGCCGCCGCCGCGGCCGCGCGTCGAACGTCGGCGTCGAGGCGGCCACCGCCGCGCGTAACGGGGTCGTCGCGAGCGTCGGGGGCGTCGCTGTCGTCGCTGTCGTCTGTCACGGGAACGGGTAGGCGGCCGACCTGAAAAAGCGTGACGCGTGCGTGTGACGCGTGCACCTGCGAGCCGCGCGTCGGGGGACGCGTTTATGTTCGGCGCGCGCCGACGACGGATATGCTCGTCGTCGTCTCCGACACGCACGCACGCGAGGAGTCGAAGCTTCGCGACCGGACGCTTGATGCGGTTCGGGAGGCCGAGGTGGTCGTCCACGTCGGCGACTTCTGTCGCGAACCCGTCCTCGACGCGTTCGAGTCGGCCGCGCGGACGCTTCGCGGCGTGTACGGCAACAACGACGACGCGGGAATCCGCGACCGGCTCCCCGAAGTCCGGACAGTCGAATACGCCGGCGTCCGATTCGCGGTCACTCACCGTCACCGCAGCGGCGACACGGGGCTCGTCATGCTCGGTCGGGGCCGCGACGCCGACGCCGTGATCTGCGGCCACAGCCATCGTCCGCGGTTCGACGACTCGGGCGACCTGCCAATTCTGAATCCGGGGAGCCACGCGCAGCCGCGGGGGAACCGACCGGCGCACGCGGAGCTTGAATCGCTCGACGACACGGACGGAGACGCGCGCCTCGCCGGACGACTTGTCACGCCCGACGGCGAGGTGTTCGAGCGGTTCACGCTCTGAGCGGTGTACGCCGGAAACCAGTCGGCGAGCGGTCAGGCCGCCGTCTCGGTCGGCGACTGCTCCGGTCGTGGGCCGCTCTCCCGGCGGTTCTTCAGGGCGAACGCGGCGAACAGGACGAGCCCGACGCCGCGCAGCGTCAGGTCGAGCAGGAGCGCGTTCACGGAGACCGTCACACCGGCCAGCCCGAGCACGTCGAAGGCGGACTCCGAGAGGAGTCCCGGGGCCATGAGCAGCAGCGAACTGAGCGCGAAGGCGATGCGCTCGACGCGGTTGACGTCGGTGTACAGCGTCCCGATGACGGTCGCGCCGAGCGCGATGACGCCGAGGAAGACGCCGGCGACCGGGATCAGGATCTCCGGGACGGAGTAGGACAGTTCGGCGAGGTCGGCGACGTTGACCACGCGGTACTGCTCGCGGATGCCGAGTTCGGCGGCGTTCTCCTTCCGGCGCAGCAGCACGATACCCGGCGCGAGCACGAACGCGAAGGGGACGATCGCCTTGTTGAGAGAGAGCGAGAACGCCTTCACGCCCGTCTCGAACGGGTCGGACTTCGCGACGCCGCTCGCGGCGTAGGCGGCGACGGCGACCGGGGGCGTGATGTCGGCGATGACGCCGAAATAGAGGATGAACAGGTGCGCCGCCAGAAGCGGGATTCCGAACTCAACGAGCGGCGTCGCGAGCATCGATATCAGGATGATGTACGTCACCGTCGTCGGCATCCCCATGCCGAGAATGATGCTCGCGACGGCCGTCACGAGCAGCATGACGACGATCGAACCGCCCGAGAGGGCGAGGAGCAGGGAGGTGAGGTTCGGCCCGAGCCCGGAGACGCTGATGACGCCGGGGATGATCCCGGCGGCGGCGACGGCGATGACGACGGGGACCGCCGTGCGCGCGCCCTCCTCCATCGATTTTACCACGAACGTCCCGACCCGGAACAGCTGGTTGTCGCCGAGGTCGCGGCCGGCGGTCGAGCCGGCCGACTCGGCCGCGTCCTGCACCGTGGGATTGAGATCGAGGATCGCAGACTGCACGTCCGCGTACACGAGCATCGTCACGACGCTGGCGAGCATGGCGTACCAGCCGATCCGGGGACCGACGATCGAGACCGCTTCTGCGACGCCGACGCCGGTGCCCGCGGTACCTCCGACGAGCCCGGTGATCGGAACGCCGGCCACGACGTAGCTCACCACCTCGGCTCCGAAGACGACTGCGGTCGCACCGAAGAGGAACGCGCGTGTCTCGTCGCTGTACGCCGCGATGAAGGAGATGAGCGCAACCAGGGCGACGAGCGTGAACCACGCGGACCGCGAGACCGAGAGCCGCGCGCCGATGAGGTAGTAGAGCAGCAGGACGATCGGAACGAGGTAGAACCACCCGCGTGTGAGGTGTTCGCCGAGCGTCGCGGCGTCCGGGTCCTCTATCCCGCCGATCCCCTCCTGTACGGCCTTGAGGTGAACCATCACCCAGACGCCGAAAAAGAAGACGATCGCCGGGATCGTCGCCAAGATGATGATCTCGCGGAACGGCGTTGCCGTGTACTGGACCATCAGAAAGGCCGCGGCCCCCATCACCGGCGGAAGGATCTGGCCGCCCGAAGAGGCCGACGACTCGACCGCGCCGGAGAACTCCGGCGAGTAGCCCGACCGCTTCATAAGCGGGATCGTGAACGCGCCCGTGGTGACCGTGTTCGCGATAGACGAGCCGGATATCGTCCCCATGAAGCCGCTCGCGAGGATGCTCGCCTTCGCGGGACCGCCCTTTCGCTTGCCGGTGGCGGCGTACGCCAAGTCGATGAACCACTGGCCCGCCCCGCTCATCTCCAGGAACGAACCGAACAGGATGAAGATGTAAATGAAGCTGACTGAGACGGTGACCGGGATGCCGAACACCCCGTTTTCCGTGTTATACCAGAGGTTCTGGACGATGTCGGGCCACGTCAGCTCCGGGATGGCGAGCAGGCCGAGGAACGGCGTCCCGGTGCTGATCAGGTACCCCCACCGGGCGTAGACGATGAACGAGCCGACGATGATCATGAGGGGGAGCCCGAGCGTCCGGCGGGTGGCCTCTAACACGAGGAGAACGCCGAGGACGCCGAGGAGCATCGCGTACGAGTACTCGCTGACGAACGGCACTCCGCCGAGGATCGGTTCCAGGAAGGGGTAGACGGCTGTGAGCGGTCGCCCCGAATCGATCCCGAACACGCGCATGTTCTGGATCTCGGAGAACTCCGTCAGGAAGTAGAACGCTGAGAGGGCCGCGACGGCCATACAGGCCACGTCGAAGGGCGTGACCCGGCTGCGGTTCGGATCGACGAACGCCCAGCGGACCGCGCCGCGAGCGCCCTCAACGCCCCGTGAGAGCGGGTTCGATCGTCCGAGCCGGTCCGTGACGGCGTCTGCGGCGCGGCCGAGGCGGCGCGAGAACGCGCCCTCACCCATCGTGGCCGGGAACATCAGGAACGTGAGCACCAGCGCGAAGGCGACGTGGATCGCGTTCGCTTGGAGCAGTTGGAGAGAGACGTTCACGGCCCCGACGAGAGGGACCGAGATCGAGAACGTGAAACTCCGGGCGGCGAGCGCCAGTTGGAAGAGCGAAAAGGAGATGCCGATCACGGCGACGACGAGCGCGGCGAGCCCCTGTAGCGACCGCCGGCGCTCGATCTCGTCGATGAGTTCTTCGGCCTCCTCTCTCGAAATCTCCTCGCTTCCGCCGGAGTGAGTGTCGTTTGTGCTCATGTGAGTGCGTCCGTCAGGGTCCGATGCTCGACGTGAATGCGAACGTCGGTGGCGTTCGTCTCCGCAACCAAGTCATACTGTTGGTCCTCGACGATCAGGGTGTGGCTTGCGATCCGCCCCGGCGAGACCGAAAGTTCCTCCAAGGTCGTGATCGGCTCCGGGGGATCGTACACGAAGGTGCCGTTGACGTTCGTCACGTTCACCCGCGACGGGAGCCCCCAGCCGTACGATTCGAACTCCATGCGCGTGTTCACGAGGGTCTCGTCCTCGACCCGGTACTCGTCGTACACGGGGGTTTTCTCCACGCTGTGCGTGTACGCCAGTGCGACAGTGCTGCCGTCGTCGACGGGATGTGTGATGTAGCGGTCGCCCGTCTCGATATCCTCGACGACGAGCAGCTGTCCGGTCGATCCCGCGATGGCGACGCCCGCGAGCGCCAGACACAGCGCGAGCGCTATCACTGCCAGGGCGGCGGCGAGGCGGCCTCGTGAGAGTGTGTCTCGTGTCAGCACGGGTGTCTATGTGTCTGTTGTGGCGTATATTGACAGTCCGGCGGACGCACGACGATGAGTATCGGTGTGCGCCTACGGGTCGCGCGGCGTCCGGTCACGAAACGCGCGACAGCGACGCGTCAC
This sequence comes from Halorubrum sp. BV1, assembly GCF_000746205.1. Lineage (NCBI taxonomy): Archaea > Methanobacteriati > Methanobacteriota > Halobacteria > Halobacteriales > Haloferacaceae > Halorubrum > Halorubrum sp. BV1. The sequence continues at coordinate 178,724 of NZ_KN050825.1, forward strand.
TGTCGGCTGCGGCGGCTCAGACGTCGAAGTACGCCGCCGCGCCGTCGTTGAGCTCGATGGACATCCCGTCCTGTGCGCTGTCGACGGTAATGAAGTCCGTCTTGATCGTCAGGTCGTCGAGGTTGTCGAAGATGGCCGCGGTGACCGTCTCGACGGTGTCGGCGTCCACGCCGGAGTGCGTGGCGATCATCGCCTGCACCGCGACGGTCTCGACAGCTTCGTCGACGCCGGTGTAGGTGCCGCCAGGGATGGTGTCGTCGGCGAACCACGAGGCAGCGTCCTTGATGGCCTCGCGGTTGTCGCCCGCGATCGGGACGATGTTGATGTCGTTGGTGTTCGCGAGGTCCTCGATAGCGCCGACCGGCCAGCCGCCGACGACGAACGCCGCGTCGATGTCGCCGTTCGCGAGCTGTTCGGACGCCTGCGAGAAGCCGGCGTTCTGCTCGTTGTAGTCGGTGATCCCGACCGCATCGAGGATCTGGTTCGCGTTGACCTGCGTCCCGGATCCGAGGTCGCCGGTGTTGATCGTCGCGCCGCTGAGGTCGCTCAGGCTCTCGATGCCGGAGTCAGCCAGGGTGACGAGCGTGATCGTCTCGGGGTACAGCGTCGCGACGCCCTGGAGGCTGTCGATGGCGTTGTCCTGGAACGCCTCGATACCGGTGCCGTTCTTCGCGAAGTAGGCGACGTCGTTCTGGATCAGCGCGAAGTCGGCGGAGCCGTCGGCGAGGCTGCCGACGTTCTCGACGCTCGCACCCGTTGACTGGACGTTCAGCGAGAAGTCAGTGTTCTCCTCAACTATCGTCTTGATCTCGTTCGAGAGCGGGTAGTACGTGCCGCCCGTCCCGCCGGCGTGCCAGCTCAGGCGGGTGCTCGAATCGCCGCCGTCGGACCCGTCGGACCCGTCGTCCATTCCGTCGGAGCCGTCCGAGCCGTCGCCACCGTCGCTTCCGTCGGAGCCGTCCGAGCCGTCGCCACCGTCGCCGCCGTTTCCGCTACAGCCAGCGAGCGCTGCAATGCCGGCCACGCCGGTCGCTTCGAGAAATCGCCGTCTGGTTTCTTTGGAAGACATACCGTTTCGATTTCGAGCGTTGCGGGTTTATATTTTTGGCTATTTTTGCCACACAGGTTTGTTATCACAATCCGTATGCGTCTAACGCTGTCCGTATCACAGGAGTCAGGCACGGATCGCTCGTCACACGGCGAGTGTGACGCGCGTGAGGCCGCCGCCGTTGTGTGGCAGCGCGCGGTCTGTCGGCTGCGAGGCGAAAAAGACGGGCGGCACGAGACTCAGACGGCCCGAGACCCAGACGGCCCGAGACGAACCCGGGGAGTTCGAGCCGAACGCCCCACGAACCGGTCTCGACGGGAGAGAGCACAGTCGTGCGTTCAGCCGGCGGGGGAAAGGAACCGAATGTGTCGGCGACCCGGGTCCGAGCGGTGGGGGAGGGCCGAAGCGGGGGTCGCATCTCGCAGGTAGACCGCTGGCCGTTTATAGATAGTTTACGCACAAACGGTCGTTTTAGTCACATGGTGAGGAGTTGAGTGGCGGTCGGTCTCGGAGCCGAATCGGCGTCGCGTCGCCCGAAACGCATAACCCCGTGCCGACGGATTCGAGGGTATGCTACCGGTCGAACCGTTGTTCGTCATCATCCTCGTCGGACTGTTGGGACTGCTCTTCTTCGGGTTCCTCCTCGTGCGACGCACCGTGACCGGGCTCCGAGAGGGGTACGAGGACGGCCAGAACTGAGATGGTCGTCGCCACTGTCGCCACGCTCGGCGTCGCCGCCGCCGCCAGCCTCTTCATGGCGTGGTCCATCGGCGCGGGCTCGTCCGGATCGACCCCGTTCGCGCCCGCCGTCGGCGCGAATGCGATCTCGGTGATGCGCGCGGGACTCGTCGTCGGCGTCCTCGGACTGCTCGGCGCGGTGCTACAGGGGGCGAACGTGACCGAGGCGGTCGGCACGGAACTGATCGGCGGCGTCACGCTCACGGCCGGCGCGGCCATCGTCGCGCTCGTCACCGCCGCCGTCCTCGTCGCGATCGGCGTGTTCGCGGGGTATCCCATCGCAACCGCGTTCACGGTGACGGGCGCGGTCGTCGGCGTCGGCCTCGCGATGGGCGGCGACCCCGCGTGGCCGAAGTACAGGGAGATCCTCACGCTGTGGGTGCTCACGCCGTTCGTCGGCGGCGGCGTCGCGTACGGCGTCGCCCGCACGCTGATCGGCGAACGCCTCCCGGAACGGCCACTCACCGCCGGCCTCGCGGGGGTCGTCGGCGCGCTCGTCGCCAACGTCGGCTTCGCGGTCCTCGGTCCCGAGGGCGAGCAAGCGTCGATCGCGTCGGCGCTCGGCCCCGGGCTCGGCGTCGGCACACAGATCGGGAGCGGGGCGGTCACGCTCGCCGTGGCCGCGCTCGTCGCGCTCGCGGTGTACGCGGACCTCGGGCGCGACCGCGAGGGCGCACAGCGCCGCTTCCTGCTCGCGATGGGGGGATTGGTGGCCTTCTCGGCGGGCGGGTCACAGGTCGGGCTCGCGATCGGGCCGCTCGTGCCGATCTTCAGCGACGTCGGCGTCCCGCTGTGGGCGCTCCTCGTCGGCGGGGGCGTCGGGCTGCTCGCGGGGTCGTGGACCGGTGCGCCGCGGATGATCAAGGCGCTCGCGCAGGACTACGCCTCGATGGGGCCGCGTCGGTCGATCTCGGCGCTCATCCCCTCGTTCGCGATCGCACAGACCGCCGTCGCGTTCGGCATCCCCGTCTCGTTCAACGAGATCATCGTCTCGGCGATCGTCGGGGCCGGCTACGCGGCCGGCGACGCCGGCGTGAGCCGGGCGAAGATGGCCTACACCGTGTTCGCGTGGGTCGCGTCGCTCGTCGGGTCGCTCGCGCTGGGATACGGCGTGTACTCCGCGGTGCAGTTCGTGCTCTGAGTGGTGAGGAGCGACTTGACCGGTGAACGGTGAATATTCAGTTATAACCCGTCAGCGCCGAATCGACGGTGAACACCTCCAAAGCCCCAGCCGGCTCCGGTCGAGGGGCTCGCTGCGCTCCTCAGTCGCTCGCGTTGCTCGCTCCTTGCGGTGCTTGCGTCGCCCGTCTTCCCGGAGCCGACTGCCCCTTTGAGTCCCACCCGACCGCGACCGCACCTCACCCTCCCCAGCCTCGTCGCTGGCGGCGGAAGCCGCCAGCGACTCCCTCACGAGCACCTCGCGCCCGGAGGGCGCTCGGAGGCGCGCCGACCGCGGACCGAACGGTATTCACTACTCGTCGCTCGGGTACGCCGGCAGTCGCGCCGAGCGCGCGCTCCCGTCGACGAACGGGAGGTCGGCGCGGGACGCCGCGACCTCGTCGCCGGCGACGCGCACGGTGGCACCGTCGAGGTCGGCGTCGAAGCCGACGAGCGCGAGTGCGATGGGATCGCCGGAGGCGGGGCCGACCGCGGCGCGAGTCACCTCGCCGACCGCCTCGTCGCCGGCGAACACGGCGGCACCGGGCGTCGGCAGGAGCGCGTCGTACCCCTCGGGATCGGCGTCGCCGTCGACCTCGGCGACCGCGTCGGCGAGTCCGTCGAGCGCAAGGCCGGCGAGCCGACGGCTCGGCCGTCCCTGATTCTCGACGCGGGAGACGACCTCCTGGCCGACGTAACACCCCTTCTCGAAGTCGAGGGCGTTCCGCAGGCCGAGCACGTTCGGCACCGTTCCCTCCAGTTCGTACTCGAAGAGCGGAGTCCCGGCCTCCGCGGTGAGCGCGTCCCACGTCCGGTAGCCGAACGGGGCGGCGTTGAGTCCGCGGGTGAGGAGAGTGTCGAACACCTCTTCTGCGTCGTCGGCCGCGCAGATCACCTCGTACCCCTCCTCGCCGAGCGGCGAGTCCGTCGCGATAACGGTGACGCCGGCGTCGACCATCGACCCGCGGACGAAGGAGAGCGGCTCCTCGGGCGCGCCGGGGCCGCCGAGCACGGAGGCGATCTTCTCGGTGGATTTGGGACCGTGGACGCCGAACACGCCGAACTCCTCGGAGACGTCCGCGATCTCGACGTCTTGGATGAACACCTTCTCCGACCAGTCGTCGGCGACCGCGTCCGCGCGCTCCGGCGGGAGGAAGACGAGCAGCCGCTCGCCCGCGTTGTACACGTACATGTCCGTCTCGATGCCGCCCTGCGGGTCGAGGAGGAGGGCGTACACCCCCTGTCCGTCCTCGGCCGGGACGCGGTTCGAGACCGCGTTGTCGACGAACTCGACGCGGTCCGTCCCGGAGACCGCGAGCACGCCGTACCCCATCTCGATCGCGCCGACGACCTTCCGGACCGCCCCGCCGACGCGCTCGGATTTCCCGTAATGGTCGACCACCTGCCGGCCGCCGCGGTCGCGGTACGTCGCGCCGTGAGCGCCGTGAGTTCCGGAGACGAGCGTCATACCCCATCGGAGTCGTGCGAGCGCCAAAAGGCCGCCGTCTCGGGGGAGGGAGAGATGACGGAACCGAACGACGGACGGCGAAAGCGATCGGACGAGACGCCGCAGAAGCGACCGAACGGCGCGGCCTACAGCCCGAGGCGGTCGCGGAGCTGGTCGACGAGCGATACATCGCTGTCGGCGGCCGGCGCGTCGGGGTCGGGGACGACGCGGTCGTGCGGGTACACGCGGACCCGCTCCGCGCTCTCGACCGTGATGAGCGAGTCGGCTTTTAGCGAGGAAAGCGCCTCTTCAACGGCGTCGATGTCGGCGTCGACGGCTGCGCGAAGCTCCAACACCGTCATCCCCTCGTCGCCGCGGTCGACGAGCGCGTCGAGCAGCGCGACCTCGACGTCCGGCCGGTCGCGGTATTCCGGCTTGGCGGCCATACGCGTCGATTGGGCAGGACGGGGTTTACGTCTACCGGCGGGCCGAACGGGGGCGTCGAACGGCGACCGATCATCGACCAGCGACCGGTGCGGTCGGGCGGATGTCCAGGCCGGAGCAGGCCTAGCGTACGAGCCGAGAACAGGTACCACAGAGGTTCTCCTCTTTCACGTCGACCTCGCGGACCGTGGGCGAAAACGACATCACGCATTTGCTGTTATCGCAGTGTTCCAACCCCAGCGTGTGACCGATCTCGTGGACGACCTCCTTGCGGACGCGGTCGGCGAACACGTCGATCGCGGGTTTGGTCGAGACGCCGCCGTCGGAGGAGGTGCGCAACCGGTGAGTCGAGATGACGGAGCCGCTGCCGTTCAGGTACGCCAGTCCGAACACGTAGTTCCGGCGGCGGTAGTACAGGTCCTGAGACGTGATACCGATGTTCTTTTCGCCGCCGCCGACGCGACCGACGGTCTCGATGAGATCCTCGGCACGGTACTGGTCGCGCCCCGAGTCGTAGGCGGTCTCGGGGATCGGCTGGTCGTCGTGGACCGTGACGTCACAGTCGTACACCAATCGGAGCGCAGCGGAGGCCTCCCGTTTCACGCGGGGGGTGACCTCCCCGACAGGAACGATGTCCACGAGCATGGAACCGCTTTTGACCGCCGCGGTCATAAAACTCGCGCCGTGGTATCATCGTCCCGTCGTGCGCTCGTCGAGCCGCTCTCTCGCTACGACCGCCTGATCGAGATCGGCGTCGGCGACCGTCCGGAGGTCGCGCGCAGGCTCGCCGACCGCGGCCGCGAGGTGGTGGCGGTCGACATCGACATCGGCGATCGGGTCCGCGCGGCAGCGGCCGAATCCCGAGACGGAACGCTGCGCGTCACGCAGGGCGACGTGCTCGCGCTCGCGGACGAGAGCGACCGACAGGCCACCCCGGAGCCGCTTTCCTTCCCCGCCGACGCGGTGTACGCGTGTAACCTCCCTGCGGAACTCCAGCGGCCGACGGTCGACCTCGCCGAGCGGCTCGACGCCGCCTGCCTGTTCACCACGCTCGGGTTCGAGGAACCGACGGTCCGAGTCCGTCGCCGGTCGGTGGGCGAAGCCACGCTCTACGTCGCGCGCGAGGGAACGGACATCGACGGCGGGACGCACCGCCGATAGCGGCGGTGGCGATAGCGACTGCGCCCACCACGCCGATAGCAACCACGACGACCGCGAACCCGGAACGTTCTTTCCCGCTGCCGTCGGCTACGGACGTATGCAGGTCGACGCAGTGGTCCTCGATATCGACGGGGTGTTGGTCGACGTGGCGGACTCGTATCGCCGAGCGATCATCGAGTCCGTCGATCGGGTGTACGGCGAGACGATCGACCGCGACGCGGTCCAGTCGTTCAAGAACGCCGGCGGGTTCAACAACGACTGGGAGCTGACGGACGCGGCCGCCCTGTACGTGCTGGCGCGCCGCGAGGGGCTCGAACTGAGCGTCGAGGCGTTCACCGACCGGGTGGCCGAGGGCGGCGGCGGGCTCGACGCGGCGAGAGCCGTCGTGCGCGATCTCCCCGGCGTCGAGGAGGCGCGAGTCACCGACCGGTTGGACAGCGATCGGCTCCGCGAGACGTTTCAGGCGCTGTATCTCGGCGAAGAGTTATATCGGGAGCTCGAGGGCGGCGACCCGCCGCTTTCGGCACCGGGGTACATCCACGACGAGCCGACGCTCGTCGACCCGGAGACGATAGCGGACCTGACCGCGCGGTTCGACGTGGGCGTGGTGACCGGGCGACCCGCCGCTGAAGCCGAGATCGCCCTCTCGCGCGTCGGCCTCGAAGTGCCTGATAACCGGCGGTTCACGATGGACGACTGGGAGGAGGGGAAGCCGCACCCGCACGCGCTCGTCGCGCTCGGAGAGCGGTTCGACGCCGAGCGCGTCGCCTTCGCCGGCGACACCCTCGACGACGTGCGGACCGCGCGCAACGCCGACGCCGACGACGAGACGCGCGTGTACTACGGGATCGGCGTTCTCACCGGCGGCTTGACCGGGGATTCGGGACGGGAGACGTTCGCCGAAAACGGAGCCGACGCGGTCGTCGACGACGTGAACGAACTGGTCGAGCTACTGGAGTAGGCGGCATCTGGTCGCGCCCGTGTGGCTCGTGACGTAGTTTGCCGCAGAAAATGGGCCCTGCAGGATTTGAACCAGCGATCATTCCGTTATGAGCGGAACGCTTTGAGCCAGACTAAGCTAAGGGCCCGTACTCTGGGGTAAACGAGACCGACTCTTTAGCGTACCGAATCGGAACAACCGATGTCCAAGACACATCTACCTCGACGTGTTCAGTAGTCGCTCAGAAATCAGAATACAGAGAGGCGCCGAAGCCAGGACTCGAACCTGGGACCGCCTCGTGACTGTGACGTCCGGGGGGAAACCCGCCGAGCGTCGTAACAGCGAGGCGCTCTACCAACTGAGCTACTTCGGCTCAGTTCCGGATACTCGACTCGTTTTGATAGGGCTTTCGTTTCCGCCCGACTCGGGGGAGGCGGGTTGACACGCAACGGAGTTCGTCGACAGAAACCCGGTCGAACACGGCGACCGCCCCCTGACGTTTCGACTCCGCCGGAATCCAGTCCGACCGTGACCGACACGTTTTCGGCCGGACCGCGAGATGTCGATCCATGAGCGACACCGACGCGGCCGACCTCGACGCGGTTCTGGATCGGATCCGCGAGCGGGTCATCCCCGAACCGGAGGAGCGGGAGCGGCTTCGATCGGTCGCTGTCGACCTCGTCGCGCGGGCCCGCGAGGCGATCTCCGACCTCCCCGTCGACGCCGACGTGGTGCAGGTGGGATCGACCGCGCGGGGTACGTGGGTCTCCGGCGACCGCGACATCGATCTGTTCGTCCGGTTCGCCGCCGACCTCAACCGCGAGCAGCTGGAGGAGTACGGGCTCGCCGTCGGCCACGCGGTGCTCCCGGACGGACACGAGGAGTACGCCGAACACCCCTACGTGAAGGGGTCCCATGAGGGGTTCGACGTCGATCTGGTTCCGTGTCACGACGTGGAAAGCGCCGGCGAGTTGGTCTCCGCGGTCGACCGAACGCCGTTTCACGACGCCTACCTCTCAGCTCGGTTAGACGACGACCTCGCCGACGACGTGGTGCTCGCGAAGGCGTTTCTGAAGGGTATCGGCGCGTACGGAAGCGACCTCCGTACCGAGGGGTTCTCCGGCTACCTCACCGAGCTGCTCGTGTTGGAACTCGGCGGGTTCGTTCCGCTCGTCGAGTCCGCCCGAAGCTGGCACCCCCCGATGGAGTTCGACCCGGAGAGCCACGCCGAGCGGACGTTCGACGACCCCCTCGTCGTCGTCGATCCGACCGACCCGACGCGGAACGTGGCCGCGGTCCTCTCGGCGGCGAACCTCGCACGGCTCCAGCACTACGCCCGCGACCTGCTCGCCGCGCCGCGCATCGAGCTGTTCGAGACGGAACCGCCCGACCCGCTCGACGCGGCGGGCGTCCGCGACCACGTGCATCGCCGAGAGACGACGCCGGTGGCGGTGACGTTCGACGCACCCGATCTGGTCGACGACCAGCTGTGGCCACAGCTCCGTCGGTCCCTCGACGGGATCGTACGCGGGCTCGACGCCCACGGGTTCGACGTGCTTCGGGCACAGGCGATGGTGAGCGACGACTCTGATACAGTGCCTCACGGAACCGCGCCACGCGACACCGCCGAGAACGGGTCGGGGAGTGAGGACGCGGGCGGCATAGGCGGATGGAACGGTCCGGTCCGACGGGCCGCGCTATACGCCGAACTGGAGGTGGCCGAGCGCCCCGCAGTCGAGCGGCACGAGGGGCCGCCCGTCGCCGTCAAAAACCACGCGGAGAGCTTTTACGAGTCGTACGCCGACGACGTCGATCCGGACACGTACGGACCCTTCATCGACGGGGATCGGTACGTCGTCGAGCGCGAACGCGCGTTCACGACCGTTCGCGACTACCTCGAAAGCGACGCCGCCACCGACGTCGCGCTCGGGGCACAGGTGGACCGCGCCTTCAGCGACCGCGACGTGTTAGTCGGCGACGCCGTCGCGACGCTCGCCGACGAGTTCGGCGGCGCGCTTCGGGAGTTCTACGAGCCGCACCCGTGACGGGAGGGCGAGATGCGGCCGCCTACGCAGCCATCCGGTCTGACGCGACGTAGACGAGCGCGACGAGCGCGACGAGGACGGCACCGACGGCCGACGCGAGCGCCGCGATGCGCGGGAACGCGAGCCAGAACGCGATGTAAAACGAGAACGCGAACGCGAGCAGTCCGAGGATAGCGAGGCCGCGAGTCGGGTTCTGGACGGCCGCGACGAAGACGCGCTGCGGAAGCGAGAGGTCACCGAACGCGACGGGGTCGTCGCCGCCCGCGTTCCTCTCGCCGTCGACGGCTCGCTCCTCCTCACCGACCGCGGTGTCGCCGTCTGGGGCGGTTCGCGGGCCGGAGTCAGCGTCGTCGGTCACGGAACCGGGTACGAGACGGAGCGGCCTGTACCTGTCGTTCGCTCGCACGCCGGGGAGCACCGCGGCGCGGCGGGACCGCGTCGAACCCCACTCAGCCGAGGCCGCCGGCGAGCGCTCCGGCGAGCAGCGTTCCAACGAGGAACGCACAGAGCGCGACGACAAGATTTACGGCCGCAAAGCGGGCGGCACGGCCGCTCGATCCGCCGGCAGCGGTCGAGACGGTTTCTACGGCGAATGAGGAGAATGTGGTGAACGCCCCGCAGAACCCGACAGCGGCGAGAAGCGTTCCCGCGGACCCGATCGGCGTGGCGAGCGTTCCGCCGAGCGCGAGGCTACCGAGTGCGTTGACGACCGTGACCGACAGCCGTCCCTCGATCCGGATCCCGACCGCGTGGCGGGCCGCGGCACCGAGCGCGCCCCCGAGTCCGACGAGGACGACGGCCGGAACCGCTCCGGTCACGAGTGCCCTCCGGTCACAGGTAGCCTCCCGATCACTCTCACAGCCGACCTCCCGATCACTCTCACAGCCGACCTCCCGATCACTCTCACAGCCGACCTCCCGATCACTCTCACAGCCG